>JAEEOY010000132.1 GCA_016284515.1 Kiritimatiellia bacterium | reverse complement strand
TTCTCCAAAACTCCAAAACTCCCAGCAGCGAAAGCAATGGCTTGGAATTATAGTTAAGTTACAGGCAAGAATGTTTAGGGGGCAACGCGGCTGGAAGCCGCGTCTGTGCGATAGCTGCGAATGTCCGTCGCGGAGCGACGGACCCCCTGTAGAGTGGCCCTGTAGTGAACGGATCGCTTGGCAGGGGTTGCGTCGACGCAGCATTTGATTGCTTTCGCTATTTGGAGTCTCGGAGTTTGGGAGAACGCGTCTGAATCTCAAGTTCTCCAAAACTCCAAAACTCCCAGCAGCGAAAGCAATGGCTTGGATTTGCTGCATCCTTGCATAAATCGCCCGTTGCACCCACTGCACCCCCCACAGTGGCAATTTATTTGGTATAATATGTGTTTAAAAGCATCCACAAACGGGATATGTCAATGAATCCGATTTCAAAGCCAGACTTCATGCCGGTCGAGGAACTCAGAAAACTGCAGCTTTCGAAGCTGCAGGAGCTGATTCCGTACGAATACGAGCACGTGGCCCTTTTCCGCCGCCGCTGCGACGAAAAAGGCGTCAAGCCGCGCGACCTCGTCACCCTAGCCGACCTCGGCAAGTTCCCCTTCATGAAGAAGACCGATCTCCGCGACGAATATCCGCTCGGCCTTACCGCCGCGCCGATGTCGGAGATCAACCGCTTCCACTGCTCTTCCGGCACGACCGGCAAGCCGATCTGCATTCCGCAGACGGCCGAGGACGTGAAGATCTGGACGGACGGCGTGATGCGCTGCATGGCGATGTACGGCATCACCAAGGACGACGTCGTGCAGGTCTCGTACGGCTACGGACTCTTCACCGGCGGACTTGGCGCGCACTACGGCGCCGAGGGTCTCGGGTGCGCGGTGCTTCCGACGAGCGCCGGCAACACCGAGAAGCAGATCATGCTCATGCGCGACCTCGGCGTGACGGTAATCTGCTGCACCCCGAGCTACTTCCTCCACCTCGCGACCGTCGCGGAGAAGATGGGCGTCGACTTCCGCCGCGACACGAAGCTCAAGCACGGCGTCTTCGGCGCTGAACCATGGACGGACGAGATACGCCAGAGGATCGAGGAGATCTCCGGCATCACCGCTCACGACATCTACGGGCTCACCGAGATTGCCGGACCTGGCGTCGCCGGCAACTGCCCCTACTGCCACGGACTCCACGTCTGGGAGGACCACTTCTATCCGGAGATCATCGACCCCGACACTCTCGAGGTCCTGCCCGACGGCGAGGAAGGCGAGCTCGTCTTCACGACGCTCGACCGCCGCGGAACGCCGATGGTGCGCTACAGGACGCGCGACCTTTCCCGTCTGCAGACCGGGACGTGCAAGTGCGGACGCACCATGCGCGTCATGGACCGCGTCCACGCGAGAAGCGACGACATGCTCATCATCCACGGCGTCAACGTGTTCCCGAGCCAGATCGAGGCGTGCCTCATGAAGGTGCCCGAGGTCGCGCCGCACTACATGATCGAGCTTTCGTCCACCGACACGATGGACCGCTTCGAGATCAAGGTCGAGGTCACGGCCGAGGCGTTCTCCGACACGATCTCCGCAATGGAGGCGATCAGGAAGCGCGTCGCCGCGTCGATCAAGGAAATCGTCGGACTCAGCCCGAAAATCACGCTCGTCGCTCCCGGGACGCTTCCGCGCAGCGAGGGCAAGATCAAGCGCGTAGTCGACAACAGGAGGAAATGAAGGAGTTCTTCAAAGGCGTGCGAAAGCACATCGGCAAGATGGACGCCGAACGGCTCAGGGAGCAGTTCGGACATGTTGCCGATGCGCTCGAACGCTCCGAAACTCTATTCAGCGCGCTCAAGGAGGGACTCATAAGAATCGACCAGGACGGACAGGTCGTGCAGAGCAATCCGGCGGCGCGTGAACTTCTTGGGCTTGCGCCGGAGGAGATGCTGCCGACTCTCGGGCTTCCGCTCGGCAAGTCGTCGAAGCGCGAAATCACGGTGACGTATCCAGAAAAGCGGTCACTTGAAATCCAGACCATCCCCTTCGAGGACGAGACGATTGTCTACGTCCGCGACATCACGGCGGAGAAGGCCCGCACCGAGGAGGAGCTTCGCGCGGGCGCGTCGCGCGCCGTAATGGACCTAGCGGCCGGCGTTGCGCACGAGATCGGCAATCCGCTGAACGCCCTTTCGCTGAACCTCCAGCTCCTCCAGCGCTCCTACAAGGACGATCCGTCGATAGCGGAATGCCTTGCCCAGGTGGCGAGGCTGGACGGAATCATCCGCGGCTTTCTGCAGGCCCTGAGGCCGCAGAAGCCGAACCTGAGGCCGGGCTCGGTGGCGGATCCGCTTAAATCCTGCCTCGCGACGCTTAAGCACCAGTTCGAGGAGCGCCGCATCACGGTCACGCTCGACATGCCTTCCGCCCTTCCGGCCGTGGCGCTCGATCCGGACCAGATGGAGCAGGTCTACTTCAACCTCCTCAAGAACGCGCTCGAGGCGATGAAGGACGGCGGACGCATCGAGATCGCGATTGGTTCGGACGACGACGACGTTACTGTGGCGTTCTGCGACAACGGCGCCGGAATGAATTCCGAACAGCTCGCCCACCTCTTCGAACCATATCGGACGACGAAGGCGAAGGGAACGGGGCTGGGGCTTATGGTGACGGACCGCATCGTGCGCGCGCACGGCGGCACTATCGCCGCGGAGTCCGCTCCCGGCGAGGGAACGACGTTCACGGTGAGGATTCCGCGACTGGAGCGGAGAATAAGGACCTTAAAATGACGAAGCGCAAGATACTCATAGTCGACGACGAGAAGCCGACGCGCGACGTCATGGCGCGCGCCCTGGGCGCGACGTACGACTGCATGACGGCGCCGGACGCAGAGCAGGCTCTCGCCGTCATCGAGGCGACGCCCGAGCTCGCGCTGCTGATATCCGACGTGCGCATGCCGGGCGAAAGCGGAGTTGAGCTCGTGAAGAAGGCGAAGAAGGTCAATCCGTCGCTTGCGTGCATGCTGCTCACCGCATACGGAACCGTCGATCTCGCCGTGGAGGCGATGAAGGACGGGGCGGACGACTTCATGACGAAGCCGATCACGGACCTCGCCCAGCTCGAGCAGCGCGTGGCGAACGCGATCAAGTCCGCCGGACCGGCTCCGGCCGCAGCCCCGTCTGGCGCAGATTTCAAGGGCGAGCTCGAGAGCTTCACGGGCTCCTCGCCCGCGATGCAGAAGGTCTACGAGATGATCCGCAAGGTCGCGCCGACGAACGCGACGGTGCTGATCGAGGGTCCGAGCGGATCCGGCAAGGAGCTCGCCGCGCGGGCGATTCACAATCTTTCAAAGCGAGCGGCTGGTCCATTCATCGCGCTGGAGTGCTCCGCCTTCGAAGGCGAGCTGCTGAAGTCCGAGCTGTTCGGCTATGTCGCCGGAACATTCACCGGCGCGCTGAGGGAAGGCAAGGCCGGATGCTTCGAGGCTGCGAACGGCGGAACGCTCTTCCTCGACGAGATCGGCGAAATCGACATGGCGACGCAGATCGCCCTTCTGCGCACTCTCGAGTCGCGCAAGGTGCGCCGCCTCGGAGACGCCGTGGAGCGTCCGGTGGACTTCCGCCTCGTCGCGGCTACCAACCGCAATCTCGCGAAGATGGTCGCCGAGGGGTCGTTCAGGGAGGACCTCTTCTACCGGCTCAACGTAATCGACCTCAAGACTCCGGCGCTGAAGGACCACAAGGAGGACATTCCCCTTCTCGTCGACAGGTTCATGAAGGAGTTTGCGGAAAAGAACGGAAGCGAAGTTACCGGAATCGACGCCGACGCGGTAAAGGCGCTGGAAGAATATCCGTGGCCCGGCAACGTCCGCCAGCTGAGGAACGTCGTGGAGAAGATGTGCGTCCTGTCGTCCGGCGGAAAGCTCACGCGCGCCGACGTTCCCCCCGAGATCCTTGAGCCGCCTGCCTCGCCTGCGGCGGCCTCCACAGCCCGCACGCTCGAGGAGACGGAGAAGGCGAAGATACTTTCGGTTCTCGAGGCAAGCGGCGGGAACAAGACAAAGGCCGCCGAGACCCTTGGGATTTCACGCAGAACACTTCACAGAAAACTCAATGAATGGGGGATGAAATGAGCATTCTAGCAGCAGTCCTTGCCGTGTCGTTCCTGCAGTTCTTCGAAGCGAGGAACCAGGTCGCCAACTTCGTCATATCGCCGCCTCCTGAGGGGACGAGCGTGAAGCCCGAGCTTCCGGACCTCGTAGTGCGAGACCAGTGCCCTGGATGCGAAGGAAAGGGAAACCTCGTTCTGGAGGAGCCGGACTACGGACAGGCCAAGGGCCGCATCGGCCCGGCCCGCAAAGTGAAGAAGCAGTGTCCGCTCTGCGACGGCAAAGGCAAGCTGCAGGCGTATATGAACCCCGCCGAGCTTTCGCGCCAAGTTGCCGCAGACCGCGCGGAGTTCGCCGCGGAGCACCAGGGCAAGGGCGAAATCGCCGTCGGCGAGGCGTTCGTTCCCAACGCGACGTACAAGGAGCTGAGCAAGGAGCAACGCAAGCTCGTCGAGGAGGCGTTCGGGCATCCGTGCAAGAAATGCAACTGGACCGGCGTAGAGGCGTGCACCAAGTGCCACGGCAGCGGAACGGTGCGCTGCACCAACACCGACTGCAAGGGCGGATGGCAGGTCGTGAAGACGACGACCGAATCGTCCGTCTCGAAGTCAGGCTCTTCATCCAGCGGAATCCGCTCGTCGGGCGGCTTCCGCTCCAGCGGCGGCTCGCGCCGCACCACCCGTAAGGAAACGAAGGTGAACGTATCGCCCTGCCCCGTCTGCGGCGGAGCGAAGTTCCTCCCGTGCCCAGACTGCGGCGGACGCCGCGCACATCCCTGCTCCAAGTGCAGCGGACTCGGAATCAAGACGAAAGGATCGCTGTGAACACGCCTCCACCGCTACCATTTCTTGAATTCATAGGCAAGCTCGGCGAGGGCGGCATGTCCTCAGTCTGGAAAGCCCATGACACAAGGCGCGACGAGATCGTCGCCGTCAAGATCATGAACCGCGACCTCACGGCGAACGAGGAGGACATCGAGCTCTTCCGCGCCGAGGCGCGCACGATGAGCGACATCCACCACATCGGCATCGTGAGGAGCTACGAGCTCAACTGCCACGACGGCTACTGGTACTACACCATGGAGTACGTCGACGGCTACAACTTCAGCGCCCTCCTCGACCGCAAGCAGCACCTCTGCGAGGCGGACTGCCTGCTCATATGCGAGTCGATCGCCGTCGCGCTTGACTACGCGTGGAACGACTTCGGCGTTGTTCACTGCGACATCAAGCCCGACAACATCATGATCAACACGGACGGAGTCGTCAAGCTCACGGACCTCGGGCTCTGCCATACGTTCCAGTACATCAAGGACGGAATGCGCGACATTCCCGAGCACGTCATGGGCACTCCGGCGTACATCTCGCCCGAGCAGGTCTACGGAGACGTCGAGCCCGACTGCCGCGTCGACATCTACTCGCTCGCCGCGTCGCTCTACCACCTCGCGACTGGACGCATGCTGTTCCCCGGGATGACTTCCGAGGACATGATGCGCGCCCACTGCAGCGAGCTGTTCCAGGCGCCGGATCCGCGCGTGTACCGCCCCGACCTCTCCGAAGGCTTCTGCCAGCTCCTCGAGGCGATGCTAGTCAAGAACCGCGACTACAGGCTCTCGTCGTGGAAGGACGTCTGCACGATGTGCCTCGCCATCGAGCAGGGAGTCGCCTTCAAGCCGCGCCAGGGCACGAACTCCTCCATGGAGCTTCTCCCCCCGACCCAGAAGCCCGCCTCAGCCGTTGTGGACATTCCGGCCCCGGTCGCTGCCGCGAACCAAAAGAGCGACGGCAAGCCCGCGCAGGGAGAGAAGTCCTCCGTCCCGCAGCCCAAGCAGCGTGTGATGCACCTGTTCACCGGGCGCAAGCACAAGAAGCGCGAGCCGCAGATCCAGATCGACCCGGGGAGCGGAAAGAAGATCCTAAAGAAGCACAAGGCGGTAAATTCCGGCTTCAAGGTCCACCGTCCCGCCGAATGGTGATTCGTCAACCCGCCGTGCGCAGAGTGACCGCATGTCTGTCCATTCGGATCCCACTCGGCGCGCGTTCATTCGCGCGCTCGCAGCCGAAGGCGCCCTCTCAGGTCTGCTGTGGGGATGCGCCGCGTCCGCGTTCGCAGTCCTCGCGCTGAGGGCGCTCTCCCTACACGCACCGGGATGGACGCCGGCCGTGCTCGCCGCAATTCCAATCGCGTCCCTCGCTGGCGCGCTCCTGGCCCTGCGACGCCTCCCCTCGCGCGGCGCATGTGCCGCGCTCACTGAGGACGCAACACACGCGGGCGGACTTCTCCTCGTCGAGGGAATGCCGGGCGCGGACGCGTGGAAGCGTCCAGAACCAGTCGCAGCAAAGGTCAGCGTCTCCCTGCGTCCGCGCCTCTTCGCGCTAATCCCGGCCCTCGCCGCTCTTGTCGCTGCGTTCATGGTTCCGAAAGGATGGTTCGCCGCCGCGGAGTCTCCTGCGCCGAAGGTCTTCCCGGACATCACGGCCGACATACGCAACGAGATCGAAGACCTGCGCGAGGAGGAGACGCTCGAACCAGAGACCGTGGAGGAACTAGCGGAGGAGCTAAAGAGAATCGAGGAATCGGCAGACCCAACAGACCCCGGCGCGGCGCTCGACTCCGCTGAGCGTCTGCGCGAAAAGATCGCCTCGCTACTTGACCTGAACAGCGAGACCGTAAAGCGGCTGGCGCAGAATCCGGATGCTCTCGCGCGTCTTGCGATAGACGGCGACGCGGCGAAGGAGTTCCAGAAGATGCTCGACGAATCGTGCGCCGGATCGTGTCCAAACGGCGAGGAGCGTCCGGGCGAACCATGCGAGGGCGAGGGATGCGAATACGGCCCTGGAGCGGGCGCGCCCGAGCGCGGACGCGGAGACGCGGAGATGTCGTGGACGAATCCCTCCGAACTCGGTGACTCGAGCCTTGACGACCGCGCGACGGAGGTTCGTCCGGGCGAGAACGCCGAGGAGGGAAAGATCGGCGAGTCGATTTCGGAGGAGGACCCGACCGCGCACGGCGCGTCGGCGAAGCGCGGCGCCGCGCAGATCGGCGGACGCTCCACCGGTACTTCAGTCAACAGATCCGTCGCGCCGCGCCACCGCGGCACGGTAAAGAGATTTTTCGAGACAGAAAGGAACAGCCAATGACACTACTCACGCCAGAGGAAATCGCACCGGTGAAGGCAGACCTAGACAGCGCGCTTGCGGCGCTCGACGCGATGCTTCTCGGACGCCCCGCGCTCCACAGGCTCGTCCTCGCGGGAATACTCGCGCGCGGACACATCCTGCTTGAGGGACTTCCCGGGCTCGGCAAGACAGCCCTAGTGACGGCGCTTGCGAAGATTCTCGAGCTCGACGCAAAGCGCATACAGTTCACCCCCGACCTTATGCCGTCCGACATCGTCGGCTCGCACATCCTCGAGACGAAGGCCGACGGCTCGCGCGACATGGCGTTTCGTCCGGGGCCAGTGTTCTGCAACCTTCTTCTCGCGGACGAGATCAACCGCGCCTCGCCGAAGACGCAGTCCGCCCTTCTCGAGACGATGCAGGAGAGGTCCGTCACACTGATGGGCGTGACGCGTCCGCTCCCCGACCCCTTCTTCGTCCTCGCGAGCCAGAATCCGATCGAGCTCGAGGGAACCTATCCGCTCCCCGAGGCGCAGACCGACCGGTTCCTCTTCCGGCTCCACGTCGGCAGTCCAGACGCAGCAACGCTGACTGCAATCATCTCTTCTCGCGCGCAGGGGAAGATGCCCGACCCCAAGTTCACGCTCTCGAAGGACGCGCTCGCACGCGCGTTCGACACGGCCGCGAAGGTCGTGTTGCCAGAGGCGGTCGCGTCGTGGATAGGACGCCTCGTCGCCGCGACGCACGGAGCCGAGAGCGTCAAGTACGGCGCGTCGCCTCGCGCGGCGATCGCGCTTGCGGAATCCGCACGCGCCTTCGCGCTTCTCGACGGACGTCCCTCGGTCGGATTCGACGACGTGCGTGCAGTCGCGATTCCAGTCCTCAACCACCGTCTCGTTCTCGACTACCGCGCATCTTTGGACGGCGTCACACCGGACGACATAGCGCGCGGCATCATCGAATCAGTTCCTGTTGCGGAGTAATCGTTTAACACAGAGGCACAAAGGCACAGAGAAGTTTTGAAAGCCATGACAACACACAGAAAATTCGTTCTTATTTTCGCAGCTGCGCTCGCCGCATTCCCGCTGGCGGTTCCGGCAAACAACCCACCGCTTACGCCAGGACCGAAAACGGAAGAGAAGGAGATCGGCGGCTCCACCGCAGTCCTCAGCCCGGCCTCATGGAATAGATGCTCGCGGATAGACGCGCTCGAATACCGCGACGAGACTGTCGTCGGCTCGGAAATAACTCACGACACGCAGCTCAGTCGCATTGCGCTGCGAAACACCCTCCCCTTCCCGCGCACTATACAAGTAAGCGTCCAAGCCCCGCACTCCGCGCTGTCCACAAGAACCGTCGCCCTCGGCCCGGGAGCTTCCGCCACCATTACGCTGCCGGGCGTGTTCACAGTTGAAGACGGCTACGGCTACGGCGAAAGCGACATCACATTGTTTGAGGCGAAGCCCCCAAACAGCAACGGACCCCAAAGCGAGTCCCTCCAGCTGTCAAGCAGAGTCTCGGATTATCACTATGCCTCATACGGACACACCGAGAACGCCGTGAACCTCCTGCTCTCAGCAGGAATAGTCCGCGACGCCGTGCTGCCCGCGTTCAAACACGACTTCAACTCCGTCGAGCTGCGCCGAGACGCGGCGGACTGGCCGCGCGACTTCCGCGCATACCTGCCCTTCGACGCCGTTTGCATGACGAAGGAAGTCGCGGACGCACTCCCCGCAGAGACGCGAGCGGCGCTGCGAGCATTCGAGATCCTCGGCGGCGCGGTGATCACATTCGCAGACGGCAAGTCTGTTCCGTCCAACCTTCAGTCAACGGCGGAGACCGCGCAGAGGCGGCGCATCGGCGACCTCAGCACAAGGCGTTACTACTATGGCAAGACCTCCGACTTCCATTTTGCCGTGAACCACACATGTGTTCCGATAAACGTAGGAAAATCGCTACCAGTGGGTCTTCTCGTCTTTCTGCTTCTTCTCGTAGCGTTCATCGTGATGCCGGGGATCGTCTTCGTGTGCGCAAGACGCAACAGGCGTCTTCTGATACTTGCAGCACTTCCGGGGACGGCCTTCGCCCTGACGCTCGTCGTGGCGGCGATAGCGCTCATCGCATACGGCACGACGCCGACAGTGCGGATTCAGTCCGTCACGATTCTTGACCCCGAAAGCCGCCTTGCCGTGACGCGCGGGCAGTTCGCCGTGTTCGCACCGGGGAATGTGACCGAGGAGATGTCGATTCCTCCAGACGTGTCCTTCCGTCTGCGCGGACGCGGAGACGAAAGGTTCACCGCGTCCTTCGGCGAGAGCTGCCGACTCTCCGGCGACTGGGTAAAGCCGCTTACCGCAACGTTCTTCGACTTCGAGCGCGCGGAGCGCAGGTCGGAAAGGCTCGACGTCAAGCCGACGCAGGACGGCGATCTCGTCTTCGCCAATCTCCTCGGCGTACCGGTCACGGGAGGAACCGCCAGGTTCGGCAACATCCGCTACAAAGTCCCGCCTCTCGCTCCCGGCGAGCAGGCGACGGTCAAGGGCGAGCCGCTTTCGGACAATGCCGCGGCAAATGCGCCCCTTCCTCACGAGACACTTTTCGAAAAGGGAACGTCGTACGGACGCAACTGGAAGGACATCACGGAACTTATCGAGAAGGACAAGCTGCCTCTGCCCGACAGGACTTACGTCGTCCGTCTCGCGGGCTCGCCGTTCTTCCCATCTCCGCTCGCATCGCGCGAGACATACGAGACTGCGGAGTCGGTCGTCGCGGGACGCATTGCCGACGACGGCGGAAAGGAGGAGAAATGAAAGTCGAGCTACTTCACCTCACGCGCGTCTTCCAGCGCGGATTCAAGGCGGTGGACGACCTCTCGTTCTCCTTCACCTCCGGCGAGGTCGTCGGTTTCGTGGGACCCAACGGCGCCGGAAAGACGACCACGATGCGCATGCTCGCGACGCTGGACGTCCCCGATTCCGGCGACATCCTGATCGACGGAAAGTCCATCCTCGACGATCCGGCCCTCGCGCACCGCGCGGTTGGCTTCATGCCCGACGACCTCCCGAACCGCTCGGACACCACGGTAGACGAATACCTCGACTTCTTCGGACGCGCCTACGGCCTCCGAGGCAAGGAGCTCGCGGACGCGCTCGCGGCAGTTGAGGAATTCACGGGACTCGCAAGCTTCCGCGACAAGACGCTGCGCGAGCTTTCGAAGGGAATGAAGCAGCGCGTCTCGCTCGCCCGCGCGCTTGTGCACGATCCGCAGGTTATCGTCATGGACGAACCCGCCAACGGACTCGACCCGCGCGCCCGAATCGAGCTGAGGGAGCTTGTCCGCGCACTCGCAGAGCGTGGCAAGGCGATACTCATCTCGTCGCACATCCTGAGCGAGCTCGAGGAGATGTGCACGACCTCCGTCATAATCGAGCGCGGCAGAAGGCTTTCCACCGACTTCAAGGACGAGACCGCGTGGATTCGCCTCAAGTTCAACTCCGAGGGCGGCGAGGCGATCCTCGCGAAGCTCCTCGAAATGCCGTCGGTCAAGGAGGCGGAGCTCTCCGGCGCGGGTTTCCGCGTGCGCATAGCCGCAGGCGACGACGCGGCGGAGAGTCTCGCGAAGGAGCTGTTCTCGAGGGACCTTGTCCCGATACACTTTACATCCGAGGCGGGACGCCTCGAAGACGTGTTCATGCACGTGACGAAAGGAGCACTCGCATGAAAAACCCATTCTCGCTGAACCCCGTCGCGCTCCGCGAACTTCGCCAGCTCGTCCGCTCGCGCGTGATCACCTGGAGCTTCGCACTCTATCCCGCCATTCTCTTCGGATTCACCATGCTTGCGGTCGCGACTGCCATGGGCAAGCGCTCCGCCGAGGACATCGCGTTCGGAAGCGGAATCGGCGAGGGGCCGTTCACGATGGTCGCCGTGATCACGGGAATCGTCGCATGCATCGGCATACCGTTCTACGCCGCGGTGAAGGCGATCCTCGACACGAACAGAAACGGACCCGGCCTTGAGTTCACGACGGCGCTTACGCCCGCGAACATCGTCAGCGGGAGGCTCGTCTCGACTACGATACTGATTGCGTCCGCCGTTGCCACGGCAATGCCGTTCTTCATCTTCGCGTACCTCCTGCGCGGCATCACGCTCGAGCAGGTGTTCCTGACGCCTCTCGCCCTGTTCGGCTACGCCGTCGCGGTTTTCTCGCTCTCGCTCGTCGTCGCATGCAGGCCGGTCGCCGTTCCGCTGCGCGTTATACTGACGATCGTGCTCTTCTTCACTACGACATTCATCGTGCCTGGCATTGTGTCGGCAGTGTCCGTCTCGCACAGCCACCTTGGAGCCGCCGCGCCCGTCGAGGAGACTTCGCACATTGCATACGTCTTGGGCTATGCCGCGGCCCTCTCCGCGCTGATCCTTTTCGTGCGCGCGTTCTGCGCCTCCCAGCTCGCACCGCGGTACGTGGACGCAGACCGTCCGTTCAGACGCGTGGTATTCGCGCTGTTCGTCGTCTCCGCGCCGGCCGCCATCTGGAGCTATAGGGCGTGGTGCATAGCATGGGTCGTGATCGGCGGCATGCTTATGCTCACCTCGTCGCTTACCTCCCGCGAAATCCCGAGAGCCGCGAAGTCGAATGTTCCGCGCAACTTATTCGGCCGCCTCGTCTCGTTCCCGTTCGCGACAGGCGCCGTGCCGGGGATGCTCTTCGCCGCGATCATAATCGCCGTCGCAGGCGGAACGTACTCCGCGCTCGAGACGGGGAACGACCACATCCTGATCCTCTGGGCCGACCTCGCGGAGCTGTTATGCATTCCGGTGATCGCAGGCGCAGTACTGCGCTACAGGAAATGCGACGACAGGCGATTCCGCCTCGTCGCCGCCCTCTTCATCGCCTACATCATCGCCGTCTCCATCCTCTCGTTCATGGCGGAAATCGACGCAATCGAGGAAGACCTCGTGGCGATGCTTCCGTGCAACTTCGCGGGCGTAGCGGAAAAGCCGGCGGCGCACCTCATGAGCTACGGACTGCTGCTCCTGTTCTCCCTCTGCGTGATCGTCATTTCGTCCGTAAGGGCATTCAGAACATACCGCAGGCCGAAATGACGGAAGCCGAACAGAATGGACGCGAAGACGGGCGGGGACTCAGGTTCCTCCTGCCTCGCCTGGCGCTGAGGGGCGCGATAGGTCCGCGCCTCGGCTCGCGCGCCGGCGAGTCCCTGGAGTTCCAGGACTACCGCGACTACGCGCCGGGAGACGACCTAAGGAACCTCGACTGGACGGTCCTCGCGAGGACGGGACGCGAGGTCGTGCGCGTCCGCCGCGAGGAAGTCGCGCCCGTCATCGAGGTGTTCCGCGACCGCTCGGCGTCGATGGACGTCCCGAGGGCGAAGTCGGACTGCGCAGACTGGCTGTTCGGACTTTTCAGCGCATCGGCGGATGGATGCCGCGTTGTCTACAGGGAGCGTCCGACGACTCCGCGCGCCGTCCGCATCTTCATCACCGACACCCTTCTCCCCGAGAATCCCGACGCTGTCCTCACCCGCCTCTCGCACGGCTCCGCCGCGCTCACCGTTGTGAGGGTGCTCTCGCGCGACGAGACCGCCCCGCAGCAAGGCGGGGCGTACGAGCTTGTAGACGTAGAGACGGGAGAGCGGCGCGAGACGATACTCGACGCCGCTACGATCGCGCAGTACCGCGCGGCGCTCGACGCGCACACCGCGCGCTGGATCGCCGCAGCGCACCGCCTCGGCGTTACGTTCGTCGATCTCGCGGCGGATGCGCCGCGCCCAGAACGCATCGCATCCCTCGCCGCCGCATCCCTCGTCCAGCCCCTGTAACTCCGGGGCCGAACGAGGTTATTCTCAGAATGTTACTTCTTCGCAAACGTGGTCGAGCACATCGACACGCCGAGTTCGCGGCTGCGCGCGCACGGCGCGGCGGCGGCGGCCCAGACGCGGCATTCGCCGTCAACCTTGCGGACGGATCCGTCCTCGGCGATCTCGGTGAACGCGTACTCGTCAAGGTCGATCTCGGCCGTGGCCTTCGAGTGCGCCGGGACGGCGACGCGCGAGAATCCGCGCAGCGACACGAGCGGCGAACCCTTGCCGGAGTTCGGCGTCTCGACGTAGATCTGCGCAACCTCGACGGCATCGCGGTCGGAGTCGTTGGAAAGGACGACCTTCGCCTTGCGGCCGCCAGGCAGCACCTCGACGGACTCGTAGGAGACCTTCGAGTAGGTGAGTCCATAGCCGAACGGATACGCAATGCCGTCCTTCTGGTAGCGGTAGGTGCGTCCGTCCATGGAGTAGTTCGTGAACGCAGGCAGCACATCCGCCGAAGTCGGGAACGTGATCGGGAGGCGTCCGCAGAAGTTCAGCTTTCCGAAGAGAAGCTCGGGAAGCGCGCGACCACCCTCCTCGCCGGCGTACCAGACGAGCACGACTGCATCGGACATCTCCATGACCTCGTCAAGTTCGACGGGGCTGCCGCCGGTGATCACCGTCACGAGCTTCGTGGGATGCTCCTTGCCGCGGGTGTCTGCGGCGCGGCGGACGTTGCGCAGGAACGCGAGCTGTCCGGCCGGGAGCTTGAGCGACGAGCGGTCGCCCTGAGTGGCGGCCGCGGCAACGGCATCGCCCTCTTCGCCCTCGAAGATTCCGGTGTTGCCGATGAAAACGATAACGACGTCATCCTCGACCCAGGCGCCGGTAGCCTCGGACACGGGCATGCCATAGTAGTACCCCGGCCAGTAGTGCATTCCAGTGCCGGGCTCCACGTACTCCGCAAAACCGGAGAGGTAGGTGACGAGCTTCGGGGACATTCCGTAGTAGTTGCCCATGAGGGCGAACGCGTCCGTCGCAAGCGCGCCGGAGAGGGAGTAGGAGGTCGTCTTTGACTCGTCGAGCGGCAGGACGCCGTCGTTCTTCATGAGGACCATCGACTCGGCGGCCATCTTGTGCGCGAGCGCAACGTGCTTCGGCGAGCAGAGGAGCGAGGGGTCGGTCTTCGCGTACGGACAGCGGGAGTCCTCCTCGAGGATGCCGAGCCTGAGGCGGGTCGTGTATGCGTGGATGAGCGCCTCGTCAATCGTCTTCTCGTCGACAAGGCCCTCGGCAATCGCCTTCTTGAGCGAGCTGAACGAGTTTCCGCACTCGAGGTCGAGACCATGGTTGAGAGCGCGCGCGCTCGCCGCCTCCGCCGACTTCTCGAGGGCGTGTCCGTTGTGGATGTCGGTTACAGCGCCGCAGTCGGACACGATGTGGCCCTTGAAGCCGAACTGGTTCCTCAGCACGTCGCGGAGCAGGAACTCGCTAGAGGAGGCGCTCTCGCCGTACACGCGGTTGTACGCGCCCATCACGGACTCGACCTTGCCTTCCTGCACGAGCGCACGGAACGCCGGGAGATACGTCTCCCAGAGGTCGCGCTTAGAGGGATGCGCGTCGAAGGTGTGGCGCTGGCCTTCCGGACCAGAATGGACCGCGAAGTGCTTAGCGCACGCGGCCGCCTTGAGGTAGACTGGATCGTCCCCTTGGATTCCGCGCACAAACGCAACGCCCATTCTCGAGGTCAGGTAGGGATCCTCGCCCCAGGTCTCCATGCCGCGCCCCCAGCGAGGATCGCGGAAGATGTTGATGTTGGGGCTCCAGAATGTGAGGCCGATGCACGTCCCGTGCCTGTCCTTCGCCTTAGCCGCCTCGTACTTGATGCGCCCTTCGTCGCCGATGGCAGACGCAATCTCCTTCACGAGCTCCGGATCAAAGGACGCGGCCATTCCGATCGGCTCTGGGAAAACCGTCGCCTTGCCGTTGCGCGCGACGCCGTGCAGGCCTTCGCTCCACCAGTCGTAGTGCGCAATCCCCAGACGCGGGACTCCCGGCGCCGAGCTGAGCAGCTCCGGGAGCTTCTCGTCGAGCGTCATCTTGGATACTATCTCCCTCGCACGCGAGCGGAGTGCCTCGATCTTCGCTTCGGAATCCGACGCGTCAGCGCCAAAACACGCCGAAACCGTGGCGGCGGCCATTACGGCCAGTGTCGTCTTTTTCATGTGTCTTTACTTTCCCCTTTTGTTTTTATCTACACTCCGCACAGTCTTGCCTGTGGCGGAGAAATCAAATAACGGCGAATAGTATATCATAAATCCGCCGCCTGTGCTCTCGCCAATTTGCCTCCGCAAGGCTAAAGGATCCCTGCAGGCGCAAACTTCCCCCTTGCGTCCAATCGGCCTTTATAATATACTATCACCCATATTTGCACCTTCAAGACATGAAACTACTAAATACAGTCCTGGCCATGGGCTCGGCGATGCTTCTCGCCGGATGCTTCACGCTCGACTCGGCGGATCTCCGCGCGACGGGCGAAGAACACGTCTGCGTGGGCAACAGGGGATGGTACCTCTTCAACATCATCCCGCTCGCGTGCGGCAACGCGTCGGAGGATCCGTTCATGCCCTGGGTGTTCTTCCGCAACGACGTGACGATGGACAAGATACAGCGGCGCTTCATGGACTACGCGAAATTCTACGGCAAGCAGACGGGCGACATGTCGTACTACACGCAGGAGTCGGTGCTCTTCGAGATTCCGGGAACCGACTTCCCGGTGCCCGTGCCCTATCTCCTCACCTACAAGGAAATCCAGCTCTCGGGGGTGCTTAAATGAAGCGCGCCGCCCTTCTCGCCCTCGCGGCCGCCATTCTAGCGGGATGCTCCACGGTGACCGTCAGCCGCAACGGCCCCACGATGGTCAACATCGAGAACTCCGGATGGTACCTCCTCAACTTCATTCCGCTCGCGTCGGGCAATCCGGCGAATCCCAACGGATTCTCCACGCGCCTGTTCAGCAAGACCGTCACGCTCGAGAACAACATCAAGATGCTCGACAAGGTCATAGAGGACGAAGAGGCGGTCGCGATTCGCGACCTCACAAGCTTCACCATAGACGAACACATCCTTCTGATACTCCTGAAGCGCCATGCCTACCACACAAGCGCGCAGCTGCTGAAGGAAGAAGACATGGAAAAGTCCAGCGCGTCAGGCGCGACCAAGGTGATCAACAAAAAGAAGTCGAGTTCCGAAGATGAGAATAGCACGCCATATACAGAGCCTTGAGGGATACGTCCCCGGAGAACAGCCGAAGTCAAAGTCGGTTGTAAAGCTCAACACGAACGAGAACCCCTATCCGCCCTCCCCGAAGTGCGCGGAAGTCCTCAAGTCTTTCGACCTCGACAACCTGAGGCGCTATCCGGACCCCAACTACTCCGAACTCGCGCTCGAGATCGCAAAGCGCTTCGGCACGACTCCGGACCGCGTCTTCGTCGGCAACGGATCGGACGAGGTCCTGTCGCTGTGCGCGCGCGCCTTCGTCGAGAACGACGAGTCGATTGGCTCGCTCGATCCGAGCTACTCGCTCTACAAGACCCTCGCCGCTATCAGGGACGTCAAGTGGATGGGCATGCGCTCCGGCAGGGCCTGCGACGCCGAGACCGACATCAGGCGGCCCATAATCGACGCCAGGACGTCGCTTTTCCTGCTTACGAACCCCAACGCGCCGACGGGAGAGTTCCGCGAAATCGAGGACATCGCCGCCTTCGCGCGCAGGTTCAAGGGCGTTGTGCTTGTCGACGAAGCGTACGCTGACTTCGCGCGCGGGAACTGCATGAGCCTCGCCACCGCGCCGACGAACAGGAACGTGCTCGTGATGCGCACCTTCTCGAAGAGCTACTCGCTCGCGGGACTGCGCGTAGGGTTCTGCGTCGGACCTCGCGACCTCATCGAGGCGCTCTACAAGATCAAGGACTCATACAACGTCGACGCCGTCGCTCAGCGCGTCGCCCTCGCGGCCTTCAAGGACCGCGTCTACCACAGGAAGACTGTCGCAACGGTAGTGAAGACGCGCAAGGCGTTCGCCAAAGCTCTGCTGAAGCGTGGATGGGACGTCATCCCGAGCGAGGCGAACTTCGTCTTCGCGAAGCCGCCGGAGGGAACCAAAGCGTCGGACGTGTTCGCGTACCTGAAGTCGCAGAACGTGTTCGTCCGCTATTTCCCGGGGCCTCTCACCGGCGACAGGCTCAGGATCACGATCGGGACGGACGAGGAGATGAAGAAGCTCCTCGACGCCCTCGATCGGATGAACTGAACTACTTCTCCTTGATCGTCCCCTTGAGGACGGCGATGAAGGCGCTCTGAGGCACGTTGACGTGTCCGAACTCCTTCATCCTCGCCTTGCCGCGCTTCTGCTTCTCGAGGACCTTCATCTTGCGCGTGACGTCGCCGCCGTAGAGCTTCGCAAGGACGTCCTTGCGGAACGGACGGATGTCCTCTCGCGCGATGATCTCGCGTCCGATCGCGGCCTGCACCGGAATCTTGAACTGGTGCGGCGGGATCGTATCCGCAAGCGCCTTGCACATCTGGATTCCGCGGTTGCGCGCCTTCGCGCGGTGCACCATCGTCGCGAAAGCGTCGACCGTCTCGCCGTTGAGGAGGATGTCCATCCTCACGATGTCCGAGACCTGGTAGCCCGCGGGCTCGTAGTCCATCGACGCGTAGCCGTGGCTCACGGACTTGAGCGTGTCATGGAAGTCGATGAGGATCTCGTTGAGCGGGAGCATGCAGTGCAGCATCACGCGCTTCGCGTCGATCGTCTCCGTTCCCTCGACCTGTCCGCGGCGGTCCATCACGATGCGCATCACATCGCCGATCGATTCGGACGGGGTGATTATGCGCGCCTTGAGGATCGGCTCGGAAATCGTCTCGAGCGCCGAGGGATCGGGCATCTGGAGCGGATTGTCGAGGTCCTTCTCCTCTCCGCTCTTGAGCTTGAGCTTGTAGACTACGCCGGGCGATGTCGAGATGATGTCGAGGCCGAACTCGCGCCTTAGGCGCTCCTGCACGATCTCCATGTGGAGGAGTCCGAGGAATCCGCACCTGAAGCCGAATCCAAGCGCGAGTGAGCTTTCGTGGTGGAAAGTGAACGCCGCGTCGTTCAGGTGCAGCTTCTCGAGTCCCGCCGCGACCTTCGGGAACTCGTCCGTCGACATCGGATAGATTCCGCAGAAGACGGTCGGGTGGATGTCCTGAAAGCCGGGAAGCGGCTCCGTCGCACCGAGGCGCGAGGTCGTCACCGTGTCGCCGATCTTGATCTCGCTCGGATCCTTCACCGTGCCGACGATGTATCCCACCTCGCCGGCGGCGAGCCTTTCAACGGGCTTCTTCGTCGGGGAGAAGATGCCGACTTCGTGGACTGTCGTCGCAACTCCCGAACCCATGAACTTCACGCTCTCACCGGCCTTCAGGGATCCGTCGACCACGCGCACATACGTAATCACGCCCCTGAATTCGTCGAACACCGAGTCGAACACGAGAGCCCTCAATGGAGCGTCCACGCCTGCGCTCGTCGGCGGCGGGATGCGCTTTACGATCGCCTCCAGGACATCGGGGCAGCCGACGCCGGTCTTCGCGGAGACGAGGAGCGGATCGTCCATCGGAATCGCGAGGATGTCCTCGATCTCGCGCGAAACCTCCTTAACGTCCGCGCCAGGGAGGTCGACCTTGTTCAGGACCGGAACGATCTCCAACTGCGCGTCCTGCGCGAAGTAGGTGTTGGCGACAGTCTGCGCCTCCACGCCCTGCGCGGCGTCCACGACGAGAAGCGCGCCTTCGCACGCGCCCATGGAGCGCGACACTTCGTACGCGAAGTCGACGTGCCCAGGGGTGTCGAGGAGGTTGAAGAGGTAGGTCTTGCCGTCCTTCGCCGTGTAGTGCATCGACACGGGGTGCGACTTGATCGTGATTCCCCTTTCGCGCTCGAGGTCCATCGCGTCGAGGGTCTGTTCCTTGAGCTCGCGCGCTGAAATCGCGTGCGTGAGCTCGAGGATGCGGTCGGATAGCGTCGTCTTGCCGTGGTCGACGTGCGCTATGATGCAGAAGTTGCGGATGTTGTCCAGTGTCACTTGAGCTTAGCTTCCGTTGCCTTGATCTTGTCCCACGCCTTGTTGTAGAGCTCGTTGACCGCGGGGTCTTCGAAGCCCTTCAGGACCTGTCCGTTCGAGAGCTTCTCGGGGGAAAGGACGATGAGGTTGCGGTAGTCCTCGTCGAGGAGCTCGATTCCGGGACGGACCGGGTTGGGTCCGCAGAGGTACTCCATGTTGACCTTCGCGACTTCGCCGGAGTAGATGTAGTTGATGAACGCGTAGGCGAGGTCCTTGCGGCGGGAGTCCTTCGCGACGACCATCTCGTCGAACGCGATGGTGAAGCCCTCCTTCGGGAGCGCGAAGCCGATGTCGTCGCGCGGGGCCATGCCTTCGTCTTCGTCGCCGACGATGACCTGCGTCGCGTCGGTCGAGTAGCCGTGGCCGATCCACGTCGAGCCGCCAGCGACCTCGGTCTTGTAGCTCTCGGCGTCGAACTTGCGGGAGTTGGACTTCCACTTGAGGACCTGCGCGACGGCGGCGTCGATATCGGCGGGGTCGGTGGAGTTGATGGAATGGCCGAGGGACATGAGTCCGGCGCCGATCACCTCGCGGATGTCGTCGAGGAGCGTGATGCGTCCCTTGAGCGCAGGATTCTCGAGAATCTTCCAGGACTCGACGTCCGCACCTTCCGGAATCTTGTCCTTGGCGTACATGAAGCCGGTGTAAGTGACGGTGTACGGCACGCTGTACGCGAACTCGGGGTCGATGATCTGCGAGGCGAAGGACTTGTCGAAGTTCGCCTTAACGTTCGGGCACTTCGCGTGGTCGATCTTCTCGATCATCCCCTCCTTCGCCATGAGCGCGACCTGGTAGGAGCTGGGCGTGATGATGTCGTAGCCCGTGCCGCCCGCCTTGAGCTTCGCGTACATGGCCTCGTTGGACTCGAAAGTGTCGATGACTACCTTAACGCCGAGAGCCTTCTCAAAGCCCGCCTGCACGTCAGGGGAGAGATAGTCGGACCATGTGTAGATGTGCAGTTCGCCGCCGTCCTTGCCGCTTTCGGGAAGCGTGTAGCCGCTCGCGTCCGCCGCAGCGAGCGCGTATGGCGCGAGGTCTGTCTCGTCTTCAGAGGCCTGCTGGCATCCGGCGACCATCGCCGCTGCGGCCGCAACGGCCGAGAACTTCATCATCTTCGTCATTCTCTGTTTTTCCTTCCTTGCTTTTCGGTCCGCGGCACATCCGCCGCTTTAGCGGATATTATACCATATTCCGCAATGAACTATCGTGACGCGACGCAATTTTACAGGAAACCCTCCCTGCGCTTCGATGCGCGCCATGGGAGGGTTGCGTCGCACGGGGGCATAAAGGCCCCCGATCGCGAGTGAATTTTGCCTGTTAGTCGAGCCAGGTCCAGAAGTACGCGTACGCGGCGATGACGCAGCCGACGACAATGATCGAGGCGACGACGTCGATCCAGTTCCAGGACTCGCGGTTCGTCTTCTTGTACTCGGGCGACAGGCAGCTGAAGTTGAGTCCGTCGAGATGCGCATGGTCCGGAGGGGGCGCGGTGAGCGACGAGACGATGACGATGATGAACGAAGTGACAAGCAGGATTCCCGAGAAGTAGAAGTCCTGGATGAACGCGTATCCGTCCGGACCGGGCATCGTGGCGTTGAGCGTCAGCTTGACCATGCCGAGCAGGAAGCCGAGCCCGAGGCCCCAGCACGCGCCGCGCAGGTTCATGCGCTTCCAGAGAAGGCCAGTCAGGAACACCGCGACGATCGGCGGCGCGAGGAACGACTGGACGGACTGGATGTACTGGTAGAGTCCGCCGCCGGAGATAGCCTTCATGATCGGGAGCCACAGGAGGCCGAGCGCGGTCATCACGACGGTCGTGGTGCGTCCGATGACGACGAGCTTCTTCTGCGGGGTGTCGGGCTTGAGCTTCTGGTAGACGTCGACGGTGAAGAGCGTCGACACCGAGTTGAAGAGCGAAGCGAGCGAGCTCATGAGCGCCGCGATCATGCCGGCGACGACGAGTCCGCGGAAGCCGACGGGCAGAAGCGTCTGCACGAGCGTCGGGAACACCGTGTCGCCGTTGAGCGCCTGGGTTCCGTCCGCGAGCGTCTTCATCGGAATCGCAAAGACCGTGCCGCCGATCTGCACGTGGTTGTGGTGCAGCGCGAAGCCGAGCATGCCAGGAACGAGGAAGAGGAACACCGGCGCGAGCTTGAGGAAGCCGCCCCAGATTGCGCCGCGGCGGGCGTTCGTCATGTTCTTAGCAGCGAGCGTGCGCTGAATGATGAACTGGTCCGTGCACCAGTACCAGACGCCGATCGTGGCGGACGCGACTACGACGCCGAGCCACGGGAACGCCTTGTGCGAGAGCGAGTGCCAGAGGCCGAACTGCTCGACGTTGCCGGTCGACTTGATCGTCGCCTTGAGGACCTGCCAGCCGTCCGCGATTCCCTGCGCCGTCTGCCCGTCGGGAAGAACCGCGCCGGAATGGCCGAGGTGGTAGAGCGCGAAGCCGGTCACCGAGAGCGTGCCCGCGAGGATGATGCCCGTCTGCACGAGGTCAGTGTAGACGACGGCGGAGAGTCCGCCGATCGACGAGTAGAGGCCCGCGAGAATCACCGTCGTCACAGCGCCGATCCAGAACGAGCTGATGACCGTGCCGCCGATGGTGAGCTGCACCTCGGGCATCATCACCTCGAAGAAGAGCGCGCCGGCGAACACCGTAACGGAAATCTTCGTGAGGACGTACGCCGCGAGCGAGACAAGGGAGAGGATCCACCGCGCCCGCGCGCCGAAGCGCCGCTCGAGGAACTCCGGCATCGTCGAGACGCCCGAGTTGTAGTAGAACGGAAGGAACACCCAGCTCATCATCACGAGCACCCACGCGTGGAACTCCCAGTGGGACTGCGAAAGGCCCGCGACCGCGCCGGAACCCGCAAGGCCGATCAAGTGCTCGGAACCGATGTTGGCCGCGAAGATCGACGCGCCGATCGCAAGCCAGCCGACCGACCTGCCGCCGAGGAACAGATCCTCCTCGGATTCAATCTTGTTGCGCCTCATGCTCCACCACACGACGCCACCGAGGACGCCGAAGTAGGCGAGAATCATTATCCAGTCAAGTACGGCCATTTGTTTCTCCTTGTTTCTGAACATGCAAGCGCCGCCTCACCGGAGACAGCACCTCGTCCATGCTAAAATGATACCATATGAACGCGTGGCAATCAATGGGGAATTGTTATAATGTTAACAACTTTTGATTGCACTATCGACAACCTTCGCCGAGCAGCGCAAGCGCGTTGCGCGTCGTTAGCGCGGCGAATTCCTCAAAGGTCGTCCCGCGCAGTCCGGCGAGGAATTTCGCCGTATGGACCACAAACGCCGGCTCGTTCGCATTCCCCCGCATCGGCACGGGCGCGAGGAACGGCGAGTCGGTCTCGACGAGAATGCGGTCGTCTGGAACCACGAGCGCGGACTCGCGGACGTTGTCCGCCGCCCTGAACGTGACGATGCCGGAAATCGAGATGTGGAAGCCGAGGTCGAGAAGCGCGCGGCAGAACCCAGGGTTCCCGGTGAAGCAGTGGATTATCCCCTTCGACGGAATCTCGCGGAGAAGCCCGAGCGTATCGTCGTCCGCGTCTCTCGTATGTATGACGACGGGCAGGTCGAGACTGCGCGCAAGCTCCAGCTGCCGAGCGAAGAGGTCCATCTGCGCCGCACGCGTCTCGGGCGAATAGTGGTAGTCGAGCCCAATCTCGCCAACGGCGGCGACGCCGGCGTAGTCGAGCTCGGGGAGCTCCCTTCCCGCCTGGTCGCGGTCCCATCCTATCGCGCGGTACGCGAAGCCCTCCGTGCCGGCATTGAGGCTCTCGCTTCCGCCGACGGCCATTATGCGCGTGACGCCGGATGCCTTCGCGCGTGCCACAGCGGCGTCCGTCTCCTCACGCGTCCCCTCGAAGTGCGCGTGCGTGTCGAAAAGTTCGGTCATGTCTGCAGCGCCGCGGCAATTGCGCCGACGGCGAATATGGCGGCCGTCTCCGCGCGGAGCACGGTGGGGCCGAGGCTAACCGGACGCGCCACCGCGAGGAGGCGCGAAAGCTCGTCTGGAGTGAAGTCGCCCTCGGGTCCGACATACACCGACACTCCGCCCTTCGGCGCGGCGCATTCGCCGCGCCACGCGGCGAACTCGGCGAGAACCGGACGCGGCGGAGGCGTCGTGAGGGCTCCGACGAAACAAGCAGTCTGGGCAACCATCGCGAGGGAATCGGTGAAATCCACGGGCGCAAGCACCTCCGGCACCCAGCGCGCGTCCGATTGCCGAGCCGCATCCTCCGCGATGCGAGTCCAGCGCTCGCGCTTCGCCTCGCGCTCGTCCGCCCGTACGCGAACTATAGTGCGCTCTGAAATCACCGGCACAATGCGCGACACGCCGAGCTCCGTCGCCTTCTCTATCGTCCAGTCCCAGCGCGAACCCTTCGTGACGCAGGCGAACAAGGTGAGCGGAGGAAGCGCCGGGCGCTCCTCGCGGGACAGCGCGCCGGACGCGCGGAGCGCTCCGCCGGAATGCTCATAGACGCGCCATGCGCCCTTCCCGTCGAAGAGCTCGAACTTCTCGCCCTCCTCCGGACGCAGCACCTTCAGGTGGCGAGCGGCGTCCTTTGGAAGCGCCGGCGCGTCCGATTCAAGGAGAGCGGAATCTACGAGCAGTCTGTGCATATCTCACTTACCCTTAGCGGCGGTGATGCGTGCGTAGACGCCGAGGATGTTCGCCGCGGCGCGCTGCACGTCGGCGCGGCGGACGCGTCCATCCTTCATCGCCGCAACGAGCGCGTCGTATTCGCCGCGCGAGCCGGGCATCACGAGGTCGTTTCCGGCGGCGGGATGGCGCAGCTTGTCGGCCGAGTTCCACCAGTCGGTCATCACAAAC
This sequence comes from Kiritimatiellia bacterium, assembly GCA_016284515.1. Lineage (GTDB taxonomy): Bacteria > Verrucomicrobiota > Kiritimatiellia > RFP12 > UBA1067 > UBA1067. The sequence continues at coordinate 8,903 of JAEEOY010000132.1, read as the reverse complement.
CCGTCGAAGCCCCACTCCTCGCGCAGCACTCCCGTCATGAGATCGTACGTCGTCGCGCAGAAATCTCCGTTGAGCTTGTTGTAGCTCGACATGACCATGTTCGGACGCGCTCGCCTGACGACGATCTCGAACGGCTTGAGGTATATCTCGCGCAGCGTAACCTCGTCGACGATGTTGTTCTCTGTCGCGCGCTCGAACTCCTGGTTGTTGACGCAGAAGTGCTTCACCGTTGCGGAGCGTCCGGACGGCGTGCCGTCCTCGTTCGTCTGCACGCCCTTCACGACAGCCGCGCCCATGAGCCCTGCGATGAGCGGATCCTCCGAGAAGTACTCGAAGTTGCGTCCGCAGAGCGGATTGCGGTGGATGTTAACTCCCGGCGCGAGCCAGCAGTCGATGTCCGTGAGCGCCATCTCGGATGCGATGGCACGTCCGAAGCGCTCCGCAGCGGCGACGTCCCAGCTCTGGGCGAGCGCGGTCGCGCACGGCCAGGAGACGACGGCGGAGCAAAGCGGATTGTACTTCTCGGCAGGCTCGTTGAAGTTGGAGAGACGCACCCCGGAAGGTCCGTCGGACGTCGTAATCGCGCCGAAGCCGTACTTCTCGGAGCTCCATGTCTCGCCGGCCTCGCAGTCGACGCGTCCCTTCTTGACTCCGCCTACTCCTGTTCCGCCCTCGACGTTGTAGCCCTGTCCGTCGAAGATCCTCCCGATCACAACGGCAGCCAGCTCCTCGTCCGTGAACTGCGCGACGAGATCCTCGACCTTCGCCTTGCCCGAGACGACGTCCGCCATCTTCACCGGAGACGCCGGCTTTGCGAACTCCTCGCGCGCGCCCGCGGCGCATTTGCCGCGGAAGCGCCCCTTCACCTTCTGCACCACGACGGACGCGTCAAGCGTCTGCTTCGAGACGACTGCGAGGGAGGACGGCGAATCGCCGACGAGAAGCGTGTACTCTCCGGACGGGATCTCCCATGTCGCGGTCTCGCGGTTGTAGCGCGCGATGTCCGAGGCGTCGAAGTACAGCGTCACCTCTTCGGACGCGCCGGGCGCGATTACGGGCGTCTTCGCGAAGGCGCAGAGGCGCTTTACGAAACGCGTGAAGACTTTCGGCTGGGCGGGGATGAAAGAGACATAGCACTGGACGACATCCGCGCCCGGGACGCGTCCGGTGTTGCGGACAGTCACGGACACCGACGAACGCGAGTCGTCAAGGCGGCGGACGGAGTTCGAGCTCGTCACTTCGAACGTCGTGTAGGACAGTCCGTAGCCGAACGGATACCTCACCGCGTCCTTGAGGCCCTTGAACGCATCCGCGTCCATCTCCGCAAGGTCGAAGTAGCGGTAACCGACGAACTGTCCTTCCTCGTACGCGATCTCGCTCGACTGCCAGCAGTCCGTGGACGGATAGAACCTGTAGGCCTTCGCCCACGTGTCGACCGTCTTTCCGGAAGGATTGACCTTCCCCGTGAGAACATCGGCAACGGCGTCTCCCGTCGTCTCGCCGAGGAACGGGACGAAGACGAGGGACTTGACAGGATAGCGGTCCATGAACGAAGTGTCAAGCACGCCCGGCGCATTGAGCAGAACGACGACGTTCTCGAACGCGGCGCATGCGTCGGCGAGCAGGCGCTCCTCCTCCTGGTGGAGTCGCCATCCGCCCGGGGCCTCGGGAATGTCCTCGGACTCGCCGGTGCAGCGTCCGATGACGACGACGCACTTCTCGGCGCGCTTCCCGACGGAGAGCTTCGCGAAGTCGGCGGAGGGTATCTTCGGCTCGTCGAAGCGGCGGGTCCACTTGAACCAGTCGCGGTTGACGCGTGAAAGGTCGCGCTTCGCGACCTCGTCCCTGTATAGCTTGGCGAAGCCCGCGTCAAGCCTGACGCCCGCCTTGGAGAGTCCAGCGTCGATCTGCACAGGCTCGTGCGCGAGCATGTCGCCCGAGCCCCAGCCCATGCGGTGGCAGCAGTATCCGGTTATTCCGACGAGCGCGATCTCCTCGTTCTTTTCGAGGGGGAGGATGCAGTCCCTGTTCTCGAGGAGGACGATGCCGGAGGCGGCGAGTTCACGGGCGAGCGCGGCGCGCTCGGCTCGGGGAGCGGCGGCAAATGCGGCTGCCACGGACGCGACAGCGGCGACGGATGCGACGAGTGACTTCTTCATATCGTTTTTACTGCGCTTTGACGCCACGGACTATCCGCGCATGCGCACCCGAGGGTCGAGCGCCGCATATGCGAGGTCCGTGACGAGGTTTACGAACTGGTACAGAAGCGCTCCTAGGACGACCATCGTGCGCACCACCGCCATGTCGGCGGAATGTATGGCGTTAAGCGACACCGACCCGAGTCCGGGGATGCCGAAGAAGGACTCGAGGAGAAGCGAGCCCGTGAAGAGATAGGGGATGGAAAGCGAGACGTAGGTGACGATCGGAACAAGCGCGTTGCGGAGAACATGGCGCGTGAGAATAGTCCAACGCGGCAGCCCCTTCGCGCGCGCGGTGAGGACGTAGGGTCTGTATATCTCGTCGAGGATCGCGGTGCGGAAGAACCTGACGTCGACGCCAAGCGAGGAGACGATGCCGATCATCACGGGAAGCGCGAGGTAGAACCAGCCGCGGTAGCCCCATATGGGAAAGAGCCCCGCCTTGTACGAGAGCAGGAACTGCCCCGCGAGAACCCACACGACGTAGTTGACGCTCATGAGTATCGTCGAGCCGAAGAGTATCGCCTTGTCGACGATTCGCCCTCGCCACGCGGCCGCGAGCATCGCGAGCAGAAGCCCGAGTAGAGTGCCGCCGACGAGAATCGGCACTGTGAGCGAAAGGCTGGGTCCGACGCCCCGCGCGAGAACGTCAGCGACAGGCTCCTTCATCTCCACGGAGTAGCCGAAGTCGCCCTTCGCGAAGCTGGTGACGAAGCGGACGAACTGGCTGTCGCGGGCGAAGACGAGCGGCCTGTCGTATCCGTACTTCCTGTTGAACGCCGCGATGGACTCCGCGGAGGCGTTCTTGCCGAGAATCGCCTCCGCCGGGGAGCCTCCGACGACGTTGAAGAGCGCGAAAGTGAGGAGGAGGATTCCGACCGTGGTCGGAATCACCTCGGCGATCCTCCTCAGCGCGTAGCGGAGCATCAGACCAGTTCGATGGCGGCCTTGAGGACTGCCGCGACGGCCTTGGGGTCGCACCGGTCGAGGCGCTCGAGGGTCTTCGCCCAGCGGTACGCGCCAGAGCCGGCGGCGTCGAACGGACGGTGCACGAAGAGGTCCTCGAAAGCGCGGCGGCGCTCGCGGTACTTCGCCTGCGCGTCTGCGAGCGTGCGCTCGAAGGCGGTTATGTAGGCGTTGGCGAAGGCTGTCTTGTCCGTCACGAACTTCTCGCGCCTCCTGATGACGTTCGCATACGGGATGACGGAATCCTCGAACGAGTGGAGGTAGTTGACGAAGCTGCCTGCATGGTCCGTGACTACGACGCGCACGGGAAGTCCGTCGTCCCCGAACTGCACCACCTCGTAGTTCTTGTCGAACAGGTTCTCCTTCGTCTCGGTAGAGCGCCTGCCGACGATGAGGTCGTAGGCGGCGGCCTGTCCCATAAGCCACGCGAACGCGAGCGCGAAGGCGGGGTTCCTGAAGCGCGCGGGCGGGATCTTGTCGGAGGCTGTCCCGGGGATGTAGTGGCGGGCGTATGCAAAGGCGCGGACCGTCGTGCCGTTGTACTCGTTGTGCCCGTGGTACGTCTCGGGGAACGTCGCGATGCCGACGCGCGAGGGGAGGTTCATTCCGAGCTGCCTGCACATGAGGCGGCGGTCGAGGATGTAGTCCGAATACTCGTTCGCCTCGATCATCGCCTGGGTGAGGTCCTTGCCCTCGTCGAGATGCTCGGCGACACCCCACTTCTGGAAGCGAAGCAGGAAAAGCCTCACCTCGTCGGAGACAGCGGTCTTGCACTGGACGACGTAGACGTTGCCGTGGCGAGAGCCCTCGATCGGGCGGCGCGCGAGCGAGCGGGCGATGCGGCCCACGTTGATGAACTCGACGTCGCTGAAGAGGCGCATCAGTCCGAAGATGATGTTGCGCACGCGGAAGTCGCAAAGCGCGGCGAGCTCCGGATCGTGCGTGCGGTTGAACTCGTCCCACAGCGGATCGAAGATCACCTCTCCGCGGTCGACGCGCGCGCCGGGGAGCCACTCGATCTGGCGGTAGAACTCCGGCGAGATGCCCTGGATGAGCTCCTGGTCGGAGGCGTTCGTCTCGTTGGGCCCAGCCGTAACGAGAGCGCACATGGCGTTGCGCCAGTCGAAGTTCTCGACGGACTCCTCGCGGAGCTCCGCGGGGAGCGACATGCGCCAGTCGAGGGATATCTTGTCCGTCGCCGCCTTGAGCTCGGCGTCTCCGAGCGCGTCGACGTCAAGCGCCTTCAGCGCGTTCTTGATGTCGATTGGCGTCGTCGTCGGGAAGAGGTCGACCTCGGGGTGTCCCATGCGGTTGCGCTTCTTGAGAAGCGAAACGGTCTCCTTAATCTGGGCGCGGAACTCGTCTGCGGGGAGCTTCGAGACGGTGTCGTATCCGCCGGCCGTGATGTAGCGCGTTCCGACTGCCTGGTTGTAGAAGTAGATGTTCTTCTGGTCGATGGCGACGCGGGAGTCCTCGACGATGCGCTTCATGTCGTCCTGCGAGATCGGCGCGCGCGCCATGCGCCAGTTCTCGCCGCGCGCGCGGAGCGCGTTGCGCACTTTCGCGGCGTGGGTGTTGAGGAAGCGGATCTTGCGCTTGTTGACCATCTTCTGCAGCTCCTCGTCCGCCTTGAACGCAAGGTCCATGCGGTCGGGATCGGGACGGATGAGAACGTACTCGTCCGTGAAGATGAGGTCTGCGGACTGCGCGAGCTCCTCGTTCTCCTCGGCCTCCGTGAGCGGAGGGAGCCCCTCGGCCTCGCGTGTCGCGTTGAGGCTGTCGATCCACCACATGCGCTGCATCGCGTGGACCCCCCTCTTCGTCACGAGGCCAGGCGTCCTGAAGAAGATCGTGCCGATGCGGCTGAGGAGAGCTCCTCCCGCATCCTTCGCAAAAATAGGATCACCAATTGTCTTCATATCGGATATAAGTTGGTTGTTGAGTTATATGCGGCCGTCAAGCCTGCATGTTGCCGATTACGGCCTTGATTCGGCGGACGCCGGCGGAGGACGACTGCTCCTTCTGTATCTTGAAGCTGCCGAGCTCGCTGGTGTTCTCGACGTGGGGTCCGCAGCAGATCTCCTTCGAGACGTCCCCGATGGAGTAGAGCGTCACCTGGTCGCCGTACTTGGATCCGAAGAGCGCCATCGCGCCCTCGTTCTTCGCCTCTTCGACGGTAGTGGTCTTCTTGGTGACGGGAATCGCGTCGGCGATCCATCCGTTGACGAGCTTCTCAACTTCTGCGATCTGCTCGTCCGTCATCTTCTCGGGCCACGTGAAGTCGAAGCGCAGGCGCTCCGCAGTGATGTTGGAGCCCTTCTGGTTCGCTGTCGGACCAAGCACCTTGTGGAGCGCGGCGTGCAGGAGGTGCGTCGCCGTGTGCATGCGCGTGACGACGACGCTGTTGTCCTGGAGTCCCGCCTTGAACGAGCCCGCGCTCGTCGTGCGGGATAGCTCCTGGTGCTTGCGGTTCGCCTCCTCGAAGCCCTCCTTGTCGACGGTGAGTCCGTCCTTCGTCGCCATCTCGACGGTCATCTCGAACGGGAAGCCGAACGTGTCGTAGAGCTTGAAGGCCGTCTTGCCGCTGATCTGTGACTGGCCGTGGAGCTTGAGCTGCTCGGCGACCTTCTTGTACATCGCCTCGCCCTTGTCCAGGGTCGCGTTGAAGCGCTTCTCCTCCGCCTCGAGGTCAAGCCTGCACTGGTCGAGGTTCACCTTGAGCTCGGGGTAGACGTGGCTGTACTTGTCGCAGATCACCTCCGCGAGCTTCACGGTGAAGCCCTCGGCGATGCCGAGCTGGCGCGCATAGCGGACGGCGCGGCGGATGAGACGCCTGAGCACGTAGTTTGCGCCGACGTTGCCCGGCTTAACGCCGCCCTTCGGGTCGCAGAGGATGAACGTCGCCGTGCGCATGTGGTCGGCGATGATGCGGCGGGCGCGGAGGACATCTTCCGCAGGAATGGACGGGAGCTCTTGCGCTCCCGCACCCTTGCCCAAGGACCTAAGTTCATCTATCTTCGCCATGATCGGCGCGAAGATCTCGGTGTCGTAGACGGTAGGCGCGCCGCTCATCATGCAGATTGTGCGCTCGACGCCCATTCCGGTGTCGACGTTGTGGCGGCCGAGGGGGACGAACTTGCCCTCCTCGTTCTTGTTGTACTGCATGAAGACGTCGTTCCAGATCTCTATGTACTTCCCGCAGTGGCAGCCGGGGCGGCAGCCCTCACCGCACTTCTCCTTGCCGGTGTCGATGAACATCTCAGTGTCGGGACCGCAGGGGCCAGTCGTGCCCGCAGGACCCCACCAGTTGTCCTCGCGCGGCAGGCGGAAGATGCGCTCCTCGGGGATTCCGAGAGACTTCCATATCGCGACCGCCTCTTCATCGGCGGGGATGTAGCCGTCTTCGCCTTCCTTGCCCTCGCCGCGGAACACCGTGACGTTGAGCTGCTCGGGCTTGAAGCCGAGGTGCTGGGTGAGGAACTCGAACGACCAGGAGATCGCCTCCTTCTTGAAGTAGTCGTTGAGCGACCAGTTGCCGAGCATCTCGAAGAAGGTGAGGTGCGCTGCATCGCCGACTTCGTCGATGTCGCCGGTCCTGACGCACTTCTGCACGTCGGTAAGGCGCTTTCCAGCCGGATGCTCCATCGCGCCCATCAGATACGGCACCAGCGGATGCATCCCCGCGGTGGTGAAGAGGACCGTCGGATCGTTTTCGGGTATGACCGACGCGCCGGGGATGATCTTGTGCCCCTTGGATTCAAAAAACTTAAGGTATTCTTCGCGGAGTTCGTCCGCAGTCAGGTTCTTCATGGCTATTTTTTCCTTGAAATGTATATTTTACCACAAATTCGCCGCGCTGTGGGGGGCGAATTTGCAATCCGGCACCGAACCGCGAACTCGACCCAAGGAGACGCGGCATCTTGCCGCGTCACGAACCTCCATCTCCGCCATGCTGGCGCGGCGAGACGCGCCATGAAAATCGGTTCATTCGGCCTTGCCGGACAGCTTTGTATCGCCGCCACCCCAGCCCCAGAACTTGGAGGTGAACGCAAGAGTTCCGTCCTCGCTGAACTTGAACGTGAACTGCATCCACGCCGGCGTGTCGACGAGATAGACCTTCGCAACAAAGGTGTCGGGAGCGGTCCAGGCACCAGATGCCGCTGTATGCTGCACGCCGACAAGCGTGCCGAGCGACTCGAACTCCTGGAGCTCGAGCTTAATCTCGCCGTAGGCCCACTTGCCGAAGCCGACGTCGAAGCGCTGTGGACCGCACTCGCCCTCAAGCGCAATCTCCCATCCGTCACCCTTCTCAGCAAGCGCCGTCTTTCTGAAGAAGAAGCGCTTCTGCTCGCCCTCGAGGGCGAAGGACTTGCCGAGTCCGCACGCCGTCCCCTTCTTCTCGCCCTTCACGGTCGGGAAGGCAAGCGCACGGCAGCGCGCGGCGAGAGCGTCGGACGCGGCCTTGTCCTCTGGAAGCGGCGCATCCTTCATCGCGGGGAGGAGATAGCGCCAGACGAGCTCCTGCTCCTTGCCCATGTCCGAGAGTCCTGCGGTCATTGAGATGAGCGCGTCCTGGTCGGGCATAACGATCGTGTACTGTCCGAAGGCGCCGTCCGCGCGGTAGCAGTTGTGCCGGCAGCGCCAGAACTGGAATCCGTACCCCTGGCTCCAGTCGCCGTCTCCCGAACGGTCCGTGCGCGTCTGGAGCGAGGTCGCGAGCCGCACCCAGTCGCGCGAGAGGATCTGCTCGTCCTGCCAGCGCCCCTCGTTCAGGTAGAGGAGTCCGAACCGCGCGAGGTCGCGCGTCTTCATGTTCATTCCCCATCCGCCGCAGGCGACTCCGCTCGGACTCGTGTTGGACCACGCGCCGGTTATGCCGATTTTGCTGAAAAGCCGCTCCTCAAGGAAGTCCATCAGCTTCTTGCCTGTCTTGCGCTCCACTATCGCGGCGACAATGTGCGTCGCGCATGAGTCGTACCTGAAGCCCTTCCCGGGGACGCGCGGAGTGTCGTTCGAGATGAAGGCGCGCACCCAGTCTCCGGACACATTGCTGCGCGCCGCCTCCTGGTCCTGGCCGGCGTTCATCGTCAGCAGGTCGCGCACGCGGATCTGCCTGATGTTCTCGGACGTCTTCTCGGTTACGTGCTCCGGGAAGATGTCCACCACTCGCTCGTCGAGGTCGAGCTTCCCGTCGTCGACGAGAAATCCGGCCGCTGTCGAGGTGAAGCTCTTCGAGTGGGAGTAGAGGAGATGCGTGCGGTCCGCGGAGAACGGAGACCAGTAGCCCTCGGCCACGATCTCGCCGTGCCGCACCAGGACGAACGAGTGGACGCCGTCCAGTTCGCGTTCGCACGCGTCGATGAAGTCGGCGATTGCGGACGAGGGGATGCCCTGCGACTCAGGGGTGACGTTCTGAAGGAAAGCGAGCGCCGGGAGAGCCACTAGCGCCGCGGCGGACACGAGTATGTTCTTTTTCATAGTCGGAAATTATACCAAAGTTTCGCTGCGACGAGCGCACGGAGCGATCTCGGTGGCTATCTTCGCATACGCGTCCCCGTCCGCGGAAAGCAGCGCGACGGCCTTCGCGAGCGCGTCGGACGCCTTCCGGCGCTCCGCCGGGTCGCGCAGCCATTTCTCGAGCCACGAACGCGTCGCCTCCGCGGTGAAGTCCTCCTGGAGAAGCTCGGGCATCGGACACTCCGCGCCCGACTTCTCCGCGATTATGTTCGCGAGCCCGAC
>JAEEOY010000019.1 GCA_016284515.1 Kiritimatiellia bacterium | reverse complement strand
GGAAATCAGGTGGGCGGCGCGTTGGCGCTCGCGTTCGGGCTTGTGCAGCCCGAGGAGCGCACGGGCGTCTATGCGGCTCTCACGAACAGGATAGTTTCAGTCGACCGGTATGGCATGGACACCGGCATTTTCGGGACGCGCTACATGCCTCATGCGCTTTTCGACAACGGCGGCGAGGATATTTGGATACGCATGATGGAGGAAGAGAGGGAACTTGGATTCGGGTACACCTTCTCGCGCGGAGCGACGACGACTTGGGAACATTTCCAGGGGTACGGGTCGATGTGCAGCCACAACCACGTGATGTTTGCCGGTGCCGCCGAAATACTCCTGACGCGCATAGCGGGCATAGCGCCGAGGGAACCGGGATTCCGCACGATAGCATTTCGTCCGGCATTCCCGTCAAAGCTTGTCTGGGCCAAGGCGGAGTTGAAGACGGTCGCAGGGGACGTGCGTTCTGAATGGCGGCGAGATGGCAGTCAGGTTCGCCTTGTCGTGGAAGTGCCTGACGGGGCAAGGGGGGTGTTGGTTTTGTCGGGTCGCCCGGACGAGATCCTGCCGCCAGGCATACATGAGCGCGTAGTCTTGGATTCGGCGTGGACAGACCCCGCGAAACCGTTGTAAAACGCCACTTTGCGTATTCTGGGGGCTGAAGTGCGAAGGATGGAGCAAACAAGGAAAAACGGAAATGAGAACGCTATGCGGAACAATTCACAAGGAGGTATCAGAACTGGACGGGGACACACCTCACGGAACGCACGTTTTACAGATATAATGGGAACAATTCTTTTTCAAGCCATACCAGGCTTGCGGAGAGGGATTGTTCTTTGACAACCGAGAGTGTAAGATAGACGACTTGCAAACATGCCAACGCGCGCGCTTGCGTTTTGAGGAGCATCGCGCGCGTTGACATGTTCACAAGTCTCAGCACGGAGCAGGACACGACTTGCAAACAGCCGCGTTCGCGGCCGTTCACAAGTCTTCTCGCCAAAAGCAAGATCAGCCCCTCCCGGATTCTGCTATAATTGATTTAAGCGCGCACTCTTCCACTGTGGAAGGTGCAAAAACAAAAACAACAAACACCAAGGAGGGGCTGACATGGAGTATTGTACCACAATCGGGGCCGACGTGAGCGACCGCACGACGAAAATCTGCGTGATGACGAAGGCCGAAGGAGGCGAGAGGCGCATCGTCGTCGAGACGACCTGCGCGACGACGAAGGCCGGCTTCGAGGAGGCGCTCTCGAAGTTCGACCGGTCCTGGCCCGTCGTGTTCGAGACGGGGACACACTGCCGCTGGATGGACAGGTTGTTCAAGGAAATGGGCTTCAAGACGATCGTCGGCAACCCCGGGAAGATCCCGTCGATAACGAAGTCCAACACCAAGAACGACCGCAACGACGCGCGCGAGCTAGCGAGGCTGGCGATAGCCGATCCCGCCATGCTTCACCCGGTGTTTCTGCGCGACGAGGTCTACCAGCAGATGCTGAGGTTCCACCACGCCCGCAACGTCCTGCTTTCGCAACGGACGCAGACGATCAACCAGGTCCGCGGGTTCGCCAAGTCGATGGGGTATCGCATTGAATGCTCTTCGACCGAGAAGTTCCACGAGCTGGGCAAGGCGGACTGGCCAAGAGAGCTGGAGGAGTGCGCATGGCCTCTGATGGGAGTGCTCAAGACGGTCAACCTCAAGATCAAGGCGTACGACAGGCTCATCGAGCGACTAGCCGAGCGGCCGGAGTTCAAGCCGATGGTCGAGCGCGTCCGCGTCGTGTACGGCGTCGGCGTCATCGGATCGACCGTGTTCGTCGCCGCGATAGGCGGACGGCCGGACAGGTTCGACCACACGCGAGACATCGGCGCCTACCTCGGGATGATCCCGAAGCAGGACCAGTCCGGCGACGACGACAAGCAGCTCCACATCACCCATGCGGGCGCGGACATCGTCCGCACGGCACTCGTGGAATGCGCGGGCGTGGCGATGATGTCGAACGCGAAAGACACAGATCTCAAACTCAAGGGGCTTCGCATTGCGATGCGCGGCGGAAGAATCGCAAGGAAGAAGGCGAAAGTCGCCGTGGCGAGGGGGCTTGCAGTGACGATGCTCGCCCTGCTGCAGCACCCAGAGCGGGAGTATGTGCCGCTGTCCGAGGATGGCAAGAAGGGATTTGAGCGCTACCGCGCCGAGATGGAATACCTGACGATGCAGAAGGCTTCAAGGAAAGAGAAGAAAGTTGCGTAGCCAAGCGAAAAGATTTCGGGCAGAGCGAAGATAAACGAGGTCATTCGCAGATGCGCCCGGCTTCACGAAGTCACGATGTCCCGTCCCAGGTGAGTGCGAGAAAGCCTTTGCACAGAAGTGCGTTTTACAGATTGCACCCCTGAAGACGGACTATACGATGCAAGCGCGGCGAAGGCTGCGGATTGCGAATAAGAGGAAGACACGACTGACTTTTTTCGAAGACGGAGCGACTCGGCGGAAAGGCGACGATGAACTGACGAGCGAAACTACGCAGAAAGCGGACGGGGAAAATCGCACGCGATTGGCCCTTGACTATTGTTCCCATAAGAGGGCTTTCGCGTGGCGTGTCCCCACAACATTTCATAGCACAATCTCCTTTACCTTATCCAATCCAGGAACCGAATGCCAGACGCGGGAGACGAGCGGGCGCGATGCCTTGCCGAAGCAGTTGAACGCACGGGCTTCGACGACATAGTCCACGTCCTGCGGCAGCTCTGCGACATCAAACCAGAAGCGCTGGCTCTTTGGCTCGTACTTCGACATCCGCGAATAGGCGGGGGAAAGGAACTTCTTCACTATCGGCTCCGAGCCGTCCGCCGGCACGACTCGTATCTCGTAGTCAAAGACGCGCTCACCTGTAGGCGGCACGGCGGACGGGAACTCGCAGTTCATGACGATGATCCACTTGCCGGACCTGTTTTCGGTGTTGCGCGTGTCAAGCCGCAGCTTGGCGCCCGACGGGAACTCCGGTGCAACGGACGCTTCGGCGCGGAATTCGAAGCCGTACGGCCTTTCACCGCCCACAAGCGGCACAACCCACGCGGGCGCGCTCTCCGAACCACCCTCCTCGATGTCGATGCGCTCGACGACCATGCTGTCGTCGTAGACGGAAACGAAGAATCCCTGTCCGCCACGGAGGTCACGCCTGTCGGGGATCATTGGCATCGCCTGCACGGACGTGCCGTCGCGCCTGCCGCCGCCGTTCTCGTGCCCAGGCGGAAAGCAGGCGTAGGAAAGCGACGGCGTTGCAATCGCCGTGAACTCCCCCTGCCAGATCGAACGCTCGTCACAGAACGGACGATGGGAATGTCCAGTGAACACAATGGCGTTGGGGAAGTCCCTGAGCGCCGTGAAACACGCGCCCTTGTCGTCCCAGCCGCCGCTGTCGGAAGTCGTGCCGCGCGCGGCCGGATGCTGGAAGTAGAAGAACGGCCTGCCGCCCTTGAAGCGAGCGCCGTTCGCCTCCATCCACTCCGGGAACTTCCCGAATGAATCCCATCCGGCGGAGATGAAGTCGTAGCCCTTCACCGTCCGGACGCGGACAGGTGCGTACTGCTCGCCGAAGATGCGCTCCCACTCCGCGGCAAGTCCGAGCTTCGAGAGCGCTTCGCCCTCGGAATAGCCGTTGGCGTGCATCTCCATCGCCATGTCGCCGTACGCCCAGCCGTCAAAGTCGTGGTTTCCAGTGCAGAAAAGCGGCACAACGTCCGTTCCGCCGAACACATTGTCCCACGTCGCCTTGAGATACTCGAAGCCGCTCCTGAGGCCCCAGTCCGTCAAATCGCCAGGAACCATCACGGCGTCCGCTCCTCTCGACTTGAAGTAGCGCAGCGCCTTTTCAAGCATGGCGCACGATTCCGGAGTGGTGACGTGCGGATCGCTTACAACGCCAAATCTGAGCCCTGGCGTTCCAAACTTGTTCGCAATGACGCGGCATCCTGCAAGCCCGGCCAGCGAAAACGCTCCGCTTATAAATCCCCTGCGGGAAAGATTTGCTTTCACGATTATTTTGTCTCCTTGTATAATCCCATCCGTCGAACGCAATCGCTCACCGCATCTCGCGCATGCTGAGCGAATCGTCGTCGACGCTGAAGCAGAAAGTGTAGACGCCCGCATTCACGTATTTGCCCAGAGGCATCGCGACCATGCCGTCTGGACCGACCTCGCGGATCACGAAGTCGCCGCGCGCGATTTCGTGCTTGAAGTCCTCGCTCTGAAACACCCAGTGCACTGTCTTGCCGACGGGATCGCCCTTCAGCACCTTGAAGTACACCGTGTAGTCTCCAGCGACATACAGCCCGAACCAGGCACGATGCCGGCCGTCCTTGTCCGCAATCGGCAGGGCCTGGGCGCGAAACGCCTCGCCCCAGCCTCTTTCGCCGCCAAACGGCAGGCGCTCCTTTGCCGTCCGGTGGCGCACCCATCCCGACAGCTCCGCCCAGGTGTACCCTTCCGATTCGGGATACCCCGGCTTGCGAGTCTCCTCCGCCTGCCTGCCCGCCGACTCGGGGTCCGTTGAAATCGCGATGGCCGAAACGATCGCCTGGTTGCACGCGACCCTCGGGAAGTCGATGCGTATCCTGCCGTCGTCCGTCGCCTTCGCGCGCCACGCCCTGCGTACCGCGTTCCTGTCCGGGGCGGCGTCGGCCAGCCGAAAGCCGTGCTCCACGGTCTCGCCGTTTATCGCGATGTCGAAGACGCGCCCGTAAGACCCGGGCTCGCAGAAATACATCTCGACAGTGCACTCCGCGCCGGCGGGCGCGGGGAACTCGAAGCTCAGGCGAGTGCGGCCATACCGAAATGTCCGGAACAGCCCCTGGTCCCCGGAAGAAACGTTCTTGACGACTCCATCGACCGTGTCCTGGCTGGCAAGCACGGGAATGTACTCGTAGCCATCAAAATTGAATTCGTCATCCTGGGCCCACGAATGCGAATATCTCGTGTCATCGGCCATCCAGACGTT
>JAEEOY010000131.1 GCA_016284515.1 Kiritimatiellia bacterium | reverse complement strand
GTCGCCGCCAGGGACATAAGTAACGACAACGCCCGCGCCGTCAATCACAACGTCGTCGCCGTTAAGGGTATTGCCAGGAGAAGTTGTAGCAGCCGCACCATCATAGTTCCAGTTCCCTGCGGTAAACCAGAGTCCGCCGTCATTGGCCGCGCCGGTCCAGGTGTAGGTGCCGGCATGTGCAGTGGCGAGGAATGCCGCGGCAAAGGCGGCGAGGAGAGTCGTTAGCTTGCTTGATTTCATAGGCTGTTAGTCCTCCGTTCGTATATGCTGCTATTATACCATTTTTTCCCGCAAACCAGATATCTGAATTTGTTAAAAAAATGTGCCCTTTTGCGCACGCCAAAAACCCTACTGCTCGTCAGGGCAAATTTTCCTCGCGAGGGGCATACAGCAAACCTCGCGAGGTGCACGGTGGCTACCTCGCGAGGTACATGTCATCTACCTCGGGAGGTACCCGCACGGAACCTCGCGAGGTGGAATTTTGGAATCAGCGCTCGGTGGGTTTTTTGAGCGCGAGGCCACGGAGGGTCCAGGCGTTCACGAAGTTGAGCGAGTAGACGATCACAAGCATCGCCACGACTGCGGCATAGCCGTGTCCGCCCTCGCCGTATCCGCCAAACGCCTTCGAGACGGCCATCGCCATCTGGTTTCCGGCAAGGCCCGCGAAGCCCCAGGCGGAAAGCACCGCGCCGTGTATCTTCGAGATGTTGGTCATGCCGTAGTGGTCCGCGAGAATCGCCGGAATCACCGAGAAGCCCGCGCCGTAGCAGGCGTTGATGACGAGGAGCGCAATGCCGATGACGGGCGGCCAGAAGCTGAGCGTCATTACGCCAGCGGAGATCGACAGTATGAAGAGGAGGATGTTGATGCGCTTCGCGAGCCTGTCGGACCACCACGCGAAGAGGAACCTGCCGCCTCCGTTCATAAGACCCGAAAGCGCAACGATCCACGTGATGAGCTTCGCGTTGTCTCCGTAGACGTCGGGCGAGCTCATCATCTGTTTCGCGAGCGGAATGAGGCAAAGCCCGGCGGAGATGTTGAGGAACATGAAGAACCACGCCTGCCAGAAGAAGCGGTTCCGGAACAGCTGGAGGTAGCTGAACTCGAGGGACGGGATTCCGTGTCCGAAGCTCTGCACCTGGATCTTCGGTTTCTTGAGGAGGAAGCACGCGGCGATCATTGGAACGGCGTAGAAGATCGCGTACGCGTGGAAGACATTGGTGATGCCGTACTCCATAAAGCCCTTGAGCTGGAACACCGCGACGGAGACGCCGGGCGTGCCCCAGTGGATTCCGCTAAAGAGAATCGTCGAAAGCGTCGAGCCGAGTCCGAACGAGATGATCGGCAGCGCCGCCGCAATCGCCTTGTGCTCCGGGAACCACAGCATCATCGTCTTGACGGGCGAGATATAGATGACGCCTGTGCCAAGTCCGATGAGGAAGCCGTAGCCGAGGTAAATCGTCATCAGCGACTTCATATGGATTCCGACCTCGGTCACTATGAGTCCGGAAAGGAACAGAGTGGTGCCGATTATCGTGGAGAGTCGAATGTTCTTCTCGACGATCTTGCCGAAGAAAGCGGCGCCCATGCCGAGGAAAAAGATACCCAAAGAGAAGGCAAACTGCACGTTTTTCTGCGTTTCACCAATGTATTCGGCAATTTCCGAAGAGAAATTGGTGAACGCATAGATCTGTCCTACAGATACAGCCAGCAGGAACGCCGGCAACACAGCTCTGATAAATCGTTTCATGGGTGCGTATGATACCAAATATTGTGTTTGAATGCAATAGCAAACACAATAGATTGAAAAATTGACGGAAAATGGGACAAAAAAAGAAAGAAGCGGCGAGACGCCGCTTCCCCCAGTCATTGCTAACGACTAACAACTAACCACTAGCAACTAACGACTAACAACTAGCAACTAGCGACTAACGACTAACGACTTACGTATAGCGCAGGACTTCGTCGACCGTGGTGTATCCGTCGAGAATCGAGCGGATGCCGTCCTCGCGCATGGTGCGCATGCCGAGTTCGCGCGCCTTCTCGCGGATGATCAGCGTCGGTGCCTTGTTGTTGACGAGCTCGCGGAGCGGAGGCGACATCCTGAGGTACTCGAAGACGCCCTTTCGTCCCTTGTAGCCCGTGCCGTTACACGTCTTGCATCCGCGGCCGAAGTAGAACGGCCTGCCGCCGATCTGGTCGCGCGTCATCTCGATGCGCTCCAGCGTCTCGTCATCCGGCTCATACGCCTCGCGGCACTCGCGGCAGCACGTTCTCACAAGACGCTGTCCGAGGACGGCCTCGAGCGTGGACGCAAGGAGGTACGGCGCGACGTTCATGTCGACAAGACGCATCACGGCGCCTGCGGCGTCGTTCGTGTGCAGGGTCGAGAAGACGAAGTGTCCGGTAAGCGCGGCCTGCACGGCGATTTCGGCCGTCTCGAGGTCGCGGATCTCTCCGATCATCATGACGTCGGGGTCCTGACGAAGGAACGCGCGCAGCACCTTTCCGAAGGTGTTTCCAGCGTGCGCATCAATCGGAACCTGGACGATGCCGTCCACATTGTATTCGACCGGCTCCTCGGCCGTGAGGAGCTTCGTGTCGATCGTGTTGATGCGGCGGAGGACGGAGTAGAGCGTCGTGGTCTTTCCGGATCCGGTAGGTCCAGTCACGATGAAGATGCCGTTCGGCTTTTCGATGTCCATCGTGATCTGCTCGTAGATATCCTCGGCGAAGCCGACGTTCTCGAGGTCGAGGGACGTCGTGGACTGGTCGAGGATTCGCATAACGACGGACTCTCCGTGCGCCGTCGGCAGGCAGCTCACGCGGAGGTCGACGGGACGTCCCGCGACCGTGAGCGCGATGCGTCCGTCCTGCGGAATGCGGCGCTCGGCGATGTTGAGGTTCGAGAGAATCTTAACGCGCGAGATGATCGCGGGCGCCATCTTGACGTCCGGCGCCTTCATCTCGTAGAGAGCGCCGTCAACGCGGTAGCGGATCTTGAAGTCGTTCTCGAACGGCTCGATGTGGATGTCGGACGCATGGTCGACGACACCCTGGTAGAGGATGAGGTTGACGAAGCGGATGATGGCCGAGGAGTTCGCGGCGTTCTCCATCGACGCGATGTCGTTCACATTCGCGCCGGCGAGCCCCTCGTCGTCGGACATTCCCTCGCCGAGGGACTTGATCATGTCCGCGACCGACTCGTTCGAATCGCCGTAATACTGCGAGATGCGGTCCATCACGTCCTTCTCGCGCGCCATCACGAACCGGACTTCCTTCGAGAGCGTGAAGAGCAGCTCGTCGGAGATCCTCGGGTCGATGATGTCGAAGGTCGCGAGCGTGACGGAACTCTCGTCCGCGGCAACGGGGAAGACGTTGTACATGCGCGCCGTGGAGGCGGGGATCGCCTCGGTGACATCGGTGTCGATAGTCATCGCGCCGAGGTCGATCGCCTCGGTGTCCTGGTACGCGGCTATGACGCCGAGAAGGTCGTCCTCGGAGAGTATCTCCTGGTCGAGGACCGCCTGCCGAATGGTCTTGCCCTCGGTCTTCGCGGTGTCGGCGAGCTCCTGGGCGGACACCTCGTCGAGGTATCCGTTCTGGACCAGTATCTGGAGAATAGGATCGTTCATTTCTACGCCATCTCCTCCTTGAGCTTGGCGACGACGCTGTCTGGATCCTGCGACTTGGTGATGAGCTCCTCGTAGGAGATGAGCCCTTCCTTGTACAGGTTGGTGAGCGAAGCGTCGAGCGTCATCATGCCGAACTTCGCGCCGGTCTGGAGATCGGACTTGATCATGTTCGTCTTGTTGTCGCGGATTCGCGAGCGGATGGCGTCCGTAGACGTCATGATCTCGAACGCCGCGACACGTCCGTGCACCTCGCCGTTCTCGTCGAGCTTCGGCAGGAGGATCTGCGAGATGACGGCCTGGAGTCCGGCCGCGAGCTGCGTCCTCACCTGCTCCTGCTGGTTGGTCGGGAACGCGTCGACGATACGGTCGATCGTCTCGGCGGCGCCGGTCGTGTGGAGGGTTCCGAAGACGAGGTGGCCTGTTTCCGCCGCGGTGATCGCGGCCGCGATCGTCTCGAGGTCGCGCATTTCGCCGACGAGGATCACGTCCGGGTCCTGACGCAGCGCACGGCGGATCGCCTCGGCGAAGCTCGGGACGTCGTCTCCGACCTCGCGCTGGGTGATGAGCGACTTGGCGGACGTGTGGTAGAATTCGATCGGGTCCTCGATGGTGATGATGTGCACGCCGCGCTCGTGGTTGATGACGTTCAGCATCGAGGCGAGCGTCGTCGACTTACCGGAGCCCGTCGGGCCGGTCACGAGGATGAGCCCGCGCGGCTTGAAGAGGAGTTCCTTGACGGTTGGCGGAATGCCGATCTGCTCGAGCGTAAGGAGCGTCGAGGGAATCTGGCGGAGAACCGCGCCATAGCGCTTGCGCTCCTTGAAGATCGAGACACGGAAACGCGTTCCGTCCGGATGCGCAAGCGCGAAGTCCGCGCCGCCGTTCTTCTCGACCTCCTCCATCTGCTCGTCGGTGGAGATCTCGCGCACGAGGTTGTACGCGTCCTCCTCCGTGAGAGACTCCTCCGAAAGCGGGCAAAGTTCGCCGTGCACGCGGAGCTCAGGCGGCATGTACGCGCGGATGTGGAGGTCGGAACCTCCCTCGTCGATCGTCGCCTGCAGCAGCTCGCTCATGTGTACGTCCATAAAACTCCTTTCAACTCCTCAACGTTTCAACTTTTCTACTTTTAAAACCTTCGACCCCATCAGTCCGCGTCGCCCATGGTGACGCGCAGGACCTCCTGGAGGCTCGTCATACCGCTCGCGACCTTGAGCATCCCGTCCTCGCGCAGAGTGCGCATGCCCATCTCGCGGGCGC
>JAEEOY010000130.1 GCA_016284515.1 Kiritimatiellia bacterium | reverse complement strand
TGCATCTCTCAGCTCCTCCATTACCTTGAGTTTGAACGCTTCACTATACCTTATTTTGTCCTTCATGTCTACCCGCTTCCTTCTTTGACTTCAAGAAGAAAGTGCTAACCTATCATAAAACGGGACAGGTGCCCTATGTTCACCTTGGAAGGTACCCTGTATCCACCTCGCGAGGTACCTTATGCCCACCTCGCAAGGTACCCTTCGGGCGAGACACGGGTCGGAAAATTAAGCGCTGCGTTCAAAAGTAAACGCACGTTCTGAAAGTAAACGCAAGAAAGTTAACTCCGAGCGTTTGGGCTCCCGCTACCGCTTCGCCGCTTCGCACCATACAACGGCTATACATGTGTCGGTTGAAGTGTTTTTGGATGCGGCTGTGCCGCATAAATCGGCCGAAGGCCGCTATAAACACTATGAAAGGAGTCACTTGATCGTGGTTGAAAAGCGCGAAGCAGTGAAGCGGTAGCGGGAACCCTAACCATCGGAGTTTCTGAAATTCCGCGCGGGGTGTCGGGAAGGGGCGGCAGTACCTGCGAAAATTGGGGAACCTCCAAGCTGAAACCCGCTTTACAAGCCCAAACCAAAATTGCTATAATACCGACGACGACAAGCAGGAAAGCTTTGTCAGCACTGGGCTACGCAAAGAGCGTTGCACTGGCTACTGGATGGCGGGGGATCATGCAAGGAGGGTAAGACGATGCAGAAAGCAGTGAAGACGATGTTGGCGCTGACGGCTGTGCTGGCGGCGAAGGCGGTGCAGGCGGTGAGCTTCCCCATAGGCACCTACGTTTACGCCGGCACTTTGAACCGGTACGACAACCGGGCAATGACTGCCGAGGACGAGATGACCATCGAGGCCGTCTCGACGAACGGCAACATCCTCGCGGTCGCGACGGTCACGGATCCCGACGGCGAAGGCGTGAACTTCCGCCTTGAAGTGCCGGTTGCGACGAGCGCGACGGCAACGGCGGCGGCGGTGGGCGATGCGCCTGTCTGCGTCGTGCGCAGCCGGCAGGGCGTGCGCGCGGCCGCATCGGAAAAGTTTCCGCCTGTTCTCTGCGCTTCGGCCGTGACCAACTGCTCTATCCGCTATGCAAAATCCATGGAGTTCCCCTACTCCGGCGAAGAGAAGGTCTGCATTCCCGAGGACTACTTGGCCAACATAGCTGCGCTGATGGACGAGTATGGCCACAGCGAATACAGCGCCAATGCCGACTGGGACGGAGACGGCCAGGACAACTACAGGGAGTTCATGGCCGGCACCAATCCGTTCGACGCCGGCGATGGCGCTTCGTGGAAGAAGGTCGACGGGCTCGGCGCGTCCTACGGCGCGATGGCGCTTCTGCCGGTTAAGCCGGGCGCTGGCAAGGGTGCCGCGCTCGAGTACGAGCTCGAGGCGAAGGAAGGCGAAGATGCGCTCGTGCTGCAGTTCCTTCCGGACTTCAGGCTCTTCCCCGGCGAGAAGCTTCGCGTGTCTGTTTCCGTCAACGGCGCAGAGCCGTTCGAGGTCGAGGTTCCCGGCTCGAACGGACGCGAGGACGAGAAGGGCGAGACGAGGCGCTATGCCGTGCAGGACGGATTCGTCCGAGCGGCCAAGAAAGGCGTCCTGAAGGCGGGGAATAATTCCGTCAAGGTTCTTGCGCTCGATGCCGGCGTTGTGCTGGACAAGGTCGGCGTAAGATAAACCGCGCTTTAAACCAGATTTCGTCAATGGGCGGATCTTCTATTCCGGCTTCTGACGCGTCAGAAGCCGGAATATGCTATAAATTGCTGCCTGCACTTCATCCTGTCGAGGGATGGCGCAATCAGAGGTGCTGTGGTAGAATACTGTATGTGAAAAGCAAATATGGCATTAATAGGGAAGAACAATGAAATACCTGCTTGGAGCGCTGATAATCGGCGTTGCGCTTTCGGCGTCTGCAGGGCGCGTCGTAACGCAGCTCGACGGAAATGACTGGACGCTTGACGGGCTCCCCGTCCTCGTGCCGAACAGCTGGAACAAGTTGGATGGCGCCGATGGACGCGCAGACTATTCGGAAGTTGTGCGCGGCGATTCGTCCGCCACGTTTTCCAGCTATGCGCGCCGACTTGGCGTTTACAGGCGCGCGCTTCCCGACGCAAAGCCCGGCAGGCGCTATTTCGTCCGCTGCGGCGGCGCGTGCGAGGTGGCGTCCCTTCGCGTCAACGGCAGGGAGGTCGGAAGCCACGAAGGCGCCTTCACGGCGTTCTGCCTCGAGATCACCGACGCGCTGCGCCCGTCGGGCAACGAGCTCGAGATCGCCGTCTCCAACGTATACGACGCTGGCATTCCGCCGGCTTCCGGCGACTTCACGATGTGCGGCGGACTATACCGTTCCGTCACGCTGATCGAGACGGATCCCGTATGCATAGACCCGACGGTCGACGGAGCCTCGGGAGTGCGCGTTTTTGCGGAGACGAACGGAGAGATCCGCGTCGAGGCTGATGTCTCGGGCGCGACAGATGCAGTCGTCGAATGGACTCCGCGGAAAGTCGACAATCCGGAACTTTGGTCGCCCGAGAATCCGAAGTTGTATTCTCTGCGCGTCACTGTCAGAAAAGGTGAATGGTCGGATACCGTCGAAGAGACGTTCGGCTTCCGCACCGTTGAATTCCGCGAAGACGGATTCTATCTCAACGGCGTAAAGCGCAGGGCGCGCGGCGTGAACAGGCATCAGGAGCTCGCGGGCTGCGGATGGGAGATGACGCCCGCACAGGAGGAGCGCGACATCAGGCTGATCAAGGCGATGGGCGCAGACTCGGTTAGGCTTTCGCACTATCCGCAGAGCGACGGAATCTACGCGCTTTGCGACAGGCTGGGTCTTATGGTGTGGAGCGAGATTCCGGTCGTCGACAGAATGACGGCGGACGGCGGCAGGTTCGCC
This sequence comes from Kiritimatiellia bacterium, assembly GCA_016284515.1. Lineage (GTDB taxonomy): Bacteria > Verrucomicrobiota > Kiritimatiellia > RFP12 > UBA1067 > UBA1067. Next base: position 9,829 of record JAEEOY010000130.1, on the reverse strand, counting down.
GCGAATGCGCTCAAGGCCCTGCGAGAGATGATAGCGCAGCACAGGAACAGCCCGAGCGTGTGCTGGTGGGGCGTGTTCAACGAACTGTACAACAATTTTGGCGAGAAGGACGCGCCTGCGGAAGGGGCGTGGGAGTCGGCGGTGCGTCGGCTCGCCGACGCGGCGCGTACGCTTGACCCGAGCCGTCCTGTCGTCGCCGCGTCCAACATGCCGCACCGCAGGGATCTGAATTCAATCGGCGACGCGATTGGGTACAACATCTATCCCGGCTGGTATTTCGATGGCGGGATGAAGGAAAAGGTCGACGAATTCATTTCGCTGAATCCGCTGCGTCCGATGGGGATTTCGGAATACGGGGCGGGCGCGTCGGTTTTTCACCATGCGAATCCCGCGCAGCGCCCAGAGCCAGGCGGACGATTCCATCCCGAGGAGCACATGACGCGCGTCCACATGGACTGCTTTCGCGACATAAAGCCGGACGACAGACTCTGGTGTTCCTTCGTGTGGCAGATGTTCGACTGCGCGTCGGACCTTCGCGGCGAAGGCGATTCGCCCGGCGTCAACGACAAGGGGCTCGTCACGCGCGACCGCGTGACCGCGAAGGACGCGTACTATCTCTACAAGGCAAACTGGAATCCCGAGCCGATGCTCCACCTCTGCGGCAAGCGCATGACTTCGACGACAAACTCCGTCGTGGATGTAGTCGCGTTTTCGAATGTCGGCGCGGTGAATCTTGAAGTCAACGGCGCGACGGTTGCTACGACTGCGCCAGATGAAATCAACGCCGTCGTGTTCCGCGGCGTTTCCCTTAAGCCCGGCGCAAACATCATACGCGTAACCGCTGCAGATCTATCCGATGAATGTACATGGGGAGTGGAGCAAAAAGCGTATCATCCTGGTAGGTGATGGCGCAATTATGGAGACTATGATAGAATGTTGGGCATGAAAAGTAAATTCGCCATGAACATAATGCCAGCAGTGCTTGTTTTTGCTGCCGCAACATGTCTTGCATGGGGCGAGGAGTGCGTCCATCCGAAGGAGGAGCTATGCGATTCGCTGTGTCCGCCGACGCTTGAGGGGCTTGGGAAGGCGGAGGGAGCGTTGCAGGAAAGGCCGCGGCTCGTGGTCCTGACGGACCTTGCGAACGAGCCGGACGACGAGGAGTCGCTCGTCAGGCTTCTCGCCTATGCCAACGAGTTCGACATCGAGGGAATCGCCGCGACCACGTCGTGCCATCTTAGGCAAAACCCGCGCGAGGACATTCTCCGGCACACAATCGCCGCGTATGGCGAAGTGTGGACCAATCTGAACGTTCATGCGCAGGGGTATCCGACTTTCGAGAGGCTGTCCGCAGTCGCGGCTTCCGGTCAGCCGAGGTTCGGCGTCGAAGGTGTCGGCGAACCGTCTCCCGGTTCGCGGCTTCTGGCGAAGTCGATAAAAAGCGGCGATCCGCGTCCGCTGTGGGTGTCTATATGGGGCGGCGCGAACACGCTTCTTCAGGCGCTTAGGGAATGCCGTGCGGAGATGAAGGACGACGAGCTTGCCGCCGCGCTTGGGAAGCTTCGCGTCTATTCGATATCCGACCAGGACGACGCGGGGCCTGCCGCGCGGCGCGAGTTTCCGTCCGTGACTTGGATCGTCGACCCGAGCTATCCGTTCGACTACCGCGACTACTGGAAGTCGACATGGAACGGCATGGCAGGCGATGTGAGAGGAGAGGGGCGCAAGCTGAACCTTCCGTTCGTGGAACTAGCGGACAACGAGTGGCTGAAGACGCATGTCATGGACATGGGACCGCTGGGGAAATGCTACCCGCCGCATATCTACAGCATGGAGGGCGACACTCCGTCGTTCCTTGGGCTGATCGCGAACGGACTCGGCTGGACGGAATCCCCCGCCTACGGCGGATGGGGCGGACGGTACGAGTGGCGCACGCCGGACGGCGAGTCGCATCCGATTTGGACTTCTCCAGAAGTTGCCGACGAGCTAAAGGGATTGCGTTCCCCGGGACATTCGGTCATGCGCTGGCGCGAGGGTTATCAGCTCGACTTCGCCGGACGCATGAAGTGGTCCGTCACGCCGAAGTACGAGGACGCAAACCACAATCCCGTCGCCGTGCTGAACGGCGACAGGTCGAAGTGCGTGGTCAGAATCGCCGCGAAGCGCGGAGACAAGGTCGCGCTTTCTGCGGAAGGGTCGAGCGACCCCGACGGCGATTCGATTGCATGCGAGTGGTCGGTCTATCGTGAAGCGGGGACGCTCGCGGGCGGAGATCTCCGCGCCGACGGCGCGCGCGCAGTTCTCGATCTTTCGGCGATTCCCGAAGGATCGTCGGGATCTATTCACGTCATTCTCCGCGTGCGCGACTCCGGCACGCCGACTCTTTTCGCCTACCGCCGCGCGATAGTTGACGTCGCTACTCCATAACCCAGTAGGATGATGTTTTTGCCGCGCGATATTGTGTATAATTTGCAGCATGAAAACCACAAAGGGAATTATGCTGGCATGTGCGGCAACCGCGTTGGCAACGGTTACGCTTCATGGAAACCCCGTGTGGACCGGTTCATCCGGTTCCGACTGGTGGAACGCCGAGAACTGGAAGGGGTGGCCTGAGGGATATGATGCAGGCAACGTGCCGTACGCCATCCCCGAGCCCGTCTTCTCGGATGATGCCGGCGGATCTTCGACGGTGGACCTGAACGGCAGGCGCGCCGAGGCGTCTGGCGCGGTGTGGGTGCGGCGGTGCGACCGCGAGATGATTCTGTGGAACGGTGCGGTCGCGTTGGATTCGGACCTGAACCTCCGCAGCACGGAGGGCGAAGGCGCGGTGACGAAGGGACCCGCCCTGCGGCTGATGAAACTGGACATATCGGTCAACGGAAGCGTGAACATCGGCGGCGACTGGAGGCATGACGGAATCGGAACGCTCTTCGTCGAGGACGGAACGGTTCTCAACGCAAGGGATCTGCGAATGGCGATTGGATCGCGCGAGCGTTCGTACTATGTCCAGAATGGAGGTGACGCGCGCTTCCACTGGTTTTGCTGCGCATCGCGGACCCAGGGTGGAGAGGGCAGGATCGAACTCAACGGCGGCGTGCTGAAGGTCCCTGGATTCGAGATTTCGGGTAGCGGGAGCGATCCGTATTCCGTCGCGACGACCCTGCACCTGAACGGCGGCGTGCTAATGCCGCATCCGAACAACTACGGATGGGTGTCCGGCGAGATCGTGCCGCCGTGGCTTCCGACGGTGATCGGTAGGGCTGGCGCGAAGATAGACACGGCCTGGCGTGACGTCCGCATCGCCTCGAATTCGCTGACGGCCGACGTGAACGACGGCGGATTGACGAAACTCGGCGGCGGAACGCTCGCGGTCGTGCGAGGCGTCGTCTGGAGAGGTCCGACGAAGGTAATGTCGGGGACGCTCGATCTGTGCGGACACTCCGATTGGCTGCCATGGGGATCTAAGCTCGTGCTCGGGGGCGGCAAGGTTGCAAATCTCGGGCCAAATGCGCGCTTCTCGGACGTCACGGTCGAAGACGGGGAGTACGAATCGTCGGAGGTCTTCTGTGCCGACGGCGGCACGGTGCATCTGAAGGGCGGAGTCCTGACCGTCCCGAAGGACGCACCATATCATGTTTCCGTCTCCGGAGGTTCGCTTGTCGTTTCTGGCTTTGCGCCCGACGAGCAGGTTTCGCTGCCTGCCTGCGTGGAGTTTCCGCAGGAAGCCTCCGGCGGCAGGTTTGACGTCTGCTTTGCCGAACGGTCGGAAGTCCTAAGAGTTTCGGTCGACGGCGAAGGTAGCGTCTCCGGCACGACGCAAGGTGCGACATCGCCGAAATACGTTAACGGCGAGTTCTTCGGCAACCCGATCCTCGACCACCGCTTCACTGCGGATCCGACGTCGGTCGAGCACAACGGACGTCTCTACGTCTACGCCACGAACGACCACCAGCAGTTCGAGGAGTCTGCCGCAGGGACGGGTAACTCGTACGAAAAGATCAAGACGATCACGATGATGTCTACGGCCGACATGGTGAACTGGACGTACCATGGCGAGATTGATGTTGCGGCGATAGCGCCCTGGATCATCGCCAGCTGGGCACCGTCTGTCGTCTCGCGCGTCGAGGCTGACGGACAGACGCATTTCTACATGTACTTCTCGAATTCAGGCGCGGGTACGGGCGTGCTGACTGCAACAAGTCCTGTCGGTCCATGGACAAGCCCGCTGTCGGGTCCTCTTGTGGACCAGTCGTCGTGGTTCATCCGCGGATGCAGGGTGCCGTTCGACCCGGGCGCGGCGATTGCCCCTGACGGCACTGGCTACCTCACCTTCGGCGGCGGCGAAGCGCGTATCGTCAGGCTCGGGGCGGACCTTGTTTCCGTCTCGGGCGAGGCGTCCGTGCTGCCAGCGCAGTTCCACTTCGAGGCGAACGAGCTCAACTTCATCGGCAACAAGTGCGTGTACACGTACAACGTCGACTGGACGGGGCACGACGGCTGGAATGCGCAGTGCGCGGCACCATCCTCCTGCTCCATGGTGTACATGACGTCGGGTGATCCGATGAACGAGTCGAGCTGGACGGTGCGAGGGGAATACAACGCGAATCCAATGTACTTCGGCTGCATGCCGTGCAACAACCACACGCATCTGCAGAAGTTCAAGGGAAGATGGTATCTCATATACCACAACCAGGAGCTGCAGAAGGATCTCGTCCATGCAACGCGCGGAATGCGCAACATCAACATCGATCTCTGCGAGGTTGACGAAGACACGGTCACGATCAGCCCCGTCGAAAACACGCGAAGGGGCGTCGAGCAGGTGGAGAGCCTCAACCCGTACGGCAGGCTGCAGGCCGAGACCGCGGCCGCAACGTCGGGCGTGCGCTTCGTCCCGCTTGCGGCCCCCGGGGATATGGCGGCGAGGGCGAAGACCGGACGCGGGTGGATCGCACTGCGCGGCGCCGACTTTGGTCCGACTTCCCCGGAGATGCTGACATTCCGCGCAAGGGGAGGTGGACGCATTGAGGTCCACCTCGACGCGCCGGATGGTCCGCTCGTGACCGTGTGCTATGTCGGCGGTGGATCCGAGTTCGAGACGGCGACGAGTTCGAACTGGTCCTGGGCTACAGGGGTCCACGACGTATTTGTGGTCCTTGACGGTTCGGTCGAGCTGGACTGGTGGACGTTCGGCGGATTCTCGCGCAGCGCCGCGGAGTTCGTGAAGGACATATCGCTTGGAATCAACATCGGAAACACGCTGGACTGTCCCACCGCGAACGAGCTTGACTGGGGGTGCCAGCGGGTCACGAAGAGTCTGTTCAGGCTCTACAGGGAGAAGGGGATAAACGCCGTGCGCGTGCCTGTCACGTGGAAGAACCAGTTCAGCCGCGATGATCCTGAGCACAGGATCAGCAAGGCGTTTCTCGACCGCGTGCAGGATGTCGTCGACATGTGCCTTGCCGAGGGGATGATCGCGATACTCAACACCCATCACGATTCCGGCGGAGCGGGCTGGCCTGATGAATGGCTTGCGGTCGACGGAGCAAACGAGGATGCCGCGAACGCCGTCCTTGCCGACGTATGGCGCCAGATAGCGACGCGCTTCAGGGACTACGGCGAGCGGCTTGTCTTCGAGGGCTTCAACGAAGTCAGGAAGGCGATCGCGTATTCGGGCTACGACGGCCAGCAGTCCGGCATTGACGACTGGAGCGGAAAGCCCCTCTACTGCGAAGCGGTGAACAGGTACGCGAAGACCTTCTACGACACTGTCCGCGCGACGGGCGGAAACAACGCAAGCAGATATCTGCTCATCGCGACGTATGCGGCGACCGACTACGAGCCGTCCTGCCTTGCGTGGCGCCATCCGTCGCCAGGGGACGACCACGTGATGGTCTCAATCCACGCCTACGAGCCGAGCTCGTTCTGCCTGTGGGGGGATGACCCGGAGTACAAGGAGCAGGAGTTCGCCGACTGCTTCGAAAGCGTTTTCGGAATGCTCAAGCGCGTCTTCTCCGACAAGGGCGTCCCGGTTATTATAGGCGAGGTCAACGCGGACATGCGATTCTACGACGATGCGAAAACCATTCCGAACGACGCGGACCGCGTGAACTGGGCCAGGCACTATGCCCGCGAAGCGGCAAGATACGGCTTCCCGTGCTTTCTCTGGGACAACGGATACGACAGGGGTATGGGGCTCGTAAACCGCAGGGACGTCGAGTGGAGCCATCCCGAGATCGTCGATGCGTTCAACGAGGGCCGCAGCGTAGGGAAGGGGCTCCCAATCCCCACGGCTCAGCGCGTCACGATGACGACGGCGGCGCCCGTTCCGTATCAATGGCTTGAGCCGTATGTCCTCAAATACGGCGGCGGAGACTACGAGGCTGCGGGCAACGCCAGCGGAGCGAACGGGGGCGCGCTCTGGGAGTCGTATGTAGCGGGGCTTGATCCCGACGACCCAGACAGCCGCCTTCTGGCGTTGATAGAGATGAAGGCCGACGGCTCCCCTGAAATATCATGGGATCCCGATCTCAGGAACGCCGATCCACAACGGAAGTACACGGTCCTGGGCAAGCCGTCTCTTGACGACGCGTCGTGGACAGTGGTGACGGAGGAGAACCTTGACCAGATGAAGTTCTTCAAGGTCGTCGCGGAAATCGACAGCTCCCGGCTATCATCCTGAGGGGTGATACCGCGTGACAGGTGCAATTTGATACAATATAGGCGAAAACAAGTCTCAGTGAAAGGACTGTCTATGAATAAAATAGTGGCTGCAGTCGGAATGGCGACACTGTCTCTCGGAGTGCTTGCGGAAGACAACGTTGCCAAGTATATGTGGGACGGCAACGCCGGCAATCTGAACCTTGCCGATTCCGGAAACTGGTACCTTGACGGTACGCAGGACGGGGAAAAGCAGCGGGGACTGCCGTCCTTGGACGAGGAGTCGTATTTCAAGTACCATACGGACCGCGCGGTGCTGAAGGATCAGTCTAGCTTCGAGACGCTTAAACTAGAGGTGTCGCAGTGGGGCGGCATCGCGCAGATCGACGTGACGAACGCCACGATGCAGGTCGTCAACAATCTGATGATCGGCTCAGGTGGCGGCAGCGCCGCCGTGAACATCTACGACGACGCGACAGTCGACGCTGGTTTCGTCGAGGTGGGCTTCTGGAACTCGCATCAAGACTGTTCGCTGAACGTGTACGGCGGCAATCTCATCGCAAGCTCGAATGACTGGGCAGGCTCGATCGTGATCGGCAAGCAGTCGGAAAGTCCGAATCATCCTGTCAAGGGCGAGATGAACGTCTACAGCGGCACTGTCTCTGCATTCGACAGCATCAAGATAGGCTACGGCCCCACGGTGAATCCATGCAGGGAGACGGCGAGTGTCCTCAACATCGAAGGCGGACAGACGACTGGCGTGGTGATGGAGCTCGGCTGCCACCAGCCGACGGCGTCGGGATATGTCTCGGTCTCCTGCGGCGAGCTGGCTCTCTCGGGCGACATGAACATCGCGTGCCATGATAATGCATGGTGCGAAGTGGATGTCTCGGGCGGTTCGCTCTCCGTGGGCGGGACGCTCCGCGTCGGCAATGACGCAGAGGCGCTTCATGCCGCGATGACGGTCTCGGGCGGCGAAGTGAATGTCGGCACGCTTTCCATCGCGAGGCAGTGCGACGGCACCGTGAATCTTACCGGAGGCATCGTCTACGCCACGAAGATCGAGCAGAGCTCCAGCGCGCCGGAGAGCGCCGTCTCGCGAATATACGCAAACGGCGGAGAGATCGTGGCAAAGGGTGACAACGACAGCTTCATGACGCGTCTCGACGAAGTCTGTCTCGGCGCGTCCGGACTTGTAATCGACGACGGAGGATACACGGTGAAGGCCACCGACACCTGCACCTTCACCGGCATCGGCGGAATCACGAAGGAGGGAACAGGCACCCTCAAGCTGGATGCTGCGTACAACGCACATGGCGTCATCAACGTCCTGTCGGGAACGCTCCGCCTGCCGGCGAATGCGACTGTTTACTGTGAAGGGGTCAATGTTGCGGAAAATGCGACTCTGAACTACAATAACGCGACAGTGGTAACAGTTACGAAAAAGGTCGTTTCGTCCGTCTGGACAGGAGCTGCGGGCGACGGTGATGTCTCTAACCCCGCGAACTGGCGTTCGGCTGTTGCCTTCTTCGACGAAGACGGAAACGAGATCGCCGAGATAGCGGAGACCTATGACGGTGTTGCCCCTGCAGAGGACACGCCGGTCAGGGTTCCTGCCGGATTGGATCTTGGCGGTCTCGTCACGGGAGAAGTGTCGTATGTCGTCGATTCGGATATCTCCCTCGTCGCGGGATTTGACGCCACCTACGAGAACTACGCCGCAGGCAGTCTTGTCGCGACGGAGAACTTGAAGATACTGAACAACCTGAACGGACTCCTGAAGTCTGCAGCCGCATGGTATGATCCGAGCGATGTCGAGACACTCACGGTTGGTGACGACGGATTTGTCAAGACGGTCGCAAACAAGGGCTACCTCGGCTCGAAGATGGACGCCCAGGCCCGCGAGCAGAACGGCTCCGCGGTCATTGCGGCGGAAGAGTTCAAGCAGAACGGACTCAACATCCTTGTCTTCACGAACAATGTCGGCTACACATCCGCGGAGAAGCTCGGCACGATAGCGGACAATCAGCCGCGCGCGCTCTTCGTCGTTTCCGCGCGCCAGGTAATCGGCGACTTCGCAATAGACTACGAGTCATTCCCAGACGATGAAAAGAACAACAAGGTCGAGGTCATGGGAATCGAAATCGCTGACACGAGCCATACAGACGGGAACCAGCCCGGCGTTTGCGGAATCGACCAGGTCGGATGGGGCAACAGGACGAAGATGCATGTAGCGAAGGATGGAAGCGACGAGCAGCAGCAAACCGAAGCGGGCTTTGGCGCCACGCCATACGGACGCGCCGTTGTCCTTGCAATGAACGCGAAGGCGACGTCCGTTTCCAGTGCGCAGAGATATCGTTCCGACGACGGGCAGAGCTTTGTTCGTGATATCAACTCTGCCGAATACCAAAAGCTCTTCGGCGGCGAGAACATGAGTGTCGACTACGGATGGCGCGCGGAGTGGAACTGCAGGTCCAGAGGTCGTCTCGGCGAAGCACTTGCGTTCACCCGCGACCTTGGCAGCGATGCGGCGGAGGCGGTCGAGTCGTATCTTGCGGCGAAGTGGCTCGGCGATGAATCCGCGGCAGTTGCCATCGGCACGACATCCCTGGGCAGCCTTGTCCTCGAGAACTCTGAGGTTGACTTTGACGGAGCCGCTGCCGAGATCGGCACGCTGTCCGGCTCCGGGTCAATCGTCAACGCGTCCTCTCTTGATGTAGATGCCGTCTCGTTCATTCTTGATCCGGACGGCGCACTGCCGCGCATCTCGTTGTCGGTGTCGCTCGACCTTTCCGAATCAGGAATCAATGTTTCGCCCGATGTTCTGTCTTTGGTAGGTAAAGCCGACGCTCCCGTTGCGCTGCTCGAGACGACAGGCAGCCTTGCCATCGGGCGGCGCCGCCGCTTCACGGCTGGAAACAGGCGGTATGTAGTTTTCGCCGAAACCAAGGATGGTGTATCCAGGCTCATGGCCGGCAGGGACGCCGGATTTGCGGTCAGCTTGAGATAGTGTGAAGTCAATGCTAATGGGGCTGCCTTCAACTGCGCCGTATGCCATCCTTCGGCATGCGGCGCATCATCCTTATAGGTGATGGCGCAATTATGGAGACTGTGATAGAATGTTGGGCATGAAAAGCAAAATAGCCATAGTACTTTCTCTCGGCGCGCTCGT
>JAEEOY010000129.1 GCA_016284515.1 Kiritimatiellia bacterium | reverse complement strand
GCGTGAGCGGGATCGGCTGCTCGCGGATATCCAGGACGCCTTCAACATCGTGAACAGCCCCGACCTGATGAATCAGATGGTCCAGGCGAAGCTGAAGAACGTTCCGGAGCAGAACAATGGCCGGACGTTCTCGGAGGAGACGCGCAGGATGCATGCGGAATACGGTGTGCGCGAGGATCTCGTCGAAAGCAATGTCAAGACGCTTGTCACCGCGCTGAACGACGTGCGGCCGAAGGACCCGCGCAACGGGGAGCTTGTGAACAAGGTGCGCGCCATCATCGGCGGCGCAAAGGTGATCAGCACGGACTCGACCGGGAAGCAGGTGCCCAACACGCGGCGGCATCGAGAACAGGTCATCGAGGAAATCACCGGTATCCTCTCCAAGAATCGCTATGACCCGGAGACGGTCGTCAAGAACGCCAAGCTCGAAGGCATCGACGACGACGACATCGAGGGCAACCTGAACATCGACGCGATCGAGGGCGAGGCGTGACCGCTCCGCGCGTCGCGTGGACAAGGGCCGAGCCCGTAGCTGTCGACGTGGTTTGACTTATTTCGCACTTTCGACAGGAAATCTGGTATAATTCTTTCATCCGCAGGAGAGACTGACATGGAATACAACGAAAAGAGCGCTGGAAACTCGTTCGAGAAGCTGGTGGCTGAATTCGTCGAGAAGACAGGCGTGAAGACGGACGGGGCAGGTCCGAACAGCATCGACGTCATCGCGGATGACGTCATGGTGAGCGCGCAGTACCGTCCTGACCGCGACGACTGCGTTATATTCGCGCTGCCCGTCGAGGACCTGGAGCCCGACGAGCGCACGCTCCGCCGGGCCCTGGAGATAGCCGCGGACGGGGAGGGCACGCACGGACATTTCCTCGGCATGAGGGAGGGGATGCTCGTCCTTTCGTCCGTCGTGAAGCCCGGGGAGCTCTCCGCCGAAGAGTTCGGGATCCGGCTTCTCGACCTCGCCGCGGCGTCGCGCGACGTCGTGGCGGCTCTTCAGCAGGTGCCGGACGAAAAACCGTCGGACGTCCCGGGCATGGGTTTCATGCAGGTGTAACCTTTTTCGCCCGTCGCGTGTATACAGGGTGCAAAAGGAGGTTAAAGCAATGAACATCTCGTTAGATACTCTGTCCCGGCTCAGTGCAAACAGGACCTACTACCTTTCCGACGAAGGGACCATCGAGAAGACCGGTCTGCTTCAGTGGTTCAAATGCGTCACCGGATTGGGCGACGGACGCGCGAAGGCGCAGCGTCTCGCGCAGGCCGTGAAGCAGTCGCTTCTCGCGTCCGCCGGAATCGCCAACGACGCGACGCTCAACAGCGACATCGAGCGCTTCAACGGCGCGACCTACTCGCTGTCGGGCTCGTCCCTTAGCGGAATCGCCAACCGCTTCAAGACCGCCCATTCAGAAGCCATAAATAAAAACGAACTTCACCGCGAGGCGTATGCAATCGCCGAGGAGGCTGCCGATGCCGAGATCGCGACCTGGAAGAAAGACGAGCGCGTGGTAAACGATCCGAATAAGCCTGAATCTCTCGGCTACGTCAGGAAGATCGCCCTCTACTCCGTGCAGCACATAATGCTGGAAGCGGCCGAGAAACCCGATCTCTTGAAGAACAGGGAGGCTCTCAAGCGTAAGATGCGGACTTGCATGTTCCGCACCATCGACGCCATCAACGCGGCGGAGATCGCGCAACGCCAGAGGAGCGGGTTGGGATTCCCCAAGTCGAGGGTGAACGGGAAGAGCGAGATGGGGTTTGCCCGCTTCGAGTTCGACGAACTCCACTTCCGTGCCGTTCTCGCCGCGCTGATCACGAAGGACGGTCCTGTGAAAATGGCGGACTTCGTCCTGCGCCTTTCCATTTACCAGGAGGACATCCTCCAGGAGCGCAAGGACGCTCTCCTCGACACGCCGCTTGAGCCGCCGAGCGTCCCGGGGAGCGGCCTTGTCTTCGCGGAGTCCGCGCCGAAGAAGTACAAGGCGATGGAGGACTCGGAATGGCACCGCGTGTCCGCAGAGTAGGCGCGCGGCGGATTTCGCCAAGCTCGGCCACGCCCCTGAAATTCACGGGCAAAACACCGAGGTGAATATGGTATAATCTCTGTACAGGCAAGAACAAGAAACGGAAAACGACATGGAATTCGAAAAGCTCATCTCCGACTTCGCCGAGCGGCACAGTGTCCCGAATCTCGCGGCGGAGAACAACGCCGCCGCGCTCGAGGTCGATGGAATAGTCGTCACGCTCGTCACGGCGGGGGACGCGCTTTCGGTCTCGGCTGAAATCGGCGAGCCGCCGTCCGAAGGCAGGGCCGAATTCGCCGAGCTCATGCTCGAGGCGAACCTGCAGTCCGGGGCCTTCTTCGCGAAGGAACCCGAAAGCGGCGCCTACGTGCTCGTACGCCGGCTCCAGCTCCCGGCGCTTGACGCGGAGTCCTTCGATACCGCGCTTGAGGAGCTCGTCAACCTGTCCGAGACTTGGCGCCGGCTCCTCGCCGACTTCCGCCCCGTCGCTAAGGCGGCCGCGGAGCGCACAGAAGGGGCCCCGCAGTTCGGCGCCAACGGCTTCGTCCAGGTGTAGGGTGCCTGAATCTGCTCCTCGGCCGTCGCGTTTGAAAAATGGGCCTTTCGCGGGGTCCCCAAGCTTTTCTGACCCTGCGCGCCTGACCCTGTCTGACCCTGTTGGCTCCGGCTTGCGCGGAGGGGCGCGAGAGATTGTCTTGAACCGTTTGCCATTGGTCGGGTATTATTCTTTTGGAGTGTTGTTTCCTTGGAAGGGAATCGGCAAAAAGTGACGACTGTCGACATCTTGCGCACCGACCGCGAGTCGGGGGCGAAGCTGCTGGAGCGCGAATACAAGGCGCGGCTCTGCGCCGTCGCGCGCCGGCTGGGCGTGGACGAAACCGAGGCCGAGGCGCTGGCCTACCGCACGATCGACGAGGCCGTGCGCGCCATCGACGGCTATACGGAACAGTCGGCGCTCTTCCCGTGGCTCCGCAAGATTCTCGTCAACAGCCATGCCAAGGACGTCCGCCGCAAGTCGAACGCGACGGTTGACTTCGTCGCCGAACTGCCGGAGCCCACGGCGCCCGAGGTGCAGGCTGACGGCTCGCAGACCATCGTCGAGGCGGTGGACGCGGGGCTTTTGCGCGATGCCATCGATTCGTTGCCCGCCGACATGCGCGAAGCGGTCGTCCTGCGCTATTTCCTCGACCTGCCGATTGCGCGGATGGCGAAGATCCTGTCGCTGCCGATCGGCACGGTCAAGTCGCGCCTCTACTACGCGCGGGTCGCGCTCGCCCAACGGCTGGACGGACGGCTGGTCAAGTGCGTGGTGACGTCGGTTCTCGTGGCGTTGCTCGTCGGGGTCGGCGCGTGGGCGGCGGTGAGGCTTTGGCCGACGACCTACTACTGGAAGCCCGGCAAGACGCTTTCGCGCTACGACGACCGCGCCAACTGGTCCACGGAGGGGCTCGGCGGCGCGTTGGCGGCGGAACTGCCGGGCGCGGACGCCAACCTTTTCGGCAGCGGCGACTACGCCTTTGACATCTGCGGATGCGAGACGCTGTTGGGCTGGGAGACGCCTGATGACTGGAACAACCACTATCTGACCGTCGCGAACGGGACGCTGCGCTTTTCGGGCGCGGTTTCGACGCACACGGGCGAGCTGACAATCGAGCGCGGCGGCACGGTGACGCTGCTGGAGGGTTCGTCCTACACTCCCGCGCTCTTTTCGGAGGGGAAGTGGACGACGCGGGTGAAGGCGGGCGGCGCGTTCAACCTGCTCGGGACGTTCAAGGGCTACAGCTACCGCATTCTCGTCGAGGCGGGCGGCACGGCGACGATCAATCCGCGCTACTGGGGCGGCGACAGCGGTTCGGAGCAGTCGGACAACTCGGTGGAGAACAGTGGCGTCCTGAACCTGCCGGCGGGGCTGACCTGGCAGCGTGGCGGCAGCAGCGCCGAGACGTATTCGGTCCATCTGCGCCAGAAGGCGGGCGAGCTCAACTTGGGCGGGCCGATTGCGAAGGCCGCCGAAATCCGCAACCGGATGACGCTCGGCGTGGAACTGCTGGGCGGCACGGTCAACGCGTCGGGGCAGGTCTCGTTCGCCGCCGACACCGCGACGCTGGCGGACGGCGTCTCGTTCACGACGGCGAAGGGGACGGTGCTGGATCTTTCGACCTTCGCGGTGGCGGACGGCGCGAACTTGCGCTTCTCGGGCGAGGGCGAGGCGCGGCTGCCCGCCGGCTCCTACGGCGAGATCGTCGTCGAGGGCGGCGTCCTGAAGTTCGCGGGCGAGGCGGCGGTCGAAAAGCTGATGACGCTCAAGGGCGCGACGGTCGTGCCCTACGGCTGCGAGCAGGTGCCGGCGGGCGTCGTGCGGCTGGGCGGCGGCGAACGGCTGACGGTCGTCGAAGACATGGTGCTGACGAACGGCCTCGTCTTCGCGGCGGGCGCGGACGGCGCGCTGCCGTCGCTCGTCGTCGAGAAGGGCGCGACGCTGCTCGTGCCGGGCGACACGCGCTTCGGCGACGTGGCGCTCACGGTGCGCGGCACGCTCGCGGCTTTCGATGCGGGCGACCTCGTGCTGGGCTACGCGGCGGTCGGGCGGCGCGCGCCGTTCGCGCTGGACGTGGACGGCGGCACGATTTCCAACGCCTTCGGCAACATCGACTTCTTCTGCCCGAACTTCGGCGGCACGGTCGCCGCCGCCGGCGCGGTGACGCTCAGCAACGCGACGCTCTGGACGGACGCGCGCCATGCCTTCAACTTCGGCGTGAACAATCCCGAGACGGAGGCGGTGACGGTCGAACTCGCCCGCACGACGCTCGCCTACGCGGGCGGGATGTACTACGTGGCGGGCGGCGTGACGCTTCGGTTTACGGACGGCGCGCGGCTCTACCGCGCGGACAATGCGCTCGAAAAGGCGGATCTCATCGTTCGCGGGCGCGCGCGGCTGGTCTTCTGCGAAGGGACGCGGCTCGACTATGGCGCGAGCGCGAACGGCTTCGGGTCGGTCGGCAACGGCGGGATTTCGTTCATCCCGTCCGAGGACGGCTTCGCGTCGCTGACGCTCGACCGCGCGACGTTCTGGTATCACCATCCGAACAGCATCCGGGGCAAGAACCGCGCGACGCTCTGCGCGACCAACGCCGTCTACGAGCTGGGACCGATGACCTGGAACTACACGATGCCGTTCAGCGGCTTCAAGGCAGTGGAAGGTACGGTCACGGCGCCCAACGGCGGCCCCACGGCCGGAGGCGGCGCGGAAGGAAGAAAGGCATCTGGGAAATGACAAGGTGTTTGATTGGAATGGCGCTGGTGTCTGGCGCGGCGTTCCTTGCGGTTACGGGCGAGGCCTTCAAGTCCATCATGCTGGAGTAAGCGGGCATCCCGTTGCGTGCGGTGCGAAAAAACTTCTTTCAGATTTTTTGAACCTTCTCGCGGCGGTCGGGTATTGTCATTGTAGAAGGTATTGTCATTGTAGAAGGATATTAAAGAAATGAAGCTCAAACTCTGTTCGCTGTTCAGCCTTGCCATCGCCTTTGCGGCCACGCCGCTCATGGCGACGGACTATTATTACTGGAACCTCCCTGATTACGGGAACATTTCAGATGCCGCCAACTGGCGATATGCGACAGGTGGCAATACAAAGAAAACTGGCTGGAGCGACAACAACTGCTCCCCGACGCAGTTTACGCCGCCGGCTCGTCTTGGTTGCCGTGAAAACTTCTATCTCGACCTTCAGAACGGAGCATATGAGCTTGGCGTCTGGGGGTGGGGGCCTAGTAGTGCGATAACGCGCCAGCACATGTACCTGCGCAACGGCACGTTGACGATGAATGCAATGGGCAACAGTGACGGCGGTGACTTTCACGGCGGCTGGAACATGAGCCCTGCCGAAGTCCATGTCACCAGCACGGCCAAGCTCGTGCAAAATGCGTCGGGAAGCGGTCCGATCTACTTCAACATTCTCAGCGAGGCAAATAAATCGGACTCCGCCGGCAAGTCGTACATCTGGGTTGAGGGCGAGTTCGACTGCTATGGTCCGGTCGGCACGCGTGATCTGGTGATCGACGTCGCGCAGGGCGGAACGATGGTGTTCAGCCCTAGCAAACTTGAGATGGCGCCCGGCCACACCTGGCAGAATCCGCAAAGCGAAAACGGAAGCTCCATTACGAACAACGGAACGCTCTCCATGCCGAATGGCCTGGTCTTCAACAACGGCGCGATGTGCGGGAATGCGACGTTTGACCTGGTTCAGCTCGGCGGAACGCTGAATCTTGGCGGCGTAATCAAGGGCACGACCACAGGCGACCGTCAGAATCTGCATTTGTCGGCCGTTTTTGGTGGCGGTACGATCATTGCGACCGGTAACGCGGCCATCGAGGGCTGCGCGTCAATTGCTTTGTCGGGCTCTACGACGTGGACCGTGGATTCCGGAGTGACAGTTGACCTGTCGAAGGCAGACTCCACAGTCCTGACGACGCCGACGGTGACGAAGAGTGGCAATGGAACTTTGGCGCTTCCGGGCGTTGTCGACGTTTTGCACGCAAACGGCGGCGTGGTGATGATGGGGGGCGGTCGAGGGCAGTCGATGACAAGCCTTTCCGTAGGAAGTGGCGCGTCGGTCGTAATAGGAGCCAAGGATGCCACGATTGCCACGTTGGAGGAAAACACGGGAACGATAACGCTTGCCGGGTCTGGTCTGACGGTGTCTTCCGTCGCCGAGGGGGCGAACTTGTCTGGCAACATCGTGGTTTCTGGGCTGGACGACTATGCATATGGCGGAACGGTTGTCACCACGCCCGTCGCTGCGCTTAGAAGTGTGGTCAAGGCCGCTGCCGAGGCGGCGCTTGCCGATGCGGGTTCATCGCTTACCGTGTCTGATACGGGCGCTGCCGTCGTCATTGTCGGCGGTGGGGATGCCTGTGTGTTCAATTCGCTGACCGTCACCGATCTTTCTGTTGTGGAAGGCTGGAGAAACAGCAGAATGCCGGGAGAAGGTGAGTCGGCCTATGTGGGCGGCAACGGCGTCACCGGCACGCTGACGGCCGCCGCGCTGGCGAAGGGGTGGTCCGGCATAACCGTCCAAAACGGCGCGACGCTTCGCCTCGCCGTCGATCCCGGCGCGTTGCCGCTGACCTTCGAGGCCGGCACCACGCTGGCCGTCGCGGACGGACTGACGATCGCGCCGGCGCTCGCCGCTGCCGCGCCGAACCTCGTTCTTGAACCCGGCGCGACGCTGGCGCTCGCGGACGGCGAGACATGCACGCTCTCTGGAAACGTGACGACCGAGGCTACGGCCCAGAAGCTATCGAGAATCGTCGTCGCCACCAATGCCACGCTGAGCGTCCCGGCGGGCTTCGCATTCAAGAATGTCGTACTTGTCCTCGACGGCGGCACGCTCGAGCTGAGCGCGGCCGGCGAGGTTACGTTCGGCGGAGCGTCCTCCGGCGAGACCGCCTATTTCGCGATGGCCGCGACGAATGCGACGGTGAAGCTCGCGGACGGCGTCTCGGGGAACCTCGGCCCCGTGCAGTTCGCTTGCCCCGCCTCGGGCGGTACGGTCGTCGTGGAAGATGTCGTCGACCTTGTGCGCGTCAGCTTCCCGACGGTCTACTGGCTGTACTTTGGAAAGGGCAATCCCGTCTCGGCGCCCTTCCGGGTCGTCGCGGACGGGACGCCGTTCAATTTCCGCAATCGCTTCCGCGTCCAGGGCGCCGCGACGCTCGAGGTCCGCAATGGCACCGTGCGCAACGAGGGTGGAAACAGTGACGACGACCGCTTCATCGTCGAGGAGGAAGGGCAGATCGTCGCCGGGGAGAACGGCAGCTTCCAGCACCATGTCGCAAGCGGCGCGAACACGGCCACTCGAATCGCCGGCAGCGGCGAAACGGACCGGCCGGCCGTCGTGCTCGCCGGCGGGTCGTTCCGTCCGTGGTGCCTCTATTCGTCGATGGCACAGAACATCCAGGGCGGAGACGGTCATCGCACCCTCTCCGTCTCGGCTGACTCCTTCTATGACTTGCCGCAAGTGTCCTACTGGGGCCGCGAGGACGTCGTCTTCGACAAGCTGAAGTCCGTCGCGCTGGACGCGGGCGCGACGCTCAATCTCCGTCGCATCGACGACGTCTCGTGGGTCACGAGCGAGACGTTCTTCCGCTCGGCCGCGGACGTGCCGATCACCGGCGTCGGGAACGTCTTTGTCACCAACGCGACGCCCGACAGGCCCTTCGCCGTGACGGTCCAGGGCGGGGCGAACACGGCGACGGGATCCATCGCGGCGGACGCGAACTCGACGCTCCTCTTCGCCGACGGCGCGAACTGGGCGGGCACGGTCGTAGCGAACGGCAACGTTGTCCTGACGAACGGCGCCGAGGCGGCGAGCGTCTCCTTCGGGACGCTGCGGCTTGACGCCGACTTCCCGGTGCGGGTCTGGAGGAGCGTCGACACGGAGACGGGCAGGACGACGTACTCTTGCGACACTCTTGCCGTAGGCGCGTATACGGGCACGGGCGCGCTCGCGCCGGTGCTGATGAACGGCGACGACGACGAGTGTTTCCCGTTCGGCGCGACGCTCGACCTCGGGACGATCGGCGCGGACTCCGCGATTCCTCGCCTGGCCAAGCATTGGCGCGCAATCGTCATGGACGGCGAAGGCGACGCACGGAACATCAAGCTGAAGTTCGGTGTGGGCTTTTCTGTGATGGTCCGCTGACGTCCCGGGGGAGGGGGAGTGCGGGTTCGGCTTTCGATAGCGGCGGGCGTCCTGTCGAGTGCGCTCTGTGCGGAGACGGTCCTTCTGGACCGCTCCGCGGGGAACGCAACGCCGATCGACGCGGCGGTTCCCGCTGCCGCCATATCGGCGGCCGACTTGCGGCAAGGCGAAATCGCGTTCTGGATCACGGCCGGAAACGGCTACACCGGCTGGTCCTGGGCGCTGCCTTCGCGTCCGGAGGACCTCTACCTCACCGACGGGACGGAGCGTTGCCCGCTCTTGAATCCGACCAACCCGGAATGGGGCGACCTCGGTCCGATGCAGCCGGGAGCTCGGCGGGAGCTCAAGTTCAGGCTGCCGGGGAAGGTCGCGCGCGGGCTGAGGCTCGTCTGCCCTCGCGGCGTCTTCGCCTGGGGCGGAAACCCCCATGGCGACTTCCGCACGGAAATCTGGAAGGGCGTGCGCGCGCACGTGGACGGCTGGGTGGACGCCGCCAACCGTTGCGGCTTCGTGGACATGAAGGACGTGCCCGCCGAACGGTACGTCTTCACGGTTGCGCCGCTCGGCGTCAAGGGCAAGAAGCCGCGCCGCATCGAGCAGACTTCGCCGGTAATGCGCGTCAGGATGCCGCTGGACGGCACGGCGCTAGCGGTGGCGGTCGAGGCATACACGGCGCGCGACGGCGTTTTCCGCCAGACGCTGGAGCTGCGGCCGCACGCACGGCCGCTTGCCGCGCCGCTGGAGCCGGGCGAAATCGCCGTCGGCCACTGCGTCTACGACGGCGACCGGCGGTTTGCGGACGAAATCGTGACGAACGGGCTCTGCAACCTGATCGTGTCGTGGAACAAGCTTGACGCGCTCACGGGGATGCCGTCCGGCGTGCGCGCCGCGTTCGACCGCCGGGGAATGAAGTTCATGACGATCTACGGCTACGACCACCGCGACGCGACCGATCCCGTGCGCGCCGCGCTCGGGCCGCGCTACCTCTGGAACAACGTGGGCGAACTCGCGGGCTATCTCTACCAGGGCCCGAAGGAGGCCGCCGCCGTAGGCGTGCCGCAGGACGGGGGCGACCTCGGCGCGGCCAAGGACCGGTTCGTCAACGTCTTCATGCAGCGCTTCGTCAGGAACCGTCACCGCGACTACGGCTACGTGTTCTCGACGTCCGGCTCGCCGCTCGGCTGCTACGAGCTGCAGGGCGGGATGGACTTCATGTGCAACGAACTTTTTGCGGTCGGGTCGGCCAACCTTGCGTATGCGACGAGCGAGGCGCGCGGCGCCGCGCGGAAATGGCGGCCGGAGTTCTGGGGCGGATGGCTCGCGGAGGAGTGGCAGACGTTCCCCGTGCCGTATGCAAGCGCGCAGAAATACGACCTGCTGCGCACGGCGATGCGCCAGCAGTACCTGATGGGCACGTCGCTCGTCGTGCTGGAGTCGGGCGCGCAGACGACCCAGGCGCAGAAATACACCGCCGGGGCGGACGACGTGCGGCAGTCCTACGACGACCCGGCACCGCGCGCCTACCGCCGGGCGGTAAGGGAGTTCTACGACTGGACGCGGGCGCATCCGCGCGACAAGTCGGGCCCGCAGGTGCGCGCCGCGTTCGTCATGGGCAACAACGACGGCTTTGTCGGGATGTGCCATCCGTCGTTTGCGATCTGGGGCCAGCACGCGACCGCCGCCACGAACGCCGACTGGCGGTGCGGTGCGCCGGAGGCGACGTGGGAGCTGGTCAAGGAGACGGTCTTTCCGCTTGTCGAAGACGCGCTCAAGCCCTATCCGAACAATTGGCTGGCGGCGACGCCGTTCGGCCAGGTGGATGTCGTGCAGGTGGACGACGAGGTCTGCCGCCGTGACCTGGCGCGCTACGACCTTTTGATGTATGCGGGCTGGAACACGATGACGCCGCGCATCTTGCGGGTGCTGGCGGACTGGGTGCGGCGCGGCGGCGAACTGGTCGTCTGCCTGCCGCACTTCTCTGTCCGCACCGACCGCAAGTCTGACGGACTCGGCCCTGCGGACCTGATCAACGGCGGCGACCTGCGCGAGCTGGTGCCGTTCAAGGCCGAAGGGCGGGAGTCGGAGGGCGTGAAGGCGTTCACGGTCGGGAAGGGGACGGTGCGGCTCGTCACGGCGTGGACGTATCCGGGCAATCGCGGCCGGGCGGCGGATCTCTACCGCCGCGAGATCGAGGCGGCGCTCAAGCGGCATCCCGCCGCCGTGACGGTGGCTGGCGAGGGCGCGCGGCGCATCTCGTACGCCGTCTATGCGAATACGGCCTATGTGCTGAACATGGACTGCGTCCGGCCGCAATCGGTCGTCCTCAACCTGCCGAATGGCCGCCGCGAATCCGTCACGCTCGCGCCGTGCGAACTGCGCGTCGTGAACCTGAAAGCGGACACAGAGAATGAAGGGTCAAGTATGTATTGCGTCAAGGGGGAAAGTGACAAAACTTTGCATGGAAGTGAATGCGGGCGTTAGCGCGGATGTATCCATCCGCGCGTTGCGGGGTTCAGGGGGACTCGAGT
>JAEEOY010000128.1 GCA_016284515.1 Kiritimatiellia bacterium | reverse complement strand
GAGTTTCGCCTCCGACTTCCTTCGCCCGCATCCTCGCGGATGCAAGTTTGTCTTCGGCTATTTGGTTCCTCCTAACTGGCCCATTGGAGACTTTCGCTCCAGACCTTGTATCATGTCCTGCGTACACAACACTCCCACAATTTGCAAATTGTGGGAGTGATCAAGACTCGAAGTCCAGCGGGCACGACATATCCTCCACTCTCCCTAAATGGATATGTTGACGGCGAGATGGCCTTAGGTGACATTAATTTGCGCGGCATGGCAGGCGAGCGCGGCGGAGAGTTCCTCCACCACCTGCGGGAGCCTCTTCGTCACGTCCTCGGCGAGAAAGCGGACAACAAGATATCCGTTCTTCTGAAGGAGCAAATCCTTTCGACGGTCGCGGCGGTAGTGCTCGGCGTCTTCGAAATGGAATGCCCCGTCGATTTCGACGGCAACCTTCTTCTCCTTGCAGAGAAGATCGACCTCCATGTAGCTGTTCGGCCCGAAAGGAATGTCGAGACGCCCATTCAGCGTAAAGAGCCCCTTCGTCTTCGGAAGCCCGTCCAAGAACCGGAAGAGGAACTTCTCTGCCGCGCTTCTCGCAATCCCTTCGCCCTCCGAAGTCGCCAGCGCCGCATGGACAAACAGGTCCGCCGTCTCCGCATCCGCTCCGTCGCGGCCAATGCGTCGGATCGCATCTACGAACGTCCTGTCCTCGCGGAGCGAAACCGGTATCTCGACTCCATCGGGCCAGCCGTTCAGCGAGTCGTTCGTCATCACCATGTCGTATCCTATGTCGCGGTACCCACGCGAACGCCTGTTGAACATCTTCGCACACATCGCAATGCGCTGGTCGAGATAATCGTATATTCTAACCTCGCGCTTGCCGTCGCAGCGGCGATGAAGCCGCCCCGCGTACTGCACAAGCCTGCCGCGCCACGAAATCGGAAGCGTGAGGAACAGCGTGTCCAGCCTCGCATCGTCGAATCCCTCTCCGAGATACGATCCTGTGGCGAGGATGATGCGCGACTCACCCGCAGGAATCCGGCTCATCTCTTCCATTGCTGCCTTGAGCTGGCGACGACCCATACCACCGCGCAGGACGACGATGTGATCTGCCGCGCCATGCAGCAAATCGGCCAGCAAGTCGAGATGTTCGCGCCGTTCGCTGATAACGACCGGCGAGCGCCCTTCCTTAACGCTCTCCTCGACATCGGCGGCGATCATCCTGTTCCGCGCCGAATCGCCCGAGAGTTCCGCGACAATCTCAGCGAACTGCTCCCGTCCCTCCTTCTCCAACGACTCCGCCTTCGGCACGAACGTGGTCGGGCGCACCCGTACGACATGCCGAAACGCGGAAAAAGCATCCATCTTCTTCGAGTCTACGCGGTATCGGACCGGGCCACACTCCATCTCGATTATCGGATGCTGCCCGTCCTGCCTTACCACCGTTGCGGAAAGGCCGAGAAAATACCTCGCCGACGACGCATGCGCGATGCGTTCGAACGACGGCGCGGATATCGCATGGCATTCGTCGACGATTATCTGTCCGTAGCCTTTGAGCGCGGCCGAAAGATATGCGTCATCCATGCGCACAAACGTCTGCATGACCGCAATGTCGAGCCGTCCGTTCGCCTTCCTCGCGCCTCCGCCGATCCGACCGATGTCCTTCTTCGGAATCCCGAGGAACTGAGAAAGACGTTCCGCCCACTGGGACTGGAGCTGATTCCTGTTCACCAGCACGAGGGTGGAGACGCTCCGCTCCGCAATCATCCAGGCCGCCAGCACCGTTTTCCCGAACGCCGTCCCCGCGGACAGCACGCCTGTCTCGTGCTTCGCGAGTTCCTGTGCGGCCAGGCGCTGCTCCTCCCTGAGCTCCCCGGCAAAACGCAGCCCATCTATCGCCGCGCCAACCTGACGCTTGTCGGCAATCTCCCATTCCACTTTTTCACGACGCAGCGTATCGAGAGCTCCGTCGAGGCATCCGCGCGGAAGGATAAGCCAGTCGTCGCCGTTAACGCTGCGGTCGATTATGCGCGGCGTGTTGTAGACGTTGAGTCGCAGGCGCTGCATGTCGGCATACACGGGATTCACGAACGCTGCAAGCCGTATGAGGCGTCCGCGCAGACTTGGCGTCAGCTCCGTCTGGCGAATGTAGACGGCGTTGGCGAGCGTTATCTGCACCTTATCCGAAAGATGGCCCTCGGGAAGTTCGTAGCGCGCGCTTTGCCCTGCCGCCGCAGCGGGCACTTCCATGCGCGGATTGAAGAGCGTCCACGGTTCGTTGCGCAATGCTTCTTCCTCGCTTTGCGGAAGGAGCGAGCGATGCGAGGACATCGCACGTGCGCGCAATTCCGAAAGCCTATCGCTGGATATGAGCGGAAGCTCGGAGAGGAATTTCCACTGATCCGGATACGGCACGAGCCTGCCGTCCACAAAACAGGCATTGCCGGCCCTCCTGCTCGCGCCTTGCAGTGGCAGCGCAATCAGGTTCCCGAAGCCGCCCTTCGGAAGCCTGTCCTGGTTCGGGAAAATCCTGTCATACGATCCGAGCCCCACCTCTGGATTCCGCTCCATGGTCAAAGTCAGCACATACGTGAGAACGTCCCGAACAAATCGCGCAGGCTGCGGCTCGTCGAAGAAAAACCAGAGATGCGCGCCATTTCCCGAGCGCGACCTCTCGCGCGCGACGGGAAGACCAAGTTCGCCGAGGACATCGCATATCGACGAGCTATCCGTCCGCCAAGTCGACTTGTCCAGATCGATCGCTGCAAACCGCACCGTGTCATCTGCGAGAAGCGGATAGCATCCGAGCGTGAAGTCGCGTCCCTTTGCGTCTACACCGCGCAGGTGCTGCCTGACAACCTCGTCATCTATCGGCAGCAGTCGGCGATTCGGACAGACCACGCAGGAAACGCGCTTTTTGTCGCAGAGCCCATGAGCCCATTCGACGGCGCAGGCGGGGGAGTATCCGCTCTTCCCCGACTTCGCGCTCACATATCTTCTCGCATAGACGTCCTCGCGTCCGCGGAACATCGACCTGAACAGACGCACCTTCTCATCCGGAGGCGACGCCATCGTGACGACACGTCCGGAGAACGTCTCGTCAGAACTATGCTGTCCGCTGCTATAAGGATTATCCATGCCTCCTCCGGCGCAACAACCGCATTGCCAGCCTTCGCCGGTTCCGCCAAACCATATGCCAGAAAGTTTGCGGAACGGCACAATTGCCGGGAAATAACCGTCGGACGCCACTTTTGGAGGCTATTGTACACTATTTGACCCATATTCTGCAATAGGCAAATTTGGGGATACCTCCTTCTACTGCGCCCCGTCTGCTTCGGCGCGACAACCGCATCGCCCGCCTTCGCCTCGCACAGGAGGTCCGTCGCGCGGGGCTGCTTCGCAGTTCACGCGCACCCTCTTGCGACTTTGCTTCGCAAAGCTCCTCGCTACGCTCGTCGGGGGACCTGACGGCTTCGCCGCAGGTGCATCCCGCGCTCACCCGACCCGACGCCTGCGGCGCGGGCGCATCCCGCGACGGACATTCACACCGCCTCCATTCGCCGGCCGCCGTTCCTTCAAGAGTTCACTTATTCGACCGATTCTCCCGTGATCGCCAGTGCCGCGCGGGCGGAAGCCACATAATCCCTGACAGGACAAGAAAAGCACAGGACACGGCTATCAAGCTCCTTTCAATGGGCTCTGCCATTATCGCACGCCACCGAAAAATGCCCGCCGCGCTCAAGCGCGCCGCGGACGATTTCGCGCATATACTCCGCGCCGGCGGGCATTTCGCGAGGCCTGAACTTCTCGACATTGCGCCCGACGGAAGTCATGCGCAGGTACCAGCTCGACGCCCCCGCGTCTCCTTCTGCGGACATGCTGTCCGGCCATGCCTCGAGTTCCGCGCGGCGAAGCTTCAGCACCAGCCTCCTCCACTCACCATCCTCGAGGCAGACGTCTATACGGACGCTGTCGCACAGGCTGGAGTTCCATCCAAGCGCGTCGTGGAGACCGCATTTCACGCGCAGTCTCCTTGAAGGAAAGTCGATCCACATCTCGGTCATGACCTCGTCCGGCATGCGGCACTCGTGGTAGTACAGCGTCTCCACGCTCTCCCCGGTGGAGAGCACAAGTCTGTCGCACTGCGCGCACCCGCACAGCACCAACATCAGAACGGCAAAGAAAACATATTTCACTAGACAATCCTTTCTCTGCCCCATACTCGCCGCCCACGGCGAAAACTTACAAAATTTTTGCAGCTTTGCACAAATCTCAGAACGGCAGTTCGCCGACTGTCTTTACCTTTCCTGTGAACTCGTACATTCTAACTTCCCCTTTATTCCATTAAATCGCTACGCAAAACTCGCGCTCGAAGGCGTGGAGCGTCTCGAGCAGTCGCCCGTCGAGAAACGTCTCCGCCTTGGCGCGGATTTCGGCCGGAACGCCGTAGTACGCGCCCGCCACCGCGCCGCAGATCGCGCCGATGGTGTCCGAGTCGCCGCCTATCGAAATCGCGTTGCGGATCGCGTCCTCGAAAGACGTCGACTCGAAGAATGCCTCCAGCGCCTGCGGGACGGATCCCTGACACGAGACGTCGAACGCGTATGTCGGCCTTATACCATCGAGCGTGAATCCGAGCGGATAGTAGTCGCGGACGACAACCGCTTTTATCTCTTCCATCGACTTGCCCGTCCGCACGAGGAACGTCGCGACCGCCGTCGCCTCCGCGCCCTTGATGCCCTCGGGGTGGTTGTGGGTTACTTCAGTGACGGCGCGTGACATCGCCTTCACCTCGTCGAGCGTCCGCCCGGCCCATCCGCACGCGCTCACGCGCATCGCCGAGCCGTTCCCCCAGCTGTTGTAGGGCTGCGGCGCCTCGTCGCGGAGCCAGCGGCGAAACGCTCCGCCGTACCCGGCGCACGGATAGAGGCGCCCGAACTCCTGCATGCTCATGATGGCCTCTGCCGACAGCGCGTCATACGACCCTCCGCCAGCCTCGCGCCACTTCATGATGGCGTCAGCAACCGCAAGCGTCATAACCGAATCGTCCGTGAAATAGCACGGATGCCGCGATTCGTGCTCCCCTTTCAGGAACGTGAACCGCTTGCTCTTGCGGTTGTGCCACTCAAACCGCGATCCAACAACATCGCCAACTATTGCACCGATCATTTTATTTCTCCTTTACATTTTATATTCGCCGCCCGCGGCGAAATCTTACACGAAATTTTCACAATTCCGAATACGGCAACTTCGCCACCCGGCGCCGGCCTTGCGCCGGACGGTCGAGCTTCTGCAGGTAGCCGTAGTAGCAGGAGCCTCCTTTTGCCTGTCGGCGCCATTCGGCCGTTATCCCGCTCGAACTCCCGCCCTTGGCGGGTCGCTACGGTGTCCCCTCACTGCATCGCCTTTCTTGGCGAATGCAAGGGTATTATCGCATATCTTGAGCGCCAATATGCGATTTTGGATATCCGCCGCCATCCAAAGGCTGTATCAGGCATGTCTGCTCGCCTTGAGCTTCCCCTTCGCGCGCCTGCAACGGATCCCCAGACGCAAATCATCCGTAAAACGTACCTCTCGCGGGGTCTGTTCCCGCAAATCCCCTCCGCACACTCCACGCCTTTACGCCCTTGGGAAGTACCCGCCTGTTTCTATCGCCAGAGACGCCGATTAGCATCCGCTCGCCGGAGGCATTGGCGAATCCGCATAGGTTACCTGTGGAGGTTCTTTAAGACCGTTGATGGCCCAACGTCCTCCAAAATCCGGTCCTTCGCGTCGTAGCAACCCGGCTTTCTGCAACGTCCTCATGATCTTCTGTGTGGCACTCTGCGACAGACCCAACTCTTTTGCAACCTTTGCAGCAGAATACTCTGGATGCCTCATTAGGCAATCAAGAGTCGCAACCATGTTTCGACGTGCGTCAGATCGAATCGCATTGGTAAAGAAAGAATCTATCATTGCTTCGACCCGAATCATTCTCTGCGCACTTTCCGCCCCTGTCTGCTTACTTTCTGCCCCTGTCTGCGCATTTTCCGCCCCTGTCTGCTTACTTTCTGCCCCTGCCTGCGCACTTTCCGCAGTTTCCGCCTTTTTAGCAACCTCTTCCGACTTTTTAGCAACCTCCTCAGCGTCATCGGCAATGCCAAACTTCTCAGGCGGTATGCCGAGCTTTGCTACCGACTCCTTGGTTCGGGCCGAGAAAGTGATGCGAAACTCGCCGTTTCCGCTCTTCATAGCCGGGTAGGGGCTTCCGTTCTCGTCGCAGTCCTTCTTCATCCTGCGCATCCCGCTCCCATAATGCTCTATGATATGCATGTCGTAGAACGTCTGGGCAATCAGTCTGTTTCGCGGACGCGAAACAAGTCCGGGATCGTCAAGATCATCCAGGGTCAGGTCAAACGGCAATTGTCCAGGGTTTGAAATGACAACCCTGTCTTCGAGGATTTTCACCTGAATGTCGTTGGCCTGACCATAGTCCCTGTGGCAAACCGCATTTGCCAACGCCTCGCGCAAAGCCTCCGTAGGATACTCCCAGTAACGGTCATGCTCTGCCTTACCTGAAACGATGATTGCGCGGCGGATGTTTCTCTTTATGAACGCAAGGGTCTGCTCGATTTGCCCCTGAATGTTCCCAGACACATCACAGCTGTCGAGAATCAATGCACCCTGTTCTCGGAACGCACCGGCGTGTATGATCGCCTGCGGGAACTTGATCTGCGGCTCCTTGGCGAACAGCAAGTAGGCCGCGCGGGTGATTTCCGTTTCGGATTTGACGAGCTGGAACTTGCGAAGGACTGTCCACGGGTTCTCGTCCGGCGAAAACTCGCGCCGCCCAGCCGCTTTCGCGGCCCTCATGTATTCACGGACGCGCTCTATGTCGAGATCGTCCCTTGCCGCCCCTTCGACGAACACGGCATCCATGCTCCCGCCTGTTGACTTAAGATGGCACTCGGCAATTTCCGACGGCGTCATCTGGTGGTTCACGCTTCCCTTGCGGATGTAGCAGCGCCCCTTGACGGCCACCGGCTTTATCGGGTTTTCCTGTACGCGCAGGACGACCACATCCGCGCCGCTAAACTCCACCTTCTCCGCATCCACGGCAACGGACGGTTCTGTCGACGTTGCAATCCTGTTCTCGTAATCGCGCAGCGACTCCCCTCGTAGGGGCTTATTGGCAAGGTGTCCGGTGTTGTCGACGCCGATGACAATGAAGCCCCCATGCGCATTCGCAAATGCGCACGCGGTTTCAATGGCCTCCGCGCCGAAGCTCTCCTTCAGCTCCAGCTGTTGCATCTCATGGCGAGCAACTATTGTCTCAAGTTCCTTTGCAGTCATATCCTTGTCTCCGCTCAAATTATACCATACGGCTTGCGTTTCGTCTGAACCTTCGCCAGATATTCCTCACGACATTACCCCGCAATCTCCCGCCAGCCATTTCGACATCTCCGCCTCAAGCCGTCCAAGCGGCACGAGGCAAAACGGGCGAAACCACTGGGTGGGAATCTTCTCGTCAATGCAGCAAGTAATGAAACGGCTTTTCTGGTCGCGGCTAAACAACTTGGCCCGATCAACCCACTTATCGATTCCCAAAACACCAGTTTTCGTTTCGAAGACATAGAACCGATCGCCCACGCGCGCCACCACATCGAGCTGCATGTCGGGCGAATCTTTCTCAGAAGCCAACCGCACAAGCTTGACATCGTAGAAGATGTCGTAGGAGAGCTTGTGTCCTTTCAACTTTTGCTCTTTTGCAAATGCCTGAAGCGCACTTTCGATGATTGAACGGTTGACAATCTCGGCCCAACCGCCATTCCAAAATTGGATCGCCTGGCTCTTTCCACCTCTCTTGATTTTAAGTTCCGTTCGCGAACGTTCAACCGAAATCCAGCCAAATCCCTTGAACGCCTCGCAAAGCTGAACCAGCGTCGACTTCTCATCCGGACCGAAATCGCCAAAATCAACCACGGATTCTCTATTGTCTTTCTTCGCCAGGTCCTTGAATATCGGAACAGCCCGATCCTTGATCCGGAACACGAGCTTCGCAGCGCTCGCCTCCGGCGACGGCTTCTCCTTGCTCTTGTAATCAAGGATGCGAAAGCCAAGCGCTCCCACATACTTCGCCAGCAGTTGGGTCTTTCGCGCCTTGCAGAATGGGTCTGCCTCCAGTATCTTTGCGTCACGTGCGGCTACACGCGCGTCGATTTGCTCTTGCAGCACATCACACGCGAAAGCAAGTTTTTCGATGGCAGCTGTTGAAATGACAGTATCCATGTTGCTCTTATCCTATAAGGCTTTCGCTTTCGTCATTATGCCTTCCAACATTCTTCAACACGCATTCCTTGCTCGTATTCGCATAGCAGTACACGCAGAAATGGCGACACGTGTTGTACATACCGATATCCTTGCTCACAATACATCCGCACGATTTTCGTTGGCCTTTATCCTTCTTCGACTTCTTGATCTGCCAACCGTTGAACATATCGTATTCCGCGCCGATGAAGTCCATCAGCCCCGCGTCGTCATGGAAGAGCCGCATCATCAATTCGTCATCCACGCACTTGTTATGCTTGACACCATAAGCGCTTAAATCTGCAAGTTCGCCACATGTTGCAAGCTCAAGTCTGAGATCCTGATTTAACTCCGCAAGTCCCTGTGCAAATTGAATTTGGTCATCTGGCGAAAACTCCCGAACACCAAGCCCAGCCAAATTCTTCTGCACCTTCCGATAGGCGGCAATATCGATAAAGCTGAACACCAGCTTCTCCGTGTATCCCTTCAACTGCTGGCCAATATTACCAACACGCTCCAACAGAGCATCAATAGAAATCTTTTCCGTCAACATTAACGGATCGAAACGCCAAATAACGCGTTCCTTGCCAATCCGGTCGGCAAGCCGCTTAAATGTGTCAATCCGCTCCGCAACCGGAGGCACATTCGGCTCCAACCCTTCTGCTACGTAGTCATTCAGCGTGAACTGAAAATAATACTGCCTGAAACCCAACGACTCCACCTCGTCCAGCCGTTCAAGCATCGGTTTCGGATTCTTCGACCAAAACACAATCATCCGCGTATCAGCAAATGATACGCGATATCGCTCTTGATTAAACGGATTCATCCAGACTGAATATCCCGCCTTTAACCGCTCCAAGAGCCAATCAGCATAAAAAGCAGGAATATCCGTCGAGCGACTGGCGGAGAGAATGAAGGTGACAATAGATAATTTCCCATGCCTAAGCATCGTTAATCTCCAAAATCAATTATATCAGGCGCTTCCACGTCACTGCCATATACATCATTCCAGCCAGATTCTTCTTTCCAATCGCAATCAAAAAATGGCCCAGGACACCAATCATCATCGCCATCTCGATAAATCCGCCGCCGGGGAGCATATTCAATCGATTCAACATTTACAGATTTAACAATCCCCGTCTTGCGATCAAAAAAGCAGATGTTCTTTAGATTTGGGCACTCCTGAAATGCACCTTCAACGAATTTGCATTTAGCATTATTACTTATAAGAACCTTGGATAGCTTCGGACAAGCCCTAAACGCAAACGCTCCGATATATTTAACATTGTCCAGTATCGTCACGCTTGTAATGCTACAGCAATGACTAAAAGCAGAACTACAGATACTGTCCACACTTTCTGGAATTAACAATTCAGTGACTTTCGCTTTATTGAGATAAAGATCATATACAGAATCCTTTGTATCCCCAAAACAAATTTTACACCATTTCACGAGATTGTCGGTATATACACGTGACAAATTACTACAGCCATTAAAAGCATTATAACCGATACTTGTTATACACGAAGGAATTGTGACGGACGTTAAGCTACTACATCTGCTAAATGCGAAGCACCCTATTTTCGTCACACAATCAGGAATTGCTATTTTTACGAGACTTAGACAATTTTCAAATGCCTGATCTCCTATGGTGACGAGTCTACTAGAAAGATCAACACTCACCAGATTGGTGCAACCGCTAAAAGCCTCATCTTCAATGGACGTCACACTATCCGGCAAAAATATTTTTGTAAGACTATCACAATCCATGAATGCGCCGCCCCTTATTTTCTCCACACCATCTGGGATTGTTACATCTCTCAAATTCTTCGTGCACATCCCATTCGGCACAAACGATGACACAAGTCTCTTCACACTATCACACCCGCGGAACGAAAATGCTGTAGTCGCTTCATTATTTAAAATCTCCAAACTGTGGAGCCCCTTACAACCATCAAAGGCTGCATTCCCTATCTCCGTCACACTGTCAGGAATAACCATTTTCGACAGTTTAGCGCAGTTTTCAAATGCCCCTTCACAAATTTTCTTCACGCCAAAAGGGAGTTCCACATCAACAAGGCAGTCACAGCCACAAAATGCTCTCTCGTCAATGACCGTCACGCTGGGTGGAATCACTATATTCGTAAGATTACTGCATCCGTTAAATGTTCTCTTTTCTATTTTCGTTATTCCTTCTGGAATTGTCACGTCAACAAGTTCACAACAACTTTCAAACGCGCCACTTCCTATATTCTTTACACTTTCTGGAATTTTTGCACTCTTTAGCGCACTGCAATTAGCAAATGAATGTTCTCCCAATGATGAAACACCTTCTGACAACTCGATTTCAGCAAGATGTGAACAACCGTTGAAGGCGTTGTTATGGATGCTCTTCAATCCCATAGGCAGTTTCGCTCTGGCAAGGCTGCTACAATCCTGAAATACACCCCACCCGATTTCCGCAACGACATCAGGGACTACGATTTCTTTAAGTGAACGGCATCCAGCAAACGCAAAATCCCCGATATTTCTCACGCTATTCGGTAGCGACACGCTGACAAGATTATCGCAGTTCTTAAACGCCTCTCGTCCAACTCTATCAACGCCATCAGGAATTACAATTGATTTTAATGAATTACATCCCGCAAACGCAAAATCAGCAATTGACTCTATTTCTTTAGGTATAATAAGATCCGTAACGGCCCTACCATTGAGATAAAGATTATACTTATCTGCAAATGCGCATGAAGTATTGACTATTTGACACCACTTTAAAACATCTGAAATATATACATTAATTGGTGTCTTACCACCACCAAAAACATACCAACCGAGCGATCTGACACTACTTGGTATAACTACACTAGTGAGCTTACACCCCCAAAATGCCCGACGACTAATGCCTCGCACTTCATACCCGTCTATTTGTGCTGGTATTTCAAGAGTATCAGCAACAGGTCTTCCGTTGGTTATGACCGCGAAACTTGCGCCATTTCCTTTGCCGATAACGATGTCGTAATCCAACTTGTTGTTATTAATTGTGATTGTCATTTTCCGTCCCTGATAATTTGTCAATTACTATTGTTTAGTCTATCAAACTCTCAGTAGTTAGTTTGTCATCCGAAGATAATAACTATTGTCATCAAAATTCGCTTCCACATATCTTATCTTTCTCCCATACTTAGGGACATTTTCATACTCCATGCACAGTTGCATAAATTGTTTTCGCCAAGATTGATTCATCATGGGTCCGAATATTATCTTTGCCAAGCGAATATTGCACGCGCGACCTGGGGTTATCACCTGCATAGGCGCAAAGCAAACACCATTGAAATATTGACAAGCATTAACATCAAGAGAATGGAGATACCGAACTTCTTGCTCAAAACCCCATGCATTAGATTTCCTTGCAACAATTCTCTTCAAATCCTCCTCGCTTCCAATGATACTACACTTCGGTCTTTCAGCAACATAATCAACCTGAAAAAGCAAGTCTTCGCGTAATATCTCCAGCTCAAGAACGACACCTTGATACTTGTCAGCA
The DNA here is from genome assembly GCA_016284515.1 of Kiritimatiellia bacterium. Taxonomy (GTDB): domain Bacteria; phylum Verrucomicrobiota; class Kiritimatiellia; order RFP12; family UBA1067; genus UBA1067. The sequence continues at coordinate 16,662 of JAEEOY010000128.1, read as the reverse complement.
TAAAGACCCCACATGGGTGCGATATCCCATGATTTCGACAATGACACAAAGCCTTGCGCTTCCGACCAATGCTCAATCACAAATCTCCTCGCTACCGAAACGGGCACGGTCTCTTGTGTTACAGGGTCATAAAATATCGGAGTCCACTCATTAGGATCATTGACTGCCCACAAACGCGAGATTTTGATGTGCTCATTGGCAACATCATCATATGCCAATTGTGCAGCGGTATAATAATATAACTTCATATTGCACGTCCTCCATCAAGCACAGGAACATCGCCTCGATTCCACCACTTCACCCTCCGAAGCAGAAACGTTACCGGCGCGCCGCGCTGCGGGACGAGGGATTCGGAGGCAGAGAAGCCAGCGGATTTCAGCTTCTTGCGGAGTTCGGACTGGACTTTGTAGACGTCTTCCGGGCAGTTCTCGTCGGCGAAACGCGAGCCCTCTTGGAACGACGCGAGCCAATCGCATTTTGCGGTGCCGGGTCGCTTGTGCAAGGCAAGAAGCTTCCCATGAAGATCCTTCGTGGGGCATCCGTCGGCAAGGAGCAGTAGCATCGCGAAACACGCCTTGCTCATCGGGGCGAACTTTCCATCAATTTTCACCCATCCATTCCATGCGTCGATCTCAATCTCGGGATAGGCGACGGCGGGCGGGGCGACGGTCTGGACCTTCGAGATGAGCGTGCGGTAAGACGGCGGGATTTCCTTGAACTTCTCGTGGTACCAGCCGCGCATACGCACGAACGGGACCTCGAAGAGTTCGCATTGAAGGTCTTTAGACTTGTACTTCTTGCCTGTGCACCGCGCCGTATATGTAGTGCCGCGCTTCGGGTAGTAGAATGTCGGCGTCACGCCCCCTTCCAGCGCAGGCGGAAGTAGCACATGATAAACCTTGTCCTGTTCGCGTCCGAGAAGCGACATGCACGAAAAGAGAAGCGCACTCATCGTCTTGCGTCCACCCGCGATGGAGACGTGCAGCTCCGTTCCGTTGTCCTCGGTGTATTTGCGCAGTTCGCCAAGCATGAAGTCCGCCGCGCGGAGATTGTCATCACCTGTTCGCAGATCGTCTATCTCGTTCCCCTTTACATCTGGTATTGAGCGGATGGACGTTTCGCCAAATATCAGCTTCCCCTCGATGTCGATTCCTTCGCGAGAAAGGCTCTTCAACATGTCCGCACAAACGCCGTCATCAAACAGCTCTTTTTTGAGCAGGGCCTTGCCGTTCTTCGTGATGAAGACGACTATCTCGTCCGGCACGACCGGCTTTTCGCCGTGCGCAAGCGCCCACACGGCGTTCGTCAGCACCGCCGGGGAGGTACCCATGCCTGCGATGAGAATTTTTCGCCTTGCCGATGTCATGCCAGCACCTCCCAATGGCCGCCCTTGGTTGGGCCAACGTGACGGAGGCGACCGGACTCCCTTAGCGCCTTTAGATTCTTCTCTATGCCTTTTACCGTTAGATTGACTGCAATGGAAAGTTCATGTGCCGAAGCAGTAGGATTGGACACAAGATAGGCCACAATCTTCTCGGCGCTAGACAGCTTTTTCGCCGGCCTCTTTACCCTACTTTCCACCGAACTTTCCACCCTACTTTCCACCCTACTTTCTACCCTACTTTCCACCCCAGTATTTACCATGGTCTTTTCCACGCTTGGCGCTGACATGGGGCGTTTCAGGATAACGCGGAAGTCATCCGCGTCGTCCTCTGTCCATTCGGGGGCGGGGACGCCCCATTCCTTGCATTTTGCGATCATGTCCTCGGTGCCGGTCCCGGATTTTTCGATATAGCCCTTCAGGTACATCGCCCGCGCCAGCAGCGGATTTACCGGCACCGACTTGTGTGTCTTCGATAGCTTGCCGATGGTCATGCCGTGCGGAAGGGATCCCGGGCTCCAGACTTCAAGCCGGTCCTTGAAGAGCATGACCTGTACGCTTGCGTTGCTCGTGTAGTCGCGATGGACGATTGCATTGACTATGGCCTCCTTCACGGCATCGTAAGGCAGTTCGAACTTTGTCGGAACCTCCGCCGTGTCACCTGTCTCCCTCGTGCCGACCCAATTGGATATGTGGGACATGACAAAGCGCGTCGCCTGGTCGGCCAGTTCAAACACGTCACCCATGTATATCTGGTGGTCTGCCATCGGCTTCGACACCCTGTCGGCGTAGAACTGGGCACACTTCACCTCGGATGCAACGAAGAATTTCTGAGGGCGCTTGCCAAAGAGCAATGCAGCTGGATTGAGTACGTTGCCATAGTCATCAATGAGCTCAAGTGCCGTGAGCAACTTCTCCACCGACGAGTTCACAGGAAGAGAGAACTGCCGCTTCTCTCGCGCGGTGCGTATGAAGTCGCGAATCTTCGCTACGCTCAAGTCTTTGATTGTAACTCCGGCGGTCTTGGCGGCGTCGAACGGAAGGACATTTATGAGCCCCTTGTCCTCCAGGTGCTTAGCGAGTGCTGCGTAGACAGCAGTGCGCAAATCGTCGTAGCCGACAAAACCCTTGCGGACGACATCGTCATTGACGCGCGAAATGAATGCCGCCTCGCGTTGATCCGTCTCTCCAGCGGACTTGTCAATGAAGCAGATGCGATACTTGTGTGTTGCCGCCGCGCGTCGGCACTCCCGCTCGGTCGCCGAGACGCCCCTGGAATCGACATTGCCGTATGTGTGGCCGAAGATGCCAAGGTAGATGTCGCAAGCGTCGACTTCGGCAAGATACACGCCATCAGCCTTCCGTTCCTGCGCCGGGACCTCCTCGAAAAGGAACACCTCAAAGAAGCGCCCGAGGATCGCGTCCTTGCGCAAGTACTCCGCAAGCGCCTTACGCTCCTTTGCAAATTCGCGCTGGACGCTTGATATGAAGATTCTGTATTTCACTAAGCCGCTCCTGTCATCTATGCAAATTGTACCAAAGTTCGTGTGTTATGGTCTTTGTTGTGTAAGACTCAAGTGCCGCCGCCTTTCACGTCTATATTATACCAAAAGCACGGTCTACGCGTGAGGGCGATTTTTTGAAGCCGGGGAACCTCGGCGGGGGCGCCGCGGATCAGGGTGCCGCGAACGCGGTTTTCTTGATGCGGGGAATTTCTCCGGAGTCTAGTTTCATGAATGCGAAACACTTTCTGCCGAGGTCCTTGAGAGACGCGCCGATGAGATAGACGTCCTTGTCGTCGATGATGAGGAACCTGTCGTGAAAGGCCTCGTTGTACCGCACGGCAAGCTTCGGGTACTGGGCGTTGAAGGTCGCAATGTCGGCAGGGGAAATCTTATGGTGCGGGACGTGCTTCTTGTCATAGTGCTCCGAAGTGAAGACCGTCACCTTCACTCCTTTGCCTTTCTTTGCAAGGAGATCAAGCGTCTCCGGCGTCGCCCAGTTGTCGATGAGGATAATCGACCGCTTTGCACTTGATACAAGCTTCAGCACCAGCGCACGCGCATCCCACAATTGTCCGTCGTAGAACACACCATGTAGCGGCGGAATCTGCGTCTGCACGAAGAAATCGACCTTCTCTTTCAAGTCAACAATTGCCTGATCATGTTGAGCGAGCCTTCGATCCATCTTGTCTTCCAGCTGATTCATGCGGGCGTTAACGGAATACCCCCGCAGCAGATACTCCTTCAACACACGGTTCGCCCACCGCCTAAACAATACACCGCGCAAGGACTTAACACGGTAACCGACGGAAGTGACGACTTCAAGGTTGTAAACAACCTCAGGACGCCCTTTGGTATTTGTTTGCAAAATATGCAAACAATTCTCTTTGTCCACTTCGCCTTCTTTGAATGCGTTTGCGATATGTCTACTGATAACAGACCGATCCCTTTGGAACAAAACAATCATCTGCTCCTGGGACAACCATACAGTTTCGCCGTCAAAGCAGACAGAAAGCCTTGTCGTCTCGTCCGGCTGATAGACGACGATTTCGTTCTTGGACTCCGGCAGATTACGCGGTTGATTGTTGTCCATGGCAATACCTCCATTAGGATGCCCTCGCTCAACGCGACTGGCCGTTCGAGCCGAAGCCGCGGAAGATTTCGGCGAAATCTGGCGGAAGGTCCTTGAGAAGATCCTCGCCGCTCTTGCCGACGTCATCCCTCGCGCAGACATAGTTCCTGCACATAATTCCATCACGCCAGGGGCATGTTCCCGTGGCGCACTTCGGACAGATTTGCTCCATGATTGGGCTCCTATTCCTTTTGTCGTTGCCGACGCACTGCGCAGCCGAACGACGACCGCAGGATACAATGCGCCTATGACGCATTTTCGGAATAGGCGATGCCTCGCCAGTTGCCGACGACGCTTAGGCCGCGCATCTAGCGCTCAAGCCCGCGGAGGAAGCCTCCTCCATCGCGTTCCCAATCGGCCGCCGCGGTTCCCGACATCAACGCCCCCTCCCGGACCGTCCGCCCACCCTTCAGGCTTTTCGATCCACTCTCAGCAGGGCTCCATCGGTTTCAACCCAACGACTTTCAAGGCTCCCGTTCGTACCTCCGTCGCCACGGAGTTCAATTCCGGAGAGCATTGATATTGTCTCATATTTGGCCCGACAACGCAAGTGGATGCGCCGACTTTTCTTAATCACCTGAAAGACGGCGTATCAACAACCGACATGTCTTCCACGAATTCAGCAGACGAAGGTTTCGTGACCTTGCCGATCTTGATGTTCTTGAGCCTGAGCCCGCGGATTGGCTCCGTCTTGTATCCGCGGAACGAATAGACCGCCTTCGCGCTCGTCGCGGAGATGTCCTCCAGGACGATGTTTCCTACGGGCGTCGCGCGGAGGACTCCGTCCAGCGGAACGCTGTCCGGCTTCCAGAAATAGTCGGTGATCGCCGAAACAGCCTCGTACTTCACGTCAAGCGCCTTTATGCGGCGCATGGTCACGTTCTCCACGAATCCGCCGCGCTCGGGATTCGTCTTGATGAAGAATATCTTGTCGACGGTCTTCTCTGCGCGGCAGTCTTCCATGAGGACGTTGCGTATCCCGCCCGAAAGCTCGCTGCCGATCGAGAGCATGGAGTGTCCGTCGTTTATCACGCAGTTCCTCACCACGATGTCCTCGCTCGGCATCGCGCGGCGGCGCCCCTCGTGGTTGATTCCGGACTTTATCACGACCGCATCGTCGCCCTGCTCAAACGTGCAGTTCTCGACAAGTACGTTGCGCGAGGACTCGATGTCGATTCCGTCGGAGTTCTTGAGGTCGCAGTAGACGTCAAGTCCGCGGACGACGACATCCTCGCTGCACAATAGGTGAATCGTCCAGAACGGCGACTGGCGTATCGTGACGCCTTCCAGCCGCACACCCTTGCAGCAGTTGAACTGGATGAGCGGCGGACGCATCAGGCTCCCGTCGAGCTTCCAGTACTGGCGCTCTTCCATCGGAGCATTGTCGCGCGCCCATTCCGCAAGGCGCTTCTTCGCCGCGTCGTGCGCGGGATTCTTCTTGCGCGCAAGCCCCCACGCGCGCCAGCGCGTTTCGACGGACGGCGCAAGCGTGCCCTTCCCCGTTATGGCGACGTTCGTGCAGCCGTAGGCGTAGACGAGCGGAGAGTAGCCCATGCACTCTATTCCCTCCCAGCTCGTGCGAACGGCGGGGAGATAGTCGTCAAGATTTTCCGTGAAGACGATCTTCGCACCTTCGGCAAGATGCAGCTCGACGTTGTCTTTTAGATGAATCGCTCCGCTCGTCCACTCGCCCGCGGGCACGACGACCCTTCCGCCGCCCGACGCCGCAACGCGGTCGACCTCGCGCTGGATGTCAAACACGCGCTTTTGCGCGTCCTCAATCTCAAGTGCAAGGAACATGTAGGGCCCGACGCCTTTCGGATCGTTGTCGACGATCTTCTCGCGGAGGTAGTATTCGAACGACCCATCGCGGTCCGCAGAAAGCCCCGCCACGGAACAGCACCGCGTGAGCGACACAGTGCCGTCGGGATTCTCCTTCAGGAAGTCGCGGTTCAGCGCATTCCACGCCCTGAGCGCCGCCGCCTTCGCGTCTTCGCCGAGGATCCCGCGGTTCACCCCTTTCATCATTGCATAGCCGATTAGCGCAGTCGCAGTCGGCTCGAGGTAGTTGCCCTCGCGTCCGGGCTGATCGGCGACCTGCCACCATGCGCCGGATGCATCCTGCCATCGCATGAGCGTCGCGGTATATTCCCGCAGCAGTTTGCGAAGCTGTTCGCGCCCGGGATGGTCCGCCGGGAAGTACTCCTCTGTGTCGACTATCGCCGCCGCGAACCATCCGAGCGCGCGCCCCCACGCGTGCGCGCTCTGCCCCGTCGCCTTGTCGGCCCATATCATCGACTTCGACTCGTCCCATCCGTGGCGGTAGAGCCCCGTCTTCGCGTCGTATGTATGGCGCGACACGACTGCGAACTGGTTCGCGATATCGTCGAAGGCCGCGCGCTTCGCGTCGCCTTCGAGGAAGCGCGATGCGTAGCGCGCGTAGAACGGACATCCCATGTAGAGTCCGTCGAGCCACATCTGGTGCGTGTACACCTTCTTGTGCCAGAAGCCGCCTTCCGCAACGCGCGGCTGGATCGCGAACTGCGCGAACTGCGTGTCTATGACCTTCCTCAGCCTCTCGCCTCCGGCTAAATCGTACATGTCGAAGGCGAACTTGCCCGGGTTGATGCAGTCGAGCTTGCAGTCCTCCATTCTGTAGCCGAGAATTTCGCCGTCCTTCGTCACCATGCGCTCGATGTAGTCCTGCGCCCAGGCGAGAGTCTTCTCGCGCAGTTCCGGACACCTCTTCGCCACGGCGAGCGCGGCCTGCAGCTCGAGCCCATCGGTGTACTCCCACTTCGGCTTTTTGCGCTTGTCGATTCCGCACGGAACCGGATTGCGCTTCATCTCGCTCTCCAGCATCCTCGCTCCAGCCGAAATGGCCTCCCCCGCCGAAGCGGCAAGAGATGCCATAAGGGCAGACAGCATTAGAACTCGATTCATCATAATGCTATTATAACATATTCGCATCAGCGGATGACGACCGTCATCCCGGCGTTGGGGTTGCCCTCAGAGAGCCTAAGCGCGTTGGCCCTCGCCTTGGCGATCCACACGTTCTTCGGCTTGCCGTTCGCGGCAGGGACATGGTTGCCCTCGGAATCGACGGCGTAGACTTCCGGCATTCCGGAGAGCGCCGTGGCCGAAACGAGGCTGTAAGTCGTGCCCGCCGCCAGTGCCGTCGCATCGGCGACCAGCACCTTCACTCCGTCAATCGCCGCAGTCGTCGCGTTGATTGTCGCCGTCGTGTTCGCCACGACATACGAGCCCGCCGCCATCGCGAGCGTCCCGACCGTCGGCGCATTCGCGCCCGCCGCGATCGCGCCCTCGCTTACCGTAAGCGCGGCAAGCGTGCATCCGTCGAGCGTCAACGTGCCGGTGCCGACCTTTTCAAGCGCAAGGCTGCCGCCGGAGACAGAGACGTTGGCGTTTATGCATCCCGCTCCAACCTGAATGACGGTGTCCTTGAAAAGCGTAATCGTCTTTGCCTCGGCAGGCTGCATCGTCAAGGATCCGAACTTGACGGTGCCAGCGTTGCCGGCGCTCGTTCCAACCGAAATCCCGACAGGAAGAGTCCACGCCGACGCCGATGCGTCCACATCGCCAATGAAGACGACGTTGTCGCTTCCGCCCGAATAGGAACCAGTGAACCCCGACCAGTCACCCGAGAAAGTGCGCCTTCCGCTTCCAGTCTCGTCAATCGAGCCGTTGCCGGAAAGCCCGCCCAGGAGGGCAACGGCATAAAGAGTCCTCAGCTGCGCGCCATCATCCATGACAATGGGTCCGTTTACCGTTACGTCGCCCCAGTTGTCCTGGATTTCCGACCTGCCTCCGGCCAGGACATGTATCGAGACTCCCGAGGGGATGATGAGGTCCTTGCGCAATTCGCGGACGCCGTTGCTCCAGAGATACGCATTGCGCAGTGCAATCGTCCCGCTCTCGTCGGGGGCGAAGTAGTCGATCTGGATATGCTTCCCGGATCCATTGAGTGTTACCGTTTTGCCGTTGAGGGAAAGTGTCTTGACCACAGCGTCAGCGGAGAGGTCGACCTCGGCGCTTGCAACGAAGTTGGCCGGTAGCGTCTCGGAAGGGACGCCGTGCGTCCAGTTTGCCGCAGTCGACCAGGCGGCGTTGCTTCCCATCCCGCACCATGTCGTCTCTGCCGCAGGGGACGAAGCTGCGACGGTGACCGTGACGGATCCTTCCGAATAAGCCGCGGTGGCTGTCGCCGCCGCCGTGCCAAGCGCGACAAGTATGTTTGCAGGCGTGAGACCGTTTACAGTGGAATTCCCGAGGGTGAAAGACTTTGTCGCAGAATCCCATCTGGCGTAGTCGGACGCGTCGACCACAAGAGCCCCGTCGCCGGAGAACGTAACTGAGTCCGCGCTGTTCCATTCGTCGTCCCATGCAGTCACTGTCGTCACGACGACATCTGGCATTTTGCGCACGAACTTGAAGTGTCCGTAGTTGCCTGCATACGAACCTGTTGTAGACGTAATCTCAAGGACAAGCTCAAACGCACCTGCGGGGAGGTCTTCAAGCAAGAGCGACTCCGCCTGCGAAGGAGTCCATGAGGAAGTGTCGGACTGCGAGAAATTGCCATTTCTGGAATACGATTTGCCGATGACGGAAACGGTATAAGTTGCCGTGAGGCTTTGCGCGCCGCCAAGCCAGGAAAGCGTCCATTCACCAGGTGTTTCGTTGTAGAGCGCAACGGTCATCCTTGAGGCATTGTGCGTGCTGCCAATCACCTGGACGGGATCGTCGATCGAGCAGTTGGAAAGCGAGACATATTCTTTGGCTTCGCCCTTTTTGGACACACCAAGCACGATTTCCTCGCCCGAGACAACAGTGTCAAAGGCACGGGAGGCAAATGCGAACTCTCCGAAATTCGCCACGTAGTTGCTGTCGCTCTTCACAGCCGTCGCCGTCAACACGTAGAGCCCCGCATCGAGAATGCCGAGATCGACCTGATGGGCGTTCTGCAACGCCGCCCCGCCGTGGGACGAATATCCTTCTCCCCCAATCACCGTCGTAGAAACATTAACAGAGGAATTCGAGCTCTTGGACGCATTGCGCAGCGTCCATTCTACGGAAGACGTCCCCCAATCAGATTTCGCGCCGGACTTGAAAGAATAGTTGTACCACCCCTTCTCGGCGCAGTAGAACACAACGGAAAAGGTGTGGCCGTTTTTCACGCTGTTAACCGTGCCATTGACCTGGTCTACCGAGCATCCTGTGCAGCTGGCATAAGCCGTCGACCTGTAGTCGGCAGCGCCGGGAATCGCCAGCGCACAGGATTCTATCGCCGAAAACTTGAAGTATCCGTAGTTGCCCGCATAGCTTCCAGTCGTATCCGTGATGGCAAGAGTCAAGGTGAACTCTCCGACGGGAAGCGACTTGACCACAAACGACACCTCGTCGTATGCAGTCCAGTCTCCAGTGTCCGCCTGAGCGCCATCGGTACGCCAGACAAAATCAGCCCCGTCCGTGACTGTAAGCGAATAGGCAGCGCTCAGATTCTTCGCCCCGCCCTTCATCGAGAGCACGTAATCACCCGAAGCGGCGTTGCGAAGCGACAGCGCAACGCTTGAACCGTTGTGAGTGCTTCCCACGGTATAGCCGTCGTTCTGAATCGAGCAGTTCGATGTTGCGACATAATCGGATCCCAGCGGAATCTCCGTGCCCGGCGTGAAAGCGTAGCTTTCTCCGCGCGCGGCGGCGGCAAGCGCGAAAACTGATGCCACGATTGCAAGGTTCGTCATTTTCATGTCGTTAAGTCCTTTCTTCGCTTTGACGCCACTATTTTACCATTTGAAGGGCTTTTGATACTGCCCCCCGTAGGGTGAAAATTCAATTAGCGGGATTCCACGCGTCCGCGCCGGAAAGAACGCCCCTCCATCCGTTCGCGCCGCGAGCGGAGAAGTAGTCGTCAGCGGCGGCGAGAGTGCCGGTGTGGATCCACGCAGGACGCGACGCGCTTTCCGCGCCGGGGCCCGTGCAGCCGAACTCGCCGTACCACGCCGTCTTCTCGTTCTCCGGCTTGCGCCAGTTGCTCCATCCCTCGGGCTTGAGCACGTCGTCGAAGCGGCAGCCGATGAACACCGTCTGCGCGTAGGGACGCCACGGACGACCCAGCTCGGACTTCTTCATCCCGTCCTTTCCGGACAACGTGCAGTCGACGAACACGAACCCGAATCGCTGCCCCTCTCGCGTCGACGCGGCGGTGACGTATCCGCGGTCGGCAAAGCGCAGCCGGCACCTGTTGAACACCGCAGTCGCCCCGCCGAAGATGAAGTCAACAGTCCCCTCGATCTCGCAGTCCTCGTAGTACTGGCGCGAAACACCGTCGCCGTGGTGCGGTCCGTCCGCGAGAAGAGTGTCCTGATGTCCGAGGAAGGCACACTTCCTGAACGTCACGCGGTCGGACGTCACCGCGACTGCAAGCGCCTGCCCCACTCCGCGCCCCCCCGCCTCAACGTTCGCACGCGAGGCGTAGTTGTCGAAGACGATCCCCTCGGCCGTGAAGTCGTTCGCCTCGACGGAAAGCGCCGTGCAGCGAGGGAGCTGCTTGTCCTTCACCGTGTATACGCTCTCGCCGCTCCTTATCCGCACCTTCCCCGGCTCCTTCGCGCGCATCGTCACGAACGGCTTGTCGCGCGGAACGAGCACGTGCTCCTCGTAGTCGCCTGGCGCGATCTCGATGACTGCCTCGCTCGCATTGCCGGAAGGCACCGCGTCGACAGCCGACTGAACGGTCGCGTATTCCTCGCCGGGGCCGACGCGCAGCACCGCCGCGGACGCTGCACCCGCGGCAAGAACAACGCACGAATATAAAATCTTCTTCATCTTTTAACCTCCAAAACTTTTCAACCTATTCGCACGGCACCTCGACTATCACGGACGTCCCGCGTCCTATTTCGCTTTTCACCGAAAAGCTTCCGCCGATCTCCTCGGCCCTCATGCGCATCGAGGCAAGCCCAAGATGACCCGAGCCGACGCCCGGAGCCGATCCGACGTCGAAGCCGCATCCGTCGTCCGAAACGATGAGCCTCGCAAGCCCCGGACGGAAAAACAGTCTTATGCGCACCTTCTTCGCGCCGCCGCGCGCAAGCGCATTCCACACCGCCTCCTGAATTATCATGAGAAACCTGCCGCCAAGCCGGCGCGCCGCGGAAGGCTCTTTCCCGCGCGCCTCCACCACGACCCTTCCCTGCCAGTGCGCCATGCGTCCGACGGCGTATGAGACAAGGCCCGAGAGCGAGTCCGGCCCCTCGCTCTCCTCCTGCAGATCCCAGAGGACGCCCCGCAGCCCGGCCTGCGTGCACTCGACGGACTTCTTCGCCCAGCCGAGCTGCTCCTTGGCGGACTTCGCGTCGCAGTCGAAGAGGCTCTGCGCGGCGTCCAGCCTGAACATCGTCGCGGCGAGAAGCTGCTGCAGGTTGTCGTGCAGGTCGTGCGAAAGCCTGAGCCTCTCGCGCCGCGTCGCGTTGTAGCGCTCGCGTTCGAACCGCCGCAGAAGGACGAGCGCGGCAAGCCCCACGACAAGCAGCGAAGACACGACTATGCCCATCAGCGCCCAAACCCTGCCCGCGGTCCAGTACGGCGGAAGGCGCGACTCGTCGTGCCCCGATATCCGCACGAGCGCATCGTTCATCGAGGGCTCTCCGCCGTCCATCTCGAGGAACGCGCAGACGTCGACTATGTCGCCGACCCTCGGAGGCTGCGCCTTGCGCGCGCTCGGCCTCACGACGGCCTCAATTCCGCCGGAATACACGACGAACGCCGCGTCCGCGCTTCGCGAGGACGTGACGACCCCGCGCGCGTGAAGGCGATGGCGGATGGAACGCGCCTGCCCGGCCGTCTCGGCGGACATGTCGACTACGGGAAGTGCGAACGGATCTTCCGGCGGGGGAACGATCACGCGGACCGACGCGATGTCCTCCGCCATTATCTCAACGGCGCCTTCACGCAGCTCGAGCGTCCCGGCGACGGAAACAAACGCGTCCTCGAAGTCGACCGGCGCGATCATCGACGCGTCCTCAAAAACCGCCGTGAACGCCGCCTCTCCCCTCACGTCGAACGCGACGCGTCCGTCGGACAATATCGACACGTTGTGCACCACGCCCTCGGCGGAGACCTCGCTTCCGCTCGCCACACCGGCGAACGGATTTGCCGCGGACGCGCAAAGCGCGAGCGCGAGAATTGCAGCGGACAGGAATGGCGTAGCTGTCTTCATGCGCGGAGTATCCCGAGTTCATGTCCGCGGTGCACCGCACCGGCGGAGTTGGAGACATCCAGCTTTATCATCATCGTCTTGGCGCGGCTCTTCACCGTCTCCGGACTGATGCAGAGCTTCTCCGCGATCTGCTCGCGGCTGAGGCCCTGGGCAAGAAGGCGAAGCACGTCCGTCTCCCTCGGGGAGAGGATGCTCGGCGTCGGAACGAAGGAGTCCTCCGCGAAGAACGACGGATCGTTCGCCACCTCCTGCACCGCCTCGGAAAGCTGCTCTATCCTCGCGCTCTTCGACATATAGCCCGCCGCGCCGGCCTTGCGCGCGCGCTCGACCTCCTCAACGGTCGGCATCCCGGCGAGGAGCAGGACGCGCGCGTCCGGATAGAATCGGCGTATCTTCGCCAGCGTCTCGAATCCGTCCATGCCCTGCATCCGCACGTCGCTTATCACCACGTCGGGGATTCCGTTCTCCCTTATGTAGGCGACCGCCTCCTGTCCGCACGCGACCGTCTTCACGATCTTGAAGATGCGTCGCGCCGAAAGCATCATCTCGAGGCCGTCCCGAACCATCGGGTGGTCGTCGATTATCATCAGCGTTATCTTTCCGTCGTCTGTCATTTTCTTAGCGGCCTCCATCCGTCCGCACCGCCTATTATATCAAAAACCTTCGAATAGCCACACTCTTCAAGACGACTTTTCAGCTCCTTCGCTCCGCCTACTTCGACGATGGCGTCGCGCCTTGTCTCCCCCTTCTGCCGGCAGCCGTACTCGGCGGAGCGCCACACGCGCCGTCCGAAGTCCGTGGTCCAGTCGTTCCAGCCCTCGGGCGTCACGGCATCGCCGAAGTCCGTGTCGATGAAGGTGATGTTGGCATACGGACGCCACGGACGCCCCAGCGACGTCTTCTTCTTCTTGCCGCACGTCACGCGGCACTTCGCGAAGACATAGCCGAACGGAAGCTCCGGAGAATGCGACCCCGCGGTGACGTATCCGCCCTGTATCGAATGGATGTCGCAATCCCAGAAGAGCGCAACTGATCCGCCGAAGATGAAGTCGACCGTCCCCTCGATGTAGCAGCTGTCGAACGCCTGCCGAGCCGCCGAACCACCCGACTCTCCGCCTGCGTAGACAGTATCCTGCCAACCGAGAAATCGACAGCGTCGAAAGACATTCCTATCGCCAGCGACGAACAGCGCGACGCACTGTCCGGCCTGCTCCTTCCCACCCGTCGCGGCAAGGCGCTCGGACGTCCCCGTGTTCTCGACAGTGAAGCCATCCATCTCGAAGTCCGGGATGTCGACGTAGAACGTGTAGCTTCCGAATGTGCCAAGCGTTCCGCCCTTTCCGTTCGGCGTCGCGGGCGTGTCGTTCCACGAGATCACCGTCTTCCCCGGACGCGGATCGGTCGCAACGAGCTTCACGCCCGCGCGCCTTCCGGACAGACGCACCTTCTCGCGATAGCGTCCCGGCGCCACGCGGACAACCGTCGGGCGCAGCGTGCCCTCAGGGATCCTGTCCAGCACGCCCTGCAGCGATTCGCCTGCGGCGCACTCGAGGACAAGCGGCTCGACCTTCGGCGGATTCAGGAACTTGACGGACGGCTCCGCCTCGATCTTCTCGACTCCGCATTCGACGGACTTTGCGATCTCCACGTCGCCGCGAAGCAGCAGACGGTTGCCCGGGCACGCCACCTCGCCCTTCACCTGCACCCTGCCGCGTCCGGTCGAGCCGATCCACGAGCCCGCGCCCTCGCGCGGATTCGCCTCGATTGCGACGGACTCCGGAACGACGAGCCTCTCGTCCTCGCGCGACTCGAGTCCAAAGCGGTTCAGCACCACCGTCCCATCGCCTTCGATCGCCGAAGGACGAAGCGACGGATTCACTGCGTTGTTCGCCTCGTAGTGGCTCTGCAGCGTAAGGCGCGGCTTCCCGCGCAGCACGAGCTTGGCGCATTCGTACGGCGCGCTGGACATCGTCCATATAGTGGCGTCCTTCGCGAAGACTACCGTGTCCTCCGCCTGCGGCGCGCCGTTCGACCAGTTCTCCGCATTCTCCCACGTGTCGCGATCGGAAAGGACGTTGGGCACGCCGCCGGATCCCTTCCCTCCGCGCCACTCCGTGGTCTTCGCGTTCTTCCGCAGCTCCGCTCGCCGTGCGCGCGCGGCCTCGCGCTCAAGCCACTTGGCGTGCATCTTCTCGACGCGCGTGCCAACGTCGCTGAACCACTTGTAGCTCATGTTCTCCCCGCGCTCGAGCTCGGAGAAGTCGAAGTTCATCGTCCCGTCGCGGCGTCCGGTGAACGGACGGTTGTCCTCCAGCGTGTAGTAGCGGCACCAGAGCGGATTCGACTCCGACTCCGGCACGCGCACTAGGCGCGACGTGACGATTCCGTCCTCGCGGCGGAATCCGTCCTCGACGCGATAACCCCTTATCGCGTGCGCCTTGTACCACGCGACGGCGCCTTCGATGCTCTCGCGTATGCGCGCGGCGGTTTCGGCGGGACAGCGCGTCGTGTCGACGTCCATGAGAAGCGCCACGATGTCCGCGGACTCGTACGTGCAGACCGCGGGCAGCTCGAACGACCTGCCTACGCACGGCGCGAGCGTGTCGCGGTCGTGCTGCTGACACCACAGCGCGAGCTTTCCGTCCTGGCGTATCTGCGTCCTGAGGATGCATTCGATTCCGCGGTCGAACGCGCGGCGGCACTTTGCGCGCAGCTCGTCCGGAAGCGGAATGTCGAACGGCGCGCGTCCCTCGTACACGTCGCGCATCATGTTCATCGCGTTCACCATCGCGCCGTCGTTGTACGTGATCTGGTGCCAGTAGCCCACCTTCGCGGGGTCGCACTGCGGCCAGCCTCCGTTCGGATACTGCATAGCCACCAAGAACTCGATTCCCCTCTTCACCGCCTCGAGGTACTTTCCGCTCTCCGTTCCCCGTCCCCTCTCGTTCGCCTTGTACATCCGCGCAAGGAACATGAGCTCCGTGAACGTCGCGGCGTTGTCTATCGTGCCGAGCTTGCGCTCGCCCTTCATCGCGAGGACGGCCCTCCGCTCCTTCGCCGAAAGCCTTTCGTGCATCGGCACGTTCTTCGGCCAGCCGCCCGAGTCGAGCTGCCAGTCGATGACGTTCTGCGCAATGCGCGCCGCCTCGGAAGTCTTGAGGAACCTCTCGTCGAGATGCGCGGCGTAGTCCGTCCAGTCCTGGTTGCCGCTCTGTCCGTGGAACTCGAGTATCTCGCCCGGCTCGGTGTCGAACTCGAGGCTGACGGACGAAAGCGGATTCTTCGCGCGCTCGAAGCAGCTCTCCGGAGTGCCGTCTGGAACTGCCTGCCCTTCGGTGGACGCGATTGCGGCGTTGGGGCAGCGTCCCTTCGCCTTGCGCATGAGCGGAGAGCCGATCGCGCCGTAGGAGCGGACGCGGCACACGCCTCCCTCCTTCGACAGGACGCGCATTTTCGTGACCTTGTTCTCGCGCCACTCGAGGTTGAAGACGAAGCCTCCGAGAGCCTCGAGGTTCTCCCTGTGCCCCTTGCGCATCTCGTCGACTCCGAGCGCAGGCAGGAGCTGGATCTCTCCGCTGCGGCACTGAAGGTACCGCCGCGCGTCAAAACCCTCCGCGGCAGATGCGCCGCGCGACACGCCCATCAGCGCCAGGGCGGCGCACAAAATCGTTGTGATATTTCTCATGCAACAATTTTACCATAACGCCGACATCCCCTCCAGCCCCCAACAGGGGGCAGTGATTTCACTTCGCCGCCGATAAGAAACGCGTGCGGCGGGGGAAGCTGAGCGGAGCGCCCTCGAGGCGGACCGTTAGTGCATGCGACTTGTCCCACGCGTCGCGGCCGAGGCGTATTTCGTATTCGCCAGGCTCGACCGACCATGCGCCGTTGTTGTCGCCGCGCCAGCGCGCGAAGAGCTCCAGCGGAACGGAAAACTCGACGCGCTTCGTTTCGCCCAGTGCAAGCGCGACGCGCGCGAAACCCCTCAGACGCACGGGCTCACCCTTCGCCGTGATGTAGAGCTGGACGACTTCCGCGCCAGCCATTTCGCCGACGTTCTTGACCGTCACAGCGGCCTTCACGCAGTCTCCGACTCCGCCGATGCGCGTTGCAGCGCCGCTGGTAAGCTCCGCATCTCCGTACGCGAACTTCGTGTAGCTCAGCCCGTAGCCGAACGGCCACTGCGCGCGCTCCGGCGTGTCCGAGCCGTCGCCGAACGTGAGCGGATCCCTCGATTCCGTCTTCGGATACGTCATCGGAAGCCTTCCCGACGGATTGACCTTCCCGGCAAGAATCTCCGCGACGGCACGCCCGCCCTCCTCGCCCGGATACCACGCCTGCAGCACCGCGGCGCATCTGTCGACAAACGACGAGATGACCTGGTTGCGTCCGCCGAACAGCACGAGCACGA
>JAEEOY010000127.1 GCA_016284515.1 Kiritimatiellia bacterium | reverse complement strand
GCGGCGGGCAAGGCGCGCCGTAGTCGTCGTGCGCCCCCCCGGGCGGCTCGAGCCAGCATTCGTGCAGGTGGCCCGTGAGCATCGCGTGCGGGCGCAGCCCCGCGAGCAGCCGGCATCCTGCACCAAACGCCCCCCCGCCTGTCAAGCGACGCGCAAAGGGGCGCTTGCACTCTTCCCGCCGCTTGCGGTAGAATCGTCGCCGAACCCGGAGGAAACGGAATGAAGCTTTCAGCATGTGCAGGAGTTGCGCTTGCCGTCTCGTTCGCCGCCGCCGCCTCCGCGGCGCATGTCGCCGTCTGCGTCGGCGTGAACGAGTACGACACGGACTACGTCCCCCGCAAAGACTGGCTGCGGGGCTGCGTGGCGGACGCCGGCAACCTGTGGACCAACCTCACGCAGCGCGGCGAGTGGACGCCTGGGAGCGCGACGCTCCTGCTGGACGGTGCCGCCACGAAGGACGCGATCCGCGACGCGATCACGAACGCCGCGGCCGCGGCCGCCCCCGGCGACGTGTTCGTCTACACGCATTCGTCGCACGGCTGGAGCGAGGAGGACGAAACCGGCGCCTATACGGCCGACACCGGCCTCTGCGCCTACGACGGCGACTACGCGGATTACGAGCTCGCCGCCGACCTCGCGAAGTTCCCGAGCGGCGCGAAGGTCGTCGTGTTTGTCGACGCCTGCCACTCCGCCGGCCTCTTCAAGGACAAGCACCGCGCTCGCGCCCGTTCAGCGGCCGCGAGCCCAGCACCCGCCCCGTTCGCCCTGGCCGAACGCGTCGGCGCCGAAATCGACGCGATCCGCGCGAAGGAGCCCGTCCGGCGCGGCTCCAGGCCGAAGGGGATCTCCTCCTCCGAAATCGGCTGGGTCACGGCGGCCGATTACTTCCAGTACAGCTTCGATTCCGAGGACGAAGTCGGCGGCGAGTTCACGCTGGCCGCGAACCGGGGCTGGCGCACCGGCGCCTGCGACGTCGCCCCGTGCGGCGACGAGGACGGCTACGCGAACTTCTACGAGCTCTGGAACTACGCCAAGGACATCGCGGTCGGAGAAGGCCCGCCCGGCACCGAGGACTACACCGAGGCCCAGTGCTTCAACACGGACGTCCTCCGGTCCGTCCGCGCCGGCTGGGTCGGCGACGAACCGCCCTCGGACGTCCGGTTCGTCCCGATTCCGGAGCAGACCGCGACCGTCGGCGAACCGCTCGACTATACCCTGGTCGCCACCAACCTGGCCGGCGTCGCCGGCTCCATCTCCTATTCGGTCGAGTCCGCCACGGCTCCGTCGGGCACCTACTCGCTGGACGGCGCAGACTTCACCTTCACCCCCGCGAGCGACGGCGAATTCTCCTTTTCGTTCCGCGCGACCAATGCCACCGCCGGGGCCTCCGCCAAGGCGACCATGGCGGTCTCGGCCGTCCTCGCCGCCCCTTCCGGCCTCGCCAGCTCCGGCCTCACCGACTCCTCCTTCACCGCCAGCTGGGACGCTGTCGCCGGCGCGACGTCCTACCTCCTCGCCGTGTCCAACAACGTCTTCGGGGTGGGGGGCGAGCCCGACTTCCAGTTCTCGCAGACGGTTACCGGCACCTCCTTCACGGTGGACGGACTGATTCCCGGCACGTACTACTGGCGCGTCTGCGCCGTCGGGAATGGCCCCGGGCCCTTCTCCGAAACGGTGGAGGTCACGCTCGTCGCGGATCCGTCGGCCCCGCCGAGCATCCGTTCCATCGGCGACATCGCCGTCCCGGTCGGCCAGACCGCAACGGCGACCATCCGCGTCGGCGCCCCCGAGGAAGCGCCCGTCACCTCTCTCGAAATAACGGAAGGCGACTCGTCGGCCGTGCTGGAGGACGGCCTGCTCTCCTTCACGCCGGAGGCCGTCGGAACGTATTCCTTCACCATTACGGCCGTCAATGCCAACGGCCCCGCACAGGCAAGCTTCTCCGTCGTCGCGTTCGCGCCGAAGAAGTTCGCGTTGTGCGTCGGCATCAACGAATACGCGCATATCTCCAGTCTGGCGGGCTGCGTGAACGATGCGAAGTTCATGGCTGCGAACCTCGAGGAGCGCGGCGGATGGGACGCGGCGAACATGACTGTCCTGCTCGACTCTCAGGCGACCAAGTCCGCGATCCGCGGCGCAATCTCGAACATCGCCGCGCAGGTGGTTTCCGGCGACACGTTCGTCTACCAGCACTCCTCGCACGGCGGGCAGTTCAACGACACGACCGGCGACCTCATCACCAACGAAACCGGCAAGGCGACCTTCCTCTGCGTCTACGATGAAGACTACTACGACAACACGACGGCCTACAACGACTACGAGATCGCGGACGACCTCGCGGCGTTTCCGGCCGGCGTCAAGGTCGCCGTGATCGTCGACGCCTGCCACTCCGCCGGCCTCTTCAAGAGCCGCGACGCGGCGCGAGCCGCCGCCGCGTCGTTCGACCTCGCGGGCCGCGTCTCGGCGCACATGGATGCTGTCCGCGCGCAGCGCCGCGCCCGCGGCGAAAACGTCGACCGCTCGCTTTCCGCCTCCGAAATCGGCTGGGCCGTGGCGGCCGAATACTACGATTCCCTCGACGGCGGATTCTACCACACCGACGCATGGATGGTCGATCCGTGCTACGGCGACGAATGGTGGATGGAGGACGGGTCGGGCGACGGTTATTACGACCTCCCGGATTCCTATCGGCGGGGCGGCATCTTCCTGTGTTCCTCCACGTGGGGCTGGTGGAGCGGCGACGCCGACGCGGACAAGGAGGCCGGCGACAACGACGGACTCTGCGACGTCTACGAATTCTGGAAGAAGGGCTACGACTTCAGCTCGCAGGTGGGCATGCTCTGGTACGGCGAACCGGAGTACGACTTCCATCCGCAGTGCACGAACGTCACGGTCCTGCGCTCGGTCGAGCTCGGCTGGATCGCGCCGCCGCCGGGCAATCCGATTCCCGAGCTTTCCGCCGACGCCGCGCCGGAGCGGATCGCCTCGTCGCTGGCCGGCTCCGCCGACTCCGCCCTCGTCGAACACGTCGCCGACGCCGACGCGTATTCGGCCTACCGCGCCTGGGCGCAGGCCGTGAAACTGACGGGCGGCGCCGCGCTTGCCGGCGCGGCGGCCGTCCGCGAATCGCCGCACGCGTGGCTTTCGTTCGCGTTGGGGTCCGACACGCTCCTGCCGGACGACTTCGGAAGCGATGACGTGCGCATTGTCGCGTTCGGGCCGGCGGACAATGCGGGGGCCTTCGCCTTCGAAGTCGAAATCGACGGCGTGGAGATCGGCTCGTCCGCGGCCGTGACGGAGAAGACGCTTCTGGAGAACCTGATGAAGGCCTTCTTAGTCGAAGGCGCCGAGACGCCCGAACCGGACGAATTCTCCCCGGCCGGCGTCGATGTCGAGGTCTGGATCGATTCCCCCGCCGGCGACCGCGTGCGCCTCTTGGCCGTCCCGCCCGACGACGCCAGCGACGCCTTCTTCTTCCGCGTCAGAGTCGAGTAGCTGACCTGTTTTATCATTTTGGAATGGTCGGGTGCGGAGGCTACAGGGTCAAACATGGTTCCGCGCTCATGTCCGCCCTAGTTGCGGTGGAAAATGCGGAAATGGTATAATGTCGGCACAGGGATAATATAACCAGTATGAAGCTGATTTTTGAAAAATGTGTTGCCGACACTCGTGCAGAGGATGCACGTAGGGCGGGGGTCTATCCGTATTTCCACCGGCTTGAGTCCCGGCAGGACGCCGTCGTAGTGATGGAGGGCAAGCGCCGCATCATGCTGGGCTCCAACAACTACCTCGGCCTCACGGCCTGTCCTGAAGTCATGGAGGCCGCCGTCAAGGCGGTCGAGAAGTACGGAACGGGCTGCTCCGGCTCGCGCTTCCTCAACGGCACGCTTGACCTCCATCTCGAGCTTGAGCGCGAACTCGCGGACTTCGTCGGCAAGGAGGACGCGATTACGTTCGGCACCGGCTTCCAGACGAACCTCGGCGTCATAAGCGCGCTCGTCGGACGCCACGACTATCTTGTCTGCGACGTCGACAACCACGCGAGCATCTATTCCGCCGCCCGCATGTGCCTCGGCAAGATGCTCCGCTTCAAGCACAACGACATGGCGGGGCTAGAGGCGCGCCTTGCCTCGGTGCCGTCTGGCGCGGGGGCGCTTGTTGTGGTTGACGGTGTGTTCTCCGTTGACGGAGACATCGCCAACCTCCCCGACATCTGCGCACTGGCGAAGAAGTACGGTGCCGCCGTGATGGTCGACGACGCGCACGGGTTTGGTGTCCTTGGCGATGGCGGACGCGGCACGGCGTCGCATTTCGGACTCGACGCGGACGTGGATATCGTCATGGGAACGTTCTCGAAGTCCCTCGCCTCGCTCGGCGGCTTTGCGGCCGGGAAGCGCGAGGTAATCGACTTCCTGCGCCATTCGTCCTACCCGTTCGTGTTCTCCGCCTCGGTGCCTCCCGCGAGCGCGGCCGCAGCGCTCGCCGCGTTGAGATACCTGAAGCAGCATCCGGAGCTGGTGGCGAAGCTGCGTTCGATATCCGAATACACGCGCACTGCGTTCGCATCGCGCGGACTGCCGGTGCTGGAGCCTGCCATGCGCCGCTTCACGCCGATAATACCGATACAGGCGGGCGGCACGTACGAGACTTGCGCGGCCGCAAGGAAGATGTTCGACGAAGGCGTGTTCGTGAATCCGTTCATTCCGCCTGCAACACCCGAGGGCGCCGCTCTGATCCGCACCAGCGTAACCGCCGCGCATACGACCGAAATCATCGACGAAGCCGCGGATGTTATTGCAAGGGCGCTTAAGTGCTGAAGTTTCTCTACTACTACCTCCGCTCGATGCGGCTCTACTACGGATTCGTCACCGCGACGACCGTGCTGGCGGGGCTGTGCCTGGCGCATGGCACTTACAACGAGCTTAAGTTGTCCTGGACGCTAAACGACTTTCCGTGGACGTTGCGCGATGCGGGGCTTCTTGCGATGGGGTTCTTCGCCTGGGGCTTCAACCAGATCTTCAGCGACTGGTGCGACAGGAAGGAGGATGCGATCAACGCGCCGCACCGTCCGATGGTGACGGGTGCGCTCAAACCGCTTCCGGCGTTTGCGGTTTCCGCCGTAGGACTTGCCGCTATCGCGGTCGCCGGGTATCTGATGTCACCGTGGACGCTTGCGTTCCTCGCGCTTGGCGGCGTTTTGAACATCGCGTATTCGCTCCTCAAGCGTGTGCCAGTATTGAATTGCCTTGTCTACGCCTACGCCATTTCGTGTTGTGCGCTGTTCGCGATTGCTGGCATTGCAGGGCGCTGTCCGAATGGCCCGGAGCTGGAATTTGTCGGGGATTGGATTGTGCCTGCTCATTTTCTGATGTGCCACAACAGCTATTTCAAAGACGTAGAGGGTGATCGTGCGGCTGGAGTACGAACGCTTCAGACAATATGGCCGAGAGTCGCGCTGTTCGTTTCCGTATGCTATCCATGTCTTGCTGTGCTGCGCTTGAATTTCCTTTCATGGTTCAATGTTGAATTTTTCGTTCTTTCGGTCATTGTTGTCGCGCTTGTCATCGAATTCCAGCGCCAGGTCTCGCATTATATGTTTCACCGTGCGACTTGCCTGAATTGTCAGTTGTGCGTTCTTATGCTGCTCTTGCATTTTATTGCGGCGACTTGGCTCTATGCCATCGTCTCCCTTGTCGCCATCCAGCTTCTCTTCCTCTGGTACAACGATGAAAAGGAATGAGAACATAACGGGATTCCGGAAGTTTCTCTTCTATGTCCGCATGTCGCTTGCGTGCGCATGGCGGTATTGGCGTCATCCCGCCGCGCTCATGAAGGCGTCGCAGCTGACGCGCATCTTCTTTAAGCACAAGCTGAAGCGCCTCGCGTCCGGCGAATACAAGCTCGACTTCTATCTGCCGCGCTATCCGTCCCAGGCGTTCTTCACTGCACTTGAGGACAAGGTCATCTGCCGTCCGCCGCGCCCCGTCAGCGTCGTTCTCTCTATTTCGAAGGCGTGTGCGTACAAGTGCCCGCACTGCTACCAGCGCAAGGACGATCCGCACGAAATGCCACTTCCTGCGCTCATTGAGAACGTCCGCAAGATGCGCGACTTCGGCATCGTCGCGTGGGCTGTCGAAGGCGGCGAACCGCTTCTCCGATTCGAACGCCTTGAGGCGGTTCTCGCGGAAATCGCGGGACTTGAGGTGTGGGTCAATTCGACGGGACGCGGCGCGACGCCGGAGAAGATTCGCCGTCTCGCGGAACTGAAGGTGACAGGCATAATGTCGTCCATCCACTCCGTCGACGAGAAAGCGCACGATGCGTTCACGGGAGTAGCCGGATCGTGGCGCCGCGCGCTCGATTTCCTGCGCGACTGCCGCGAGGCGGGAATGCTTGTCGGGTTCAATACGGTGCTTTCCGACCGCGAGGTGGTTGACGGCGGAATCGACCGCATCATGGACCTTGCCGCGGAAAACAACTGCGACTACATCCAGCTTATCCATCCGAAGGCATGCGGAGCGTGGATGGGCAAGGCATTCGACAAGTCGCTCCACGCAGAAGCCGTCCGCGTCGCATGCGCCGCGCAGCGGCACTACAATTCCGCCAAGTCGCGCATTCCGACGATTCTCACGGCGCAGGTCTACGAGGAGTCCGCGGAGATGCTCGGATGCTGCTGCGGCGGAATCGACCGCTTCTACGTGGGCGCGAACGGAGACGTCCAGCCCTGCGAGTTCGTGAACATCTCTTTCGGGAATCTCAACGAAGTGCCGTTCGAGACTGCGTATGCGCGGATGCGCAAGGCGTTTGCCGTGCCGTGCGAGGAGTGGACGTGCGAGCGCCGCGCCGCCGAAATCGCCTCTAAGTCGGGCGATAGACTTCCTCTTCCTTGGACAGAGACGGAGAAACTCGTTTCAGGATGGAAGGGCGGCACGCCGACGAAGGTTTACGACAAAATGGGAATCTACAGATGAAACGATTTCTCGTTTTGGTCAATCCGCTTTCGCACGGCGGACGCTCCGTCCGCATTTTGCCGCGCCTTCGTGAGTTGCTGCCGGAAGGGGAGTTTGTAGTCCTTAAGAACATTGAGGAAGCGTCGCGTCTTGCGCGCGAGGCTAAGGGATATGAAGCAGTAGTCGCTTGTGGAGGCGACGGAACAATCAACGCCGTGGCTGGCGGAGTTCTGGAGAATTCGGACACGTCGATTAAGTTCGGCGTCATCTATGCCGGCACGAGTCCAGACTTCTGCCGTGCGCATGGCATCCCGACGGATGCGGAACAGGCAATCGCCCTCTTGCGCAATGGCGCGGTGCGTGAGATTCCAGTTCTTACGGCAAACGGCGTTCCGTTCTTCTGTTCAATGAACTTGGGAATGGGGGCGGCTGTCGCCGCTTCTGCCAATCGGATGCGCCCGAAGTTTGGCGACTTTATAGGAACGCTCTGGGCTGTTCTGCGCGAAGTCGTGCGCGGCAGACGCTATGACATCATGGTGAACGGCGAGGAGATACGCAATGTCGCCCATGCGCTCGTTACGCGAATGCCGCGCATCGCCGGTGGACTCAAAATTGCGTTGCCCCCGATTGCCGACGACGAGTACGCGCTTTGGTTTGCGAAGCATGTTTCGCGTTTCGGATGCTTGCGGATTGTCTGGAATCTGTATCGCGGCAAGCCCTGCGGAGAAATCCGCGTCCTTCGCGGCAAGACGGCAATCTCGTCCAATGTGCCCGTCGCGATTGAATACGACGGCGACCCTCATGGTTCGCTGCCGGGGTCGGTCGATTTGTTCCAAAACCGTCTGCGCCTTGTGGTGTCCCAGAATGAAGGAGAATGCAGATGCAAGAACAGAAGCTGATAGAAGTATTTTCCCGCATTCACGGCACCCGGCCTTTTGGGTCGGATGCGGAGGTAGTTCCATTTGAAGGAACGAATCTACTCGTCTCGACGGATTCCTTTTCCGAACGCGAGGATTTCCTCTCCGGCCTTGAGCCGGAGGCCATGGGAAGGGTGATGGCGTATGGCGCGATTGCGGACATCCTCGCCTGCGGGGCGAATCCGGAGTTTATTGTCCAGGTGTGGAACATAGACGACTTGCACGACGAAAGGTTCTATGAGCGCGTCGCACAGGGCGTCCAGCAGGTCGTGTCGCACTACGGCGCAAAGGTCATCGGCGGCGATGTAGGCACGGCGAAGGAGTGGTGCTGGACGGCAACGGTTTTCGCGACATGCAAAACGCCGGTTTGCCGCATGGCGTCGCAGCGCGTAGATTTCGATTTGTATGCGACAGGTCCGCTCGGTGCGGCGAACGCGGCTGTGTTTCTTGGCCGTGCGATCCCCGAGCCGCAGCTTCGTGCGCCCGTGCCGGGTTCGGCGCTTTTCGCGACGGATACGAGCGGCGGGCTTTTCGACGCGCTGGAGAACTTCCGCCGCGTCAATAACGGGATGTGGCTTGAGCTGGATGCGGATCGCGCCGTTTCGCCGGAAGTTACGCGGAGTCTTCCGCCGGGAGTGGAGAAGGGCTGGGCGCTCGTCGGTGGAGTTGGCGAATACGAGCTTGTGTTCGCCGTTCCCGCCGGAACGCCCGTCGCAGATGCCGTGAAGATCGGACGCGGCGGATTTGCCGCGGAGGATGCGTGCGATTTCCGCATCATGTACGGCGGAAAGACCGGCCGCATGTCCACTCCGCCGCCTGACTACCGCTCGATCCCGCGCGAGAACTGGCTCACGGAAACGGCATCATACTGGACTTCGCTTTGGGTGTAGATTATGGAAACTGTTCTTATAACAGGTGCGGGCGGGTACATCGGGTCGAACGCCGCCGAATACTTCGCGAAAGCGGGGTATCGCGTAATAGGCACGGTGCGTAACCGTGTCGCGGAGCGGTTGACTCGGCTTGGAATCAAGACGATCAAGATCGATCTCGCGGACGCGGCGAATCTGCCGCGGCTGTTCGAGGACAAGATCGACTTCGTCGTCCATGTCGCCGCACGGGCGAGCGACGTCGGACGCGACGAATGGTTCCGCGAGGCGAACTACGAAGCCGTGAAGAATCTTGCGTCTGCGGCGATGGAGCATGGAGTGAAGAGGTTTGTCTATCTTTCCACCGCGGACGTCTACGGCCTTCACGATTTCAACGGCGAGAGCGAGGAAGCGCTTGCCTTCGACGAAACGGTGACGAATCCGTATCCGAAGTACAAGATTCTTTCCGAGAAGTGGCTCGCGGCGAATCTGCCGCGCGAGCGTTTCAGCTGCGTAAGGCCGTGCGTCGTCTACGGACGCGGCGACACTTCCATCACGCCGCGCACGGTTGCGTACCTCAAGAACTCGCCGCTTGTGTTCCATTTCGGGAAGTGGCGCGGACGCAACCGCTGGCCGCTCGCCCATGTGGAAAACGTCTGCCGCACGCTCCACGCCGCGATGATTCTGCCGGAGGCGGGAGGGGAAGGCGTGACGGTTCTCGATTCGAAGCGGACGACATTGGGCGAATACTACCGCGAGCTTGCCGCGGAGTTCCTGCCGGGGAAGCGCCTGCGCGAATGCAGCATTCCGATGTGGGCGATTCGTCCTGTTGCGCGGTTCTCTACGTTTCTTTCGCGCAATCGCAATAATCCGCTGTTTGATCCGACGCTGTATGCGCTTGACACGGTCGCGCACAACCTCGACTTCAGCAACGCGCGCATGCTCGCCTGGTTCGACAAGATGGGAATGGAGGAATTCCGCCATGATAGTTATAGATAAATCCAAATGCGTCCGCTGCGGAGCCTGCATGCGGGACTGCATCGTCCACGTCCTGACGAAGGGCGAGGACGGATATCCCGCGTTCCGAAAGGAGGACGAGCGGTTCTGCCTGAATTGCCAGCACTGCCTCGCGGTGTGCGCACATGGCGCCGTCACCTGCAATGACGTAGGCTTCGGCGAAACGCTAGATGTCGAGCAGATTCCAGACGGACGAGCCGAGGCGGCGCTTCTCCGCCAGCGGCGGAGCACTCGCCAGTGGCGCGACGATCCGATTCCGGAGGAAGTCTGGACACGGCTTGTCGACACGCTCGCCTGGATGCCGACGGGATGCAACGACCATCGGCTCCATTTCACGATTGTCCGAGGCCGCGAGAAGATGGACTGGTATAGGCGGGAGGTCGCAAGGACATTGCAGAAGCTTGTCCGCACGCGCATACCGCAGATTCTTTTCCCGAAGTTTCGCCGCTACATGGCTGAAATCATGCGTGGCGACGATGTCGTGTTCCGCAATGCTCCGTGCATGATTGTTGCGTCGACGCCGAAAAAGGCTCCGTGCCGCGAGGCGGATCCGTGGATCGCGCTAAGCTACTTCGACCTTCTGGCGCAGGCGAACGGACTCGGCACGTGCTGGAGCGGATTTGGCGTCCATGCGTTCAAGGGCATGCGCGGCATTCGCAAGGCGCTCAATATGCCGCGCGGGTACGAAGTCGGAGCCGTTCTCCTCTTCGGCGTTCCCGCCGTCGAATACGCGCGCGTCCCGCATCCGCGTCCGATGTCCGTGGAAGTTCAGTAGCCGCGCCGATGTGCGGCGGATGTGCCGCGATTTGGGTCGCGGCCGTATAGCCAAGCGCGGCGCCGTTTTGGTATAATACACACCTATGATGAACGTCTACAACTCTCTTACCAGAAGAGTCGAGGAGCTGAAGCCCCTCGAGGGAAACACGATCCGCCTCTACACGTGCGGACCGACCGTGTACAATTTCGCCCACATCGGCAACTTCCGCGCCTACGCGTTCGAGGACATCCTTCGCCGCGTTGTGCAGTTCAACGGAATGAAGATACGCCAGGTGATGAACCTCACCGACGTCGACGACAAGACGATCCGCGGCGCAAACGCCGCGGGCGTTGCGCTGACCGACTACACGAAGACGTACAAGGACGCGTTCTTCGCCGACCTCAAGAAGCTGAACATCCAGCCGGCGGAGGTCTACCCCGCGGCGACGGACCACATCCCCGAGATGATCGCGCTCGTGCAGAAGCTCATGGAGAAGGGCGTCGCGTACCAGAGCGAGGACGGCTCGGTCTACTTCAAGGTCCGCGAGTTCCCTGGCTACGGCAAGCTCGCGCACATTGACTTCGACAACCAGCGCACGGGCCTTAGGTGCGCGGCTGATGAATACGACAAGGAGAATGTCGGCGACTTCGCGCTTTGGAAGGCGTGGGAGGAGTCCGACGGACCCGTCGGCTGGGATTCCCCGTGGGGACGCGGCCGCCCCGGCTGGCACATCGAGTGCTCTGCGATGTCCATGAAGTACCTGGGCGAGACGTTCGACCTTCACACGGGCGGAATCGACAACCTCTTCCCGCACCACGAGAACGAGATCGCCCAGGCAGAGGCCGCGACGGGCAAGGAGTTCGTCCGCACGTGGATGCACTGCGCGCACCTTCGCGTCAACGGCGAGAAGATGTCGAAGTCCGCAGGCAACTTCTTCACTCTTCGCGACCTTCTCGAGAAGGGCTACACCGGACGGGAGATACGCTACGTCCTCATCAACGCGCACTACCGCACGGGGCTCAACTTCGCGTTCTCCGCGCTTGAGGACGCGCGCAAGGCGCTTGCGCGCATCGACGCGTGCGTCGCGCAGGCGACCGAGGGCGAGGTTCCGGACTGGGCGCAGAAGCATCTCGCGGACTTCACCGCGGCGGTGAACGACGACCTGAACCTTCCGAGCGCGTTCGCGGCGCTTTTCGCGCTCGTGCGCGACGCCAACGGCAAGGGCGCGGCCGGCACGCTGGGAGTGTTCCGCAGAATGGACGAGGTTCTTGGCGTCATCTTCTTCGAGAACGAGAAGAAGGCGGTGGAGATTCCGGCGGAGATACAGGCGATGCTCGAAGCGCGCGCCGAGGCCAGGAAGGCGAAGAACTGGGCCGAGTCGGACCGTCTCCGCGACGCGATCGCCGCGGCGGGCTGGGTCGTCAAGGACTCCAAGGAAGGCCAGAGTGTTTCGAAGAAGTAGCATTCACGCAAACAACACAAGACAGTCGCCCATGAAAACAAATAGCATTGCAGTTTCCGCCCTCGTCGCGCTTGCGTTGACGGGATGCAGCCTTGATTTCGGGAATAAGGTCGTACGTCCCGTCGATCGTCCCGTCGCCGAGATCTCCGCAATAGCGGCGATGAAGGGCGATGAGCTTACGGAGAAGTGCACGTTCGAGAAGGACGGCTACACGCTTCTCTATCGCCGCCATTCTCCGAAGTGCGAGCCGGGGGTGAAGTATCCGCTAGTCCTCTTCCTCCACGGCGCGGGCGAGCGCGGAAACGACAACACCGCCACGCTGGTTCACGGCGTTTTGCCGATCTGCAGGTACGCGATGCGCCACGGCGATGCGTTCGTCGTCGCGCCGCAGTGTCCGAGCGGCAAGAAGTGGGTCAACCAGGACTGGAGCACTCCGTCGATGAAGCGTCCAGAGACGCCGAGCGCGGAGATGACCGCCGTCATGGCGCTCCTGCGCGAGCTCGTCGCTACGCTGCCCGTCGATCTGTCCAGGGTGTACGTCACCGGCATTTCGATGGGCGGATTCGGAACATGGGACATTGCCTCGCGCATGCCCGGTTTCTTCGCCGCGGCGATGCCGATCTGCGGAGGGGTTGACGAGACGACGGCGGAGCTTTACCGCGGACTTCCCCTCGTGTTCTTCCACGGTTCCGTCGACGGCGCAGTGCCGGTCGATTATTCGCGGCGCATGGACAAGGCGCTTTCGGACGCGGGAATTCCGCACCTGTACACGGAATATCCGAACGTCAACCACGACTGCTGGACGCGCACATACGCCAATGATTTCGTCCTGTACTGGCTCTTTGCCCAGTCCCGCTGACGGAAATTTGCCCTGTCCGTCCCGTTGCCACCCGTCCTGAATTGTGCTATAATTGCTAATACCATGAAGATTCAATTCATCGCAAACATCAAGGGTATCTACCTTGGGTACACCTTTGACCAGTCCGCAGTGATAACAATCGGGCGCGAAATCGGCAACACGATTGCGCCCATCAACGTGGACGGCTTCTCGCGCCACCACGCTCGCATCTTCTTCAGAGACGGCGACTGGTATGTCGAGGATCTTGGCAGCACGAACGGCACCTACCGCAACCGCGTCAAGATCGAGGCCCCCGAGAAGATCGAGAAGGGCGATTCCATCCGCTGCGGTCTCATGGAGATTGCGTCTTTCGATTTCCAGGCCGGCGACCCCATCGCGCCCATGACGGCTGCGGACGCCGCGGCGCCCAAGCCGATTCCGGCGGTAGCCCCGACGGTCGTGAAGCTCGTCGAGCCTCATCGCCCCAACACGCCCTCGCTCCTCACCCCGCGCAAGACCGAGCTCACTCCGAAGCCCGTCGCGCCAGTTGAGCCGGTCAAGCCTGCCGAGGTCGTGAAGCCCGTTTCCCCGCTTTCCCCGATCGCGCCCGCCAAGCCCGAGCCCAAGCCCGCGCCCGTAAAGCCGCTCGCGCCTGTCGAAGAGCTAAAGCCGGTTGAGCCGCTTGCTCCGGTGGAGGAGCTAAAGCCGGTTGAGCCGCTGCCTCCGGTCGCGGAACTGACTCCGGTGGCCGAACTCACGCCGCTTGAGGAGCTCACTCCTGTCGAGGAGCTCAAGCCCGTTGACGAGGCGAAGCCTGCCGCGCCTGCCGGCGCGCCGCGTCCGGGCGGGACGGCTCTGCGCCGTCCGACGCTTCCCGGCTCGAAGGGCGGTCTCAAGCCTGGTCTTAAGCTTCCCACCAAGCCCGGGGCGATGCCGACAGGGCTCAAGCTTCCGCCGAAGGGCTCCATACCTACGGGTCTCAAGCTTCCCCCGAAGCCCGGCATGAAGCCCGGGCTCAAGCTTCCCACCAAGCCTGCATAATATATGAACATATCTGGCAAGAACGCGGCGTCGATCGGATTCGGATGTCTGGTCGACGTCGCGCTGTTCGTGGTGCTCGTCCTCGCGTTTTCGGAGGACTGCGCTGTTTCCGCGATCATCTACATGATGCTGATGACGATCCCGGTGTGGATCATCCGCATCGCCGTCTTCAACGAACGGACGCCGCAGTGGGCGCGTGTCCTGATCGGTCCGATCGGCATGCTCGTCTGCCTCGCGTTCGCGCTTGTGTGTCCGATCTCGCTCGACACGTCCGAAACAGACGAACCACCAGCCACGAACAACGGACCTCAAGGCGCGAAAAGCGATACGCAGTCCACGAACCAGGTCGAGTCCGTGGAGGAAGTCCTCGCGGAGCTTGATTCGCTTGTCGGACTCGAGGAGGTGAAGTCCGAGGTAAAGAAGATCGTCAACCTCGCGAAGGTCAACGAGGCGCGCCGCGCGCAGGGACTCAAGGTCCCGCCGATGACATACCACATGGTCTTCACCGGCAACCCCGGCACGGGCAAGACGACCGTCGCGCGCATCGTCGCGCGCGCGTTCCGCGCGCTCGGAATCGCGAAGACGGGCCAGCTTGTGGAGACGGACCGCTCCGGACTAGTCGGACGCTACGCGGGCGAAACCGCGGTCAAGACGAACGAGAAGATAGACGAGGCGATTGGCGGAATCCTCTTCGTCGACGAGGCATATCAGCTTGTGAGCGGTGACGGAGACGACTATGGCAAGGAGGCGATCGCGACGCTCCTGAAGCGCATGGAGGACGATCGCGACAAGCTCATTGTCATCGCGGCCGGCTACACGGACGAGATGCGCGACTTCCTAGACGCCAACTCCGGACTCAGAAGCCGATTCCCCAAGACGATAGAATTCGCCGACTACACGGCGCCAGAGCTCGCTGCGATATTCCGCTCGATGGCGAAGAAGAACGAGTTCGTGCTCGCGCCGGATCTCGACGAGGGACTCGACGCGGCGATCGCGAAGCTCACGGCGAAGCGTGACCGCACTTTCGGCAACGCCAGGTTCGTCCGTCAGCTCTTCGAGGACGCAACCGCGCGCCAGGCGACGCGGCTCGCGGAGTCTGGTGACATGGACGCCGAGGCGTTGAAGACGCTAGCGCTCTCGGACCTCTCCGCAGGCGAGAAGAAGGAGGACATCCGCGCGCCGAAGATCGAGGACGTGCTTGCGGAACTAGACGCGCTCGTGGGGCTCCAGCCCGTGAAGGACGAAGTGCGGCGTCTCGTCGCGACGGTGCGCGCGAACAAGATGCGCACCGAGAAGGGCCTCGAAAACAACGTCACGATGAGCTACAACTTCGTGTTCACCGGCAATCCCGGCACGGGCAAGACGACAGTTGCGCGCATACTCGGCAAGGCGTTCCGCGCACTGGGTGTGCTGGATAGGGCGAATTTCGTCGAAACCGACCGCTCGGGGCTCGTAGCGAAGTACGAGGGCCAGACGGCGGCGAAGACGAACAAGCTTATCGATTCCGCTATGGGCGGCATCCTCTTCATCGACGAGGCGTACCAGCTCAACCAGGGCGAGAACGACCAGTACGGAGCAGAGGCCGTGGCGACGCTGCTGAAGCGCATGGAGGACGCGCGCGGATCGATGGTGGTGATCATCGCCGGATACAAGGCCGAGATGAAGCGCTTCATGGAGATCAACTCCGGACTCGAAAGCCGCTTCAACAGGACGGTGGAGTTTCCCGACTACAGCGCAAAGGAACTTGCGGAAGTATACCGCTCGATGGCGAAGAAGGCGAAGTATAAACTGTCGGCCGACACGGAGAATTGGC
Organism: Kiritimatiellia bacterium; assembly: GCA_016284515.1. Lineage (GTDB taxonomy): Bacteria > Verrucomicrobiota > Kiritimatiellia > RFP12 > UBA1067 > UBA1067. The sequence goes on along the minus strand of JAEEOY010000127.1, from coordinate 25,636 downwards.
TTCTTCCGTACATCTCCATGCTCACCGAGAAGCGCGACAAGAACTTCGGCAACGCGCGCTGGGCGAGGAACCTGTTCGAGAAGTCCGTTGAGCGTCAGTCGCTTCGCGTCACCGAACTCGCCGATCCGTCGGCCGAAGAGCTCGTGACGATTCGTCTCAGGGACCTCGGCGTGAAGCTCAAGGATCCCGACGCCTCCGACGAAGACTAATCGCCTGCCCGGGCTGTCGTTTCGCGTCCGCAAGACAAACGGCATTTCATCCCCCGTAAGTGGGAGTGCGTATTTTGCTGCCGCTTTGGTATAATTGCGGCATGAACACAATAACTCTACTTGCGGCGTTTGCCGTGTTCGGTCCGGCTGGGGAGAAGGTATGCGATGTCACTCCGCCTTCCCTTGGCGAAGGTGCAGTCATTGAGACGACAAATCTCGTAGGCGCTGTCGCTTGGCGGGTGCGGTTCGAGGGCGACGGCGAGCGCGTTGTCGAGAACGAGGAGTGGACTTTCGACTTCGGCGTGGACCTCAAGTGCTGGCCTGTTTCCCATGCGCAGGGCGAATACGTGCCGAAGACCTTGTCGACTATCGCCGAGATGGCGCCGCGTCCCGGCTTCGCGCCCGTCGCCGCCGGAATAGGCGAGATGCACAACTATGCGACGTCGTACCCGGGCACGGCGGAGGGTCCGCTCGTCGTCGAAGGCACGGGCTTCGTTGCGGCAATCGGCGACGCCGGATGCCTCGACTACTCCCGCGTCAGGTTCGCTTGCGGGGCTAAGAAGGGACAGGTGAAGACGCTGCTTGAGGGTGCGGCGAAGGTGCATGCGCCTTATGCGACGCCGTGGCGGTATATCCATGTCGCGAAGGACGCCGCGTCGCTCGCAAACGCCCAGCCGGGCGTAATGGACGCGCTCAACGCGCCGTCGCGCATCGCTGACACGAGCTGGATAAAACCCGGGAAGGTGCTGCGCGTCGCAAAGCTCGACACGGACTGCGGCAAGGCGGCGGTGGATTTCGTCAAGCGCAACAACATGCAGTACATCGAGCTTGACTGCGGGTGGTACGGACAGGAGCACATCGGCGATCCGCTTAAACCTGGTCTTTCGCCTGAGCGTGTCGCGAAGGGCGAGAAGTTCGACTTCTTCGAGATACTGCGCTATGCGAAGGAGAAGGACGTCGGAGTCATTCTCTACGTCAACCGCGAGCCACTCAAGAAGAACCGCGATGCGATTCTCGACAAGCTAGTCGAGTGGGGCGTGAAGGGCGTGAAGTACGGATTCGTCAATGTCGGCAGCCAGGAGTGGCGCAAATGGGTCACGGACGCGATCGCGGCCGCGGCGGAGCGGAAGCTTCTCGTCGACATCCACGACGAATACCGGCTCACTGGAATCCAGAAGACGTATCCCAACGTCATGACGGTCGAGGGGATTCGCGGCAACGAGGAGATGCCAGATGCCGCGCACGACTGCGCGTTGCCTTTCACCCGCTATCTCGACGGACCCGGTGACTACACTCCGTGCTGGAAGAACGCGCGTGTGAAGAACACACTCGCGCACCAGCTCGCGCTGCCGTGCGTCTACACGAGCGGATGGCAGTTCCTGTTCTGGTACAGCAGGCCGGACCAGATAGACGAGTCGAACCCCGCGCTCGACTTCTGGCGCGAACTGCCAGCGTCGTTCGACGAGACGCGCTTCCTCCAGGGCGAAATCGGAAAGTTCGCCGTTGTCGCGCGGCGCAAGGGCGACGTGTGGTTCGTCGGCGCCATCAATGCGGGGCAGACGCGCGCTGTCAAGCTTCCGCTCGATTTTGCCGGGACATCCCCCTGCAGAGTTCGGCTCTTCCGTGACGCAGATCCGTCCGACGCGCGGGGCTGCGCACCAGTCGCAGTAGAGACGTTCGAAGCGGATTCGCTATCCGTCAATTGCGCTGCGAACGGCGGTTTCGCCGCCATAGTGGAACCGCGCCTGGAATGATCCGTTGTAGTACGGCCGACGCGTCAGAATTTCCTTCTCCCCGCTGACGCGGGATATCTTAATGCGCTGGCCATACCGAAACTCTGACACGGGAAGCGCGATATTTGGTATAATTCCAGATATGAAAATCTACGGTATCATTCCGTCGCGGTTCGGGTCGAGCCGCTTTCCGGGCAAGCCGCTCGCGCTTCTCGCGGGCAAGCCGCTCGTCGCATGGGTCGTCGAGGCCGTCAAGAAGGCGAAGGGGCTCGACGAAGTCCTCGTCGCTACAGACGACGAGCGCATTGTCAAGGCCGTTGAGGAGCATGGCGGCAAGGCCGTGATGACGCCGTCGGAGCTTCCGAGCGGGACGGACCGCGTCGCATGCGCCGCGCGCAACTTCCTCGGACGCGACTTCGACGACGACGACATTCTCGTGAACATCCAGGGCGACGAGCCTCTCATCGACCCCGCGCTCATCGAGCAGCTCGCCGCGAAGCTCAAGGGCGACGAGCGCTGGTCTATGGCCACGGCCGTGACGCCGATCAAGAGCGCGGAAGACTTCGCCGCGAAGAGCGTCGTCAAGGTCGTTATGGACCGCGACGGCGGCGCGCTCTATTTCTCCCGTGCGCCGATTCCCTGCGACAGGGACACCGCGCCTGCGTTCGGCCGTGATTCCCTCTATGTCCGCCACCTCGGCATCTACGCCTACCGCGGCGGATTCCTCAAGCGCTACATCGCGGAGCCGCCGTGCGAGCTTGAGAAGACGGAGAAGCTCGAGCAGCTGAGGGCGCTCTGGATGGGTGCGAAGATCGCCGTGGTGCGCACAGAGGACGAAGGTGTCGGAGTTGACACGCCGGAGGATGCGGTCCGCGTAGGCAGAATCCTCGAGGAGCGCGCGAAGAGATGAAGGCCGAGATCCTCTACATGCTCGGCATAGTCGCGGCGGGCTTCGCCGTGAACTATGCGCTCAGGGCGATTCCGTTCCTGCTCTTCGCCGGGAAGGACAGGGAGATCCCGAAATGGATAACCCGCTTTGGCGACCTAGTCTCGCCCGTCATCATCGCCGCGCTCATCGTGTATTCGTACTCCGGCCTCCAGTGGAAAACCGCGTGGCCTTACCTCGCGGGCGCGCTTGTCGTGGGGCTTCAGCTGTGGCGCCGCAATGCGCTCGTGAGCATAGTCGCGGGAACGGTGCTTTACATGTGCCTCCTCAACGCCGGGTGCGCGAGCAGCGGTCCGTCGGAGATCGTGCTCGACGCGGCGCATCCGTCGATACGATACTCGACGCAGGGCTTCCTCCTCGGCGACAGGTTCGTCAATCCGAACAAGATTCCGAAGATCCTCTCCGACTACGATGTCCCGAAGGACAGCGTCATCCACATTTTGGTCGAAGAGGACGCGGAGCGCGACCTGGGACAGGCGCGCGCCTTCATGACGCTTCTCGCCCACCACGGCTACAGGCGCTCCGTCCTCGTCTCGAAGAAGAAAGCGGACAGCCATGTCATGACGGACGAGGAGAAGGCGGAGACCGCCAGACGGGCCCCGACGCCGCCACCGCGAAAGGGCGCACGCGGAAAGATTCGCTACAAAGGTGCTAACGAATAGCCGCGTTTTTTGATATAATATCCGAAAAATAAACTCATAAAAGGAGGAAGATGAGCTACAAGGAAGCGCAGAAGAAGTACGCCAAGATCGGCATCGACACCGAGAAGGCGATCAAGGACCTCGGCAAGATCGCGATCTCGCTCCACTGCTGGCAGGGAGACGACGTCGGAGGATTCGAGACGACGGGCGGGGCGTCCGGCGGCATTGCGACGACCGGCAACTATCCCGGCAAGGCCCGCACCCCCGAGGAGCTCATGAAGGACCTCGAGTTCGCGCTCGCGCTCATCCCCGGAAAGCACCGCGTCAACCTGCACGCGTGCTACGGCATCCACAAGGGGCACATCGACGACCGCGACAAGCTCACCGCAAAGAACTTCGAGCCGTGGGTGAAGTGGGCGAAGAAGACCGGCGTCAAGCTCGACTTCAACCCGACGTTCTTCTCGCACAAGAACGTGAAGGACGGCCTCACGCTTTCCTCTCCGGACAAGAAGATCCGCAAGTTCTGGATCAAGCACGGCATCCAGTGCCTCAAGATCGCGGAGTACTTCGCGAAGGAGCTCAAGAGCCCGTGCGGAATCAACTTCTGGTGCCCCGACGGATACAAGGACGAGCCGTCCGACCGCCTCGGGCCGCGCCAGCGCATGGCAGAGTCGCTTGACAAGATCTTCAAGTACAAGTACAACAAGAAGGCCGTCATCCCGTTCCTCGAGTCGAAGCTCTTCGGCATCGGCGTCGAGAGCTACACCGTGAACTCGCACGAGTTCGTGATGGGCTACGCGATGAAGCAGAAGATCCTCGCGCTCCTCGACATGGGGCACTTCCACCTCACCGAGTCGGTTGCGGACAAGATCAGCTCGTTCCTCATGACGTTCGGCAAGGTCGCGTTCCACATCTCGCGCCCCGTGCGCTGGGACTCAGACCACGTCATCCGCCAGAACGACGACCTCCGCGCCTGCGCGCAGGAAATCGTCAAGATGGGTCCCGAGAACTTCATCATCGCGCTCGACTACTTCGACGCGTCCATCAACCGCGTCGCGGCGTGGGTGCTCGGAATGCGCAACATGCAGAAGGAGCTCCTCAAGGCGATGCTCGTTCCGTGGAAGTCGCTCACCGCCGAGCAGGAGTCCGGCAACTTCACCGCGCAGCTCGTCCTCCAGGAGGAGTACAAGAACTATCCCGCGGACGAAGTCTGGGCCGAGTTCTGCAAGCGCAACGGAGTCGCTGCGGACGAGTCCTGGTTCAAGGACGTCGAGAAGTACGAGAAGGATGTGCTGCTCAAGCGGTAACGCCTGGAGGCAAATTGGGAAACTACCAGAATACAAGGCACCACAAGGGCCCGCGCGAGCTGGTGACCGGCGGCGAGTGGATCTACGGGCGCAACCCCGTTGAGGAAGCTCTTGCCGCCGGACGCCGCACCGCGTCCGAGATCGTCCTTCCGCCCGCGTTCCCCGACGAAGACGACCAGATCCGCCGCATCCGCGACGAGGCGCACTCGCGCCGTCTGGTCGTCCGCACGATGGACCGCGACCAGCTGGACAAGCTCACGCGCTTTGGGCACCACCAGGGCGTCGCCCTAAAGACCACTGGCTATCCGTACATCGGCTTCGACGAGCTGGTGCATATGGCAGCGGACGACGAAAACGCCCTCGTTATCGTCCTCGACCATCTCGAGGACCCGCAGAACGTCGGCTCGATCCTCCGCACGGCCTGCGCCGTCGGGGCGACGGGCGTCGTGATTCCCGAGGACCGCGCGTGCGGCATAACGCCCGCAGCGGTCCGCGCCTCCGCAGGCGGCGCGGAGCACATCAGGGTCGCGCACGTCGTGAACCTTCCGCGCGCCATGGAGGAGCTCAAGGAGGCCGGGCTCTGGTTCACCGGACTCGACTGGGGCGAAGACGCGAAGACCTACACGAAGATTGATTTCCGGGGCAAGGTCGGACTAGTCGTCGGCGCGGAGGGGAAGGGCATCTCGCGGCTCGTCCGCGAGAAGTGCGACTTCATCGCCGAACTTCCGATGCCAGGCGGATTCGAGTCGCTCAACGCAGGCGTCGCAGCCGCGGTCGCGATGTACGAGATCGTGCGTCAGCGAGGATGAAGTTTCTCGAAGAGCTCGCCGCGAGGCGCAGGTTCGGGATGAAGCCCGGACTCGACGCGATCCGCGGCACATGTGCCGCGCTGGGCGATCCGCAGAAGTCGTTCAGCGCGATCCACATCGCCGGCACCAACGGAAAGGGCGCGGCCTGCGCAATGCTCGACGCGGCGCTTCGCGCAAGCGGACTGCGCGTCGGACGCTACACGTCGCCCCATCTCGTCAAGCTCAACGAGCGCTTCTTTCTCGACGGAGCTCCGATTGGCGACGATGTCCTTTCGGCAGCGGCCGAAAAGGTCGCGAAAGTCGCTCCCGCCGACCTCACTTTCTTCGAGGCTCTTACAGCAGTCGCGTTTCTCGTGTATGCGGACGCGAAGGTCGACTATGCGGTCCTCGAGACCGGACTCGGCGGACGCCTCGACGCGACGAACGTGTGCGTTCCGGAACTGTGCGTCATAACGCGCATCGGACTCGACCACTGCGACTGGCTCGGCGACACGGTGGAGAAGATAGCATCCGAAAAGGCCGGCATAATAAAGCCACACGTTCCCGTAGTCCTTGGCGAGAATTTGCCCGAGGTTCGCGCAGTCGTCGAGGCGCGCGCGAAGGAAGTCGGCGCGCCGTTCTTCTATGCGCCCGACGTCGCGTCCGCGGCAGATGTGCCGCGCGATTTCCCGCTCGCCGGGACGTTCAACCGTGAGAACGCCGTGACCGCGCTCGCCGCCCTCAAGGTGCTCGGGAAGGGCGACGCGCGCGGATTCGCGGATGTCGTCTGGCCGGGGAGATTTCAGCGCGTCGGAAACTTCATCGTCGACGGCGCGCACAATCCGCCCGCGGCGCGCGCTCTCGCCGCGGCGCTTCGCGAGCTGAATCTTTCGGAGCCGCTGACGCTCATCGCGGGTTTTTGCGGAGACAAGGACGTTGGTGAAGTTCTTTCGATCCTCGCTCCGTTCGTGAAGAAGGGGCGTGCCGTAAGGACGAACAATCCGCGATCGCTTACCGCAGAGGAGACGGCGGAGAAGATGCGCGCCGCCGGAATCGACGCCGTCGCGTCTCCATCTCTTGCCGCGGCAATTCGCTCTGCCGCTTCCGATCCCCGCGCACTCATCTGCGGCTCGCTGTTCCTCGCGGGCGAAGCGCTGGTCGAACTTGGTGCGTATCCCTGGCCAAGCTGCCGCTTTGACGTTGCAGAGCTTCTAACGCCGACATGTTAGCCACTTGAAGTTGAAGGAAGTCTTATCATGTTCACTGGATTGATACAGAGAATCGGAACGGTAAAGCGCGTCTCGCGCGGGGCGGGGCTCGTTCTGGAGCTTGCCGCCGACGAGTCGTGGGCGAAGCCCCTCGAGGAAGGTGAGTCCGTCGCTGTCAACGGCGTGTGCCTCACCGTGGTGAAATGCGACGGCTCGCGCTTTACCGCGGACGTTCTTCGCGAGACCGAGTCGCGCACGGGGCTCGGCGAGCTCGTGCCGGGCGCGAAGGTGAACCTCGAGCGCGCGCTGAGGGCGGGCGACGCGATGGGCGGGCACATCGTGCAGGGGCATGTGGACTGCCGCGGCACAATCGCCGCGAAGACTCCGAAGGGGCGCGACTTCCAGCTGCGCGTCCGGTGCGGACGCGTACTCGCGGCGGAGTCGGTCCTGAAGGGCTCGATAACGATCGACGGCGTGTCGCTCACCATCTCGGGAATCGGCGACGACTGGCTTGCGGTAGACGTAATCCCGACGACGGCGAAGGACACCACTCTCGGACAGAAGAGGGTCGGCGACATGGTGAACCTCGAAGGCGACATCGTCGGCAAATACGTCGCGAAGTCTGCGCAAAAGGGAGGACTCACGGAGGCCGCCCTACAAAAAGCCGGATTTATTTGATATAATTTGCGTATGAGAAAAGCGAAAATCCAACGCGACACCAGGGAGACGAAGATTTCCCTTGAGCTGGACCTTGACGGGTCCGGCAAGGGGACGATCGACACCGGCGTCGGTTTCTTCAACCACATGCTCGAGCTTTTCAAGAAGCACGCGCTCGTCGACCTCACCGTGAAGGCGGTGGGCGACATAGACGTTGACTACCACCACACGGTGGAGGACGTGGGGCTCGTGCTCGGCAAGGCGATCAACGAGGCGCTTGGCGACAGGAAGGGGATCGTGCGCTACGGGTTCGCGTCCATACCGATGGACGAGGCGCTGTGCGAGACTTCGCTTGACCTCGGGGGGCGTCCGTTCCTCGTGATGCAGTGCGCGATGAAGCACATGTTCGTGCGCGACTTCGAGGTGAAGCTCGTCGAGGAGTTCTTCCGCGCGGTGTCCGTGGAGGCGCGCGCGAACATACACCTGCGCCAGATATACGGCGACGAGGCGCATCACGTGTGCGAGGGTCTATTCAAGAGCTTCGCCAGGGCGCTCAGGCAGGCGAAGGCGGTTGACCCGAACGAGAAGGGCGTTCCGTCCTCCAAGGGGGTAATTTGAACCATATGATAATACTACCGGCAATTGACCTCAAGGACGGGAAGTGCGTGCGCCTCAGGCAGGGGCGGGCGGACGACGTCACGGTTTACGGAGACGACCCGGCCGCGCAGGCGCGCGACTGGCGCGAGCAGGGCGGACAGGAGCTTCACGTGGTCGACCTTGACGGCGCGTTCGCCGGCGAGCCGCAGCACGCGGAGACGATCGCGCGGATCATCGAGGCGTTCGGCGGACCTGTCGAGGTCGGCGGCGGGCTTCGCGACATGGACTCGCTCCGCGCAGTCCTCGAGGCGGGCGCGGCGCGCGCGATCATCGGGTCCGCCGCGCTGGAGGATCCCGCGTTCCTTTCCGAGGCGATCGAGCTCTACGGGGACAAGATCGCGGTCGGCATAGACGCGCGCGACGGCTTTGTGCAGACCAAGGGCTGGGTCGAGACGACGAAGGTCAAGGCGACGGAACTCGCCGCGGCCGTCGCGAAGGCCGGCGCGAAGACGATCATCTACACCGACACGGCGACGGACGGCATGCTGGGCGGACCGAACCTCACGCAGATGGCGGCGATATGCGACGCCGCGCCGACGTGCCAGATCACGGCTTCGGGCGGCGTGAGCTCTCCGTTCGACATCGAGAACCTCAAGGGGCTCGAGCGCGCGAACCTGAGGGCCGCGATCGTCGGCAAGGCGCTGTACGACGGACGCACCACGCTGCGCGAGATGAACCGCGCGGCGCTTTGAAATGAAGTATCGGGTTGTCATCGCCTACGACGGGACAGCGTACTCCGGATGGCAGTACCAGGAGAACGCCGTGGGCATCCAGCAGGTCGTCGAAGACGTGCTTGCCTCGCTCGAGGGCGCTCCGGTGAGGGTGTTCGGCTCTTCGCGCACGGATGCCGGGGTGCACGCGAAGGGCTTCGTCGGGCACTTCCGGCTCACCAAGCCCATTCCGCCGAAGAACCTCGTGCGCGCGATGAACGCGAGGCTTCCGGACGCGATAAGGATCCTCAAGTCCGCCTACGCCTCCGACTCGTTCGACGCGCGGCTCTCGGCGAAGGGGAAGGAGTACCGCTACCAGCTGTACCAGGCGGACATCATGCCTCCGCACCTCGCCCCGTACTGGACCTTCTGCCACCGTCCGCTCGACCTCGAGGCGATGCGCAGGGCCGCGTCGTACTTCGTCGGACGCCACGACTTCGTGTCGTTTGCGGCGAATCCGGACCGGGTCCTTGAGTCGACGGTGCGCAATATCTTTTCGTTCGACGTGAAGAAGGCGGGCCCGCGCTACACATTCGTCGTGCGCGGCGACGGCTTTTTGTACAAGCAGGTGCGCTCGATGGTGGGCTTTCTCATATCCGTCGGAAAGGGCAACGAGTCCCCCGAGGCGGTGAAGGAGCTGCTCGACGCGGCGGCACCTCGCACGGCCCGCGTGGAGACCGCCCCGGCGCGTGGATTGTTCCTCTGGAAGGTCATGTATTGACCATGAACAAGTTATCCTTGCCTAACTTACCCCTTTTGCGATATAATTTTACCAATACGCCGTTCTTTGCCCCTGAAAGGGCGCTGGGCGGTCGCAGGTGGAGATTTGAACTAAACTAAGGACACAACTAAAATGAGCGAAAAACTCGAGACGATGACGCCCGAACTGAAGGCGTTCATCGAAGAATGGAAGTCGAAGCCGGGCAACCTCATCATGGTGCTGCACCGCGTCCAGCAGACGTTCGGGTACATCCCGCGCAACATAGCGCTGGAGATATCCGAGATGCTTGACGTGCCGTTGGCGAAGATCTACGGCGTGGTGACGTTCTACAACTTCTTCCGCCTGCAGAAGGCCGGCAAGTACAACGTCCAGGTGTGCCTCGGCACCGCGTGCTATCTGCGCGGCGGCGACGACATCATCAAGGAGTTCGAGAAGAAGCTCGGCGTCGGCCTCAACGCGACGACGTCCGACGGGCTCTTCTCCGTCGAGGCCGTGCGCTGCCTCGGCTGCTGCGGCCTCGCGCCGGTGGCGGTCGTCAACGGAGAGGTCCACGGCAAGCTCGAGACGAAGGACGTCGACGGCATCATCGCCCAGTATCGCAAACTTGGTTAAGGAGAACATCAAATGGCAAAGCTTACGCTCGCAGACCTGCGCAAGATGCGCGAGGAGAAGCAGAAGGCGCTCGACATGCGCGACGCCTCGAACAAGGACGTCCAGGTCATCGTCGGCATGGGCACGTGCGGCATAGCCGCCGGCGCGAAGGAGACCTTCACGTCGCTCATCGACACGCTCACGCAGAAGGGGCTCACGAACGTCCTCGTCCGTCAGACCGGCTGCATGGGCCTGTGCCACTCCGAGCCGACCGTCGAGGTCGTCGCCCCGGGAATGCCCACGGTCATCTACGGTCACGTCGACGCCGCGACGGCGAAGGACATCGTCGAGAAGCACATCGTCGGCCACGAGCTCATCGAGGGCAAGATCCTCGACAAGCCCAGCGTCGACATCGTGAAGAACGCCTAAGGGGAGTCTAGGACAATGGCATACGAATCTTATGTACTGGTTTGCGGCGGCACTGCGTGCTGTTCCGGTGGCGGCGACAAGATCGTCGAGGCGTTCGCGCGCGAGCTCGAGTCCGCCGGCCTCAAGGAGAAGGTGCAGGTCGTGACGACAGGCTGCCTCGGCTTCTGCGAGCAGGGCCCGATCGTCAAGATACTTCCGCAGGGAACGTTCTACGTGCAGGTGCGCGAAGACGACGTCAAGGAGATCGTCGCGGAGCACCTCGTGAAGGGACGCGTCGTGCAGCGTCTCTGCTACGACCCCGAGCAGGCGAAGAAGCTTGTCGCCGAGGCGAACATCCCGTTCTACCAGAAGCAGTACCGCATCGTGCTCCGCAACTGCGGCGTGATCGACCCCGAGAAGATCGAGGACTACATCGCTCGCGACGGCTACAAGGCGATCGAGAAGGTGCTCTTCGAGATGACGCCCGAGCAGGTCGTCGAGGAGATGCTCAAGTCGGGCCTGCGCGGACGCGGCGGCGCGGGCTTCCCGACCGGAATGAAGTGGAAGTTCGCCCAGCAGCAGCCCAAGGGCCAGAAGTACATGGTCTGCAACGCCGACGAGGGCGACCCTGGCGCGTACATGGACCGCTCCACGCTTGAGGGCGACCCCCACTCGATCCTCGAGGCGATGACGATCGCGGGCTACGCGATCGGCGCGTCGAAGGGCTTCATCTACATCCGCGCGGAGTATCCGCTCGCCATCCACCGCCTCCAGGTCGCCATCGGCCAGGCGCGCGAGCTCGGCCTCCTCGGCGACGACATCCTCGGCTCGGGCTTCTCGTTCGACATCGAGCTCCGCTTCGGCGCAGGCGCGTTCGTCTGCGGCGAGGAGACGGCGCTCCTCCAGTCCATCGAGGGCAACCGCGGCATGCCGAAGCCCCGTCCTCCGTTCCCGGCGGTCAAGGGCCTCTGGGGCCGTCCGACGGTCATCAACAACGTCGAGACGCTCGCGAACATCCCCGTCATCATCAACAAGGGCGCGGAGTGGTTCTCGAAGATCGGCACGGCGACGACGAAGGGCACCAAGGTCTTCGCGCTCACGGGCAAGGTGAACAACTCTGGCCTCATCGAGGTCCCGATGGGCACGACGCTCCGCGAGATCATCTTCGACATCGGCGGCGGCATCCGCGGCGGCCACCAGTTCAAGGCGGCCCAGACGGGCGGTCCTTCCGGCGGCATCATCCCGCCCCAGTTCCTCGACACCCCGATCGACTACGAGTCGCTCGCCAAGATCGGCTCGATCATGGGCTCGGGCGGACTCATCGTCATGGACGAGACGGACTGCGTGGTGGACATCGCGAAGTTCTACCTCGACTTCACGGTCGACGAGAGCTGCGGCAAGTGCGCGCCGTGCCGCATCGGCGGCAGGAAGCTCCTCAACTACCTGAAGAAGATCACCGACGGACGCGGCACCGAGCAGGACATCAAGGACATGGAGGCGATCTGCGACGCCATGAACAAGGCTTCGCTCTGCGGCCTCGGCCAGACGGCCTCCAACCCGGTGCGCTCGACGCTCCGCTACTTCATGGACGAGTACATGGAGCACATCAAGGACAAGAAGTGCCGTTCCGGAAAGTGCTCGAAGCTCATCCAGTACAAGATCGACCCCGCGAAGTGCAAGGGCTGCACGATGTGCGCGAGGAAGTGCCCGGCGGGCGCGATCTCCGGCACTGTGAAGAACCCCCACGTCATCGACCCGGCGAAGTGCGTCAAGTGCGGCGCCTGCGAGGCGACGTGCAAGTTCGGCGCGATCAGCCACGGGTGAGGAACGGACGGGGATGCCACCCATCCCCGAACCCCTTGAAAAGGAAAGGAATATCTTAATCATGGAAACTGAAATGATCACCCTCGAGATCAACGGCAAGTCCGTCACGGTCCCGAAAGGCACGTCGATTCTCAACGCGGCGAAGGCTGCGCACATCAAGATCCCGACCCTCTGCTACCATCCGGACCTCAAGCCGGGCGCGAGCTGCGGAATCTGCGTGGTGCGCCAACTCGTCCCGAGCCGCAACCCCGCCGACAACGGCAAGCTCGTCCCGAGCCCGAAGATGCTCCGCGCGTGCTGCACCGAGGCGACGGCGGGAATGCACATCCTCACGCACGACCCCGACATCGTCCAGGTACGCAAGACGGTCCTCGAGCTCATCCTCGCGAACCATCCGCAGGACTGCCTGCAGTGCCCGCGCTCCGGCTCCTGCGAGCTCCAGGCGATCGCCGCCGACTTCGGCATCCGCGAGATCCCGTTCCCGAAGGAAGTCATCCACCGCGATCCGGACAAGTCCACGCCGTCGATCGTCCTCAACTCCGACAAGTGCATCAAGTGCGGCCGCTGCGCCGAGGTGTGCCAGGAGATGCAGAACGTCTGGGCTCTCGAGTTCATCGGCCGCGGCGAGAAGACGGTCATGGCCCCTGCGGCAGGCGTCAAGCTCGCCGAGTCGCCGTGCATCAAGTGCGGACAGTGCTCCGCGCACTGCCCGGTCGGCGCGATCTACGAGAACGACGAGACGGCGAAGGTCTGGGCCGCGCTGCGCGATCCCGAGAAGACCTGCCTCGTGCAGATCGCCCCGGCCGTCCGCGTCGCGCTCGGCGAGGCGTTCGGCATGAAGCCCGGCGCCCTCACGACCGGCAAGATCTACGCGGCGCTCCGCATGCTCGGCTTCGACAAGGTGTTCGACACGAACTTCTCCGCCGACGTCACGATCATGGAGGAGGGCACGGAGTTCATCAAGCGCTTCACCGAGAACAAGGACCTGCCGCTCCTCACCAGCTGCTGCCCCGCGTGGACGGACTGGATGGAGAAGTACGCGCCCGACTTCACCGAGAACTTCTCGACCGCGAAGTCTCCGCAGCAGATGCTCTCCGCCCTCTGCAAGAGCTACTGGGCCGAGAAGAACGGCGTCGACCACACGAAGATCCACGTCACTTCGATCATGCCCTGCACGGCGAAGAAGCACGAGATCGCGCGCGACGAGTTCATGAGCGCCACCGGCACCCAGGACACCGACGTCGTGCTGACGACGCGCGAGCTCGCCCGCATGATCAAGGCGGCCGGCATCGACTTCGAGGCGCTCCCCGAGGAGAATGCCGACGACCTGCTCGGCGCCTACACGGGCGCTGGCACGATCTTCGGCGTCACCGGCGGCGTCATGGAGGCCGCGCTCCGCACGGCCTACTGCCTCATCACTGGCGAGAAGCAGCCCCCGAGCATCGACTTCCAGGCGGTGCGCGGAATGGAAGGCGTCAAGACCGCGACGATCGACATCAAGGGCACGAAGGTGAACATCGCCGTCGCGCACCAGATGGGCAACGTCGAGAAGGTGCTGGACATGATCCGCGAGGACCGCAAGAACGGCGTCAAGCCGCGCTTCGACTTCATCGAGGTCATGGCGTGCCGTGGCGGCTGCATCGGCGGCGGCGGACAGCCCTGCCTCGCGACGGACGAGGTCCGCGCGCAGCGCACGGCCGGTCTCTACACCGACGACGAGAAGTGCACTCTCCGCATGTCGCACCTCAACCCCCAGGTCACGGCCCTCTACAAGGACTACCTCGGCGGCAAGACGGGCGCGCAGGGCGGCGAGAAGGCGCACCACCTCCTCCACACGAAGTACCACAAGGAGGACGTCTACACGTTCTCGTAATACGGGACGTCGTAGAGACGAAAAGCGACGCGGAGCGGCATTCGGCCGCCCCGCGCCGTTTTTTATGCGGTTGGTTTCGATGCCTGCGCCGACCTTCTGTCGCCAACCTCCTTCAAGAACCGAAATTTCCCGTGCACCCCCATTTGGGTTAGTGCGTTCGGCGGCGGGGTTTGGTATAATGGCGGCATGAACATCGTAACAATGCTTGCGGCTGCTGCCGCCCTTGCCGGGTACGACGGAACAAATCCCGTCGTCAAGAGCAGATTCACTCCAGATCCGGCCCCCGTCGTGGACGGGGACTGGCTCTACGTCTTCACGGGACATGATGAGCCAGGCGCCCGCGGATACCACATGAAGGACTGGCAGGTGTTCGGCACGACGAACATGACCGACTGGGTCGACTTCGGCATCGTGATGGACACCTCGACCTTCAAGTGGGCGCGCCAGGGCGACAAGGCGTGGGCGTCGCAGGCGATAAGGCGCGACGGGAAATGGTACTGGTACGTCGCTGTGCAGGACGGGAAGACTGGACGCGACGCAATCGGCGTTGCGACTGCTGACTCGGTGGAGGGTCCGTGGACCGACCCGATCGGCAGGTCTGTCGTGGGCAATGGCTGGGGCTTCATCGATCCGAGCGTGTTCATCGACGACGACGGGAAGGCGTATCTCTTCTGGGGCAACTGCGGAGGCAACCCCGGGTGCTGGTACGTCGAGCTCAAGGACAACATGGTAGAGTGCGCGGGCGAGATAAAACCGGTGCCAGGGCTTATGGACGAGTCCGCGTTCGGCAAACCGCTCAAGAAGGCGCGCGGCGCGGGCGCGCGCAAGCCGATCGACACGAACTTCGAGGAGGCGCCGTGGATCTATAAGCTCGGCGACACGTACTACCTCGAGTACGCCGCAGGCGGAGTTCCGGAGCACTGGGCGTATTCTACCGCGAAGTCGGTGCACGGTCCGTGGACCTACCGCGGCCGCATCATGGACGAGCCGGAGAACACCGGGACGATCCACGGCGGAAGCGTCTTCTTCAAGGGGCAGTGGTACATGTTCTACCACAACGCGAACCTTCCGGACGGCGCGGACTGCCGCAGGAGCTTCTGCGTGGAGCGCTACGAGCGCGGAGCGGACGGGTCGATTCCGTACATCCCGCAGACGAAGGCCGGAATCTCCGTCCACGGAACGATTGAGCCGACGCTCTGGGCGGACGTTCCGGACATCGCGATGTGCCGCAAGGACGGAAAGTACTACATGGTCTCCACTACGATGCACTTCAATCCGGGAATCCCCGTGATGGTCTCGGAGAACCTCGCGGACTGGAGAATCGCGAGCTACTGCTACGCGACGGTCGAGAACCGTCCTAAGGACCGGCTCGAGAACGGCGAGAGCGACTACATGCTCGGGACGTGGGCGAGCTCGATAAGGTACGATGAGAAGACGGACTGCTTCTATGTGACGAGCTTCAACAACAAGGTTGACGCGACGTATTTCTTCCGCTGCAAGGATCCCGAGAAGGGCGGCTGGGAGTTCTTCCGCCTGCAGCCCAAGCAGTACGACGAGTCGCTCTGGATCGAGGACGGACGCTTCTGGGTATATGCGACTGTTCCGGGACGTCCGTACAAGGTGCGCCTCACCGAGATGAAGGGCGACTTCTCCGGTTTCGTGGACGGAGGCGAGATCGTGCTCGACAACGTCACTGACTGCGCGGGCGGTTCCGGACTCGGCGAGGGCTCTCAGGTCTTCAAGCACGACGGAATGTACTATCTCGTCAACATCGGCTGGCCGCGCGGAAAGTGCCGCACAGTCATCGTTCATCGCTCGCGTACGATGAAAGGTCCGTGGGAGGGGAAGATCGTCTTCCAGCACGAGGGCATTGCGCAGGGCTCGTTCATCGACTCGCCCGACGGAAAGTGGTACGCGTACCTCTTCGGCGACAGAGGCGCGGTCGGACGCTGTCCGTACATGCTTCCGGTCGAGTGGCGCGACGGCTGGCCAGTCGTGAAGGCTGAAGGATGCCTGCATCCGACGAAGGGCGGAATTCCCGGCGTCGTTGCGTCCGACGAGTTCGGCGAAAAGGCGCTTGGTTCGGTCTGGCAGTGGAACCACAATCCGGCGGATGCGCTCTGGACGCTTGCGGAGCGCGAGGGGTGGATGCGCCTGCGCACGGACAGGACGGACGCGTCGCTCGACATGGCTCGCAACTCGCTCACGCAGCGCTGCTGGGGTCCGGCCTGCCGCGCGACAACGAAGGTGGACGTTTCGGGAATCAAGGACGGCGACCGCGCGGGCCTTGCGCTCTTCCAGCGCGACTACGCCGAGGCGGCGGTTACGAAGGAGGGCGAAGACTTCTTCGTTGTGCTGCGGCATGCGCCGCAGGGCAAGGTGAGGGAGATTGCGCGCGCGAAGCTGCCGAAGGGCGTCAGCGAGGTGTACCTCAAGGCGACGGGAGACTTCACTCGTCAGCCCGGGGCGGACTTCAGGGGGAATCCGGCGGGCTCCGATCTCGGGCGCTTCTTCTACTCCGCAGACGGGCAGACGTGGCTTCCGATCGGACGCAGCATCGGCCTCGTCTACACCATTCCGCATTTCACGGGATACCGCTTCGCGCTCTTCATGTACTCGACGAAGGCCCCTGGCGGACACGCTGACTTCGACTATCTGCGCCTCGACTAGTCCTGTGCCAACCTCGCGAGGCACACGTTATCGAATACTGTCCCCATTTTGGGGGCAGTATTTGGTATAATATTCGGTCAATGCATCCGTTGTCGGTTAAAAAGGGATCGGCTTGCGGGTTGTGTTGGAGTATAGTTTCAAGAAGAAAGTAGAAAAGCATCATATAAATGGAGATTTTAATAACAATCGGCTACATCGCCCTGTGCGTGCTCTTTTTCTCGCTCGCGATTGCGATTCACGAGTTCGGGCACTTCATCGTCGCGCTCAAGCTTGGGCTCAAGGTCGAACGCTTCTCGATCGGGTTCGGGCCTGCCATCGTCAAGAAGACGTGGCGCGGGGTTGAGTACCGCCTCAGCTGGATTCCGCTTGGCGGATACGTGATGATTCCCGACGTCGATCCCGAGGGCACGAAGAAGCTCGAGGGTGGCGAAGACGGCAAGAAGGAGCCCGGGAGGGGGCGCAAGGAGGTCCCTGCATGGAAGGAGATTGCCGTTGCGGTTGCAGGGCCGGGGATGAATCTGGTCCTCGCCGTGGTGCTCGCGTTCACCCTCGCCGCGATTCCGTCCGTCAAGTTCGGCGAGCTTCCCGCCAAGATCGCCTACACGCTCAAGGACGGCCCCGCCGAGAGGGCAGGCATCAAGAAGGGCGACACCGTGGTTTCCGTCGGAGGCAAGCCCGTGGCCAACTGGTCGGAGATGCAGGTCGAGTTCCAGATAGTCGGCGCTCAGGAGACGGAGCTTGTTCTCCGCAACGAGGCGGGCGTGGAGCGCACGACGCTCGTTACGCCGGAGGCGGACAAGGTGACGGGAATCTACATGATCAACGCGGTTAGCGTTCCGAAGGAGAACGGCGCGTCGAGCTGGATGCCGCATAGGAATCCGTTCAGGCAGCTCGCGTGGGACGCGGGGTCGATATTCCGCGTCCTCAAGGGACTCGTCACGCCGAAGGAGGCGAAGAACACTGCGAAGGCTCTTGGCGGGCCGCAGATGATCGTTGAGGGCATCTACAGGTCCGTCCGCCACGACTTCTGGGACGGCGTTGGCTTTCTCCGCTTCCTGAACGTCAACCTTGCGGTGCTGAACCTCCTGCCGATTCCCGTCCTTGACGGAGGTCTCATCCTCTTCGCGCTCTATGCGCTCATCTTCCGCAGGCGCGTCCCCGAGAGGATCGTCGCCGTGCTTTCCACGGGCTTTATGTTCCTTCTCCTCGGCGCGATGGGGCTTCTTATCTTCCGTGACGCGCACAGGAGCTGGAGGATTCACACGTACAAACCGGACGCCGCGGAGACGGCGGAAGCCGAGGCTGGGGAGACCACGGAGACCAATGCGACGGACAACGCGAGCAATTGATGTCGGCGGAGTTGCCGTGGGCGGTGGAGCCCCGGTGAGCGTCCAGTCGATGGCGAACGCCGATCCGCACGACGCGGCGGCGCTTTCTGCGCAGATTTCGGAATGCGCAGCGCTCGGCTGTGACATCTTCAGGCTCACGGTTCCGGACGTAGACGCGGCGAAGGTCCTGGGCGAGGTGAGGCGCACATCGCCGATTCCGCTCGTCGCCGACATCCACTTCGACTACCGCTGCGCGCTTGCGGCGATAGAGGCGGGGGCGGACGCGCTCCGCATCAATCCGGGCAACATCGGTTCGCGTGACAGGGTTGAGGCCGTCGTGAGGGCGGCGAAGGCGAAGAAGGTTCCGATAAGGATCGGCGTCAACCTGGGCTCCCTCGAGAAGGGACTCCGCGGCGAACTCGACGCGGGGACGATAGACGTTCCTGAGGCGCTTGTCAGGTCCGCGATGGGGCACCTGAAGATCCTCGAGGACGAAGATTTCCGCGATGTCGTGATTTCCGCGAAGGCGTCGAACGTTCCGGACACGATCGCGACGTACAGGCTTCTTGCGGAGCGGACGGACTGCCCGCTGCACGTCGGCGTGACCGAGGCGGGCACGCTAATTCCAGGCGCGGTGCGGAATTCCGTTGCGCTCGGGATCCTTCTGAGTGAGGGAATCGGCGACACGATACGCGTCTCGCTCACGGCGAAGCCTGAGAAGGAGGTGCGCGTCGGGATGGAGATACTGCGCGCGCTCGGACTGCGCGCGCCGGGTCCGGCGATCACGTCGTGCCCCACTTGCGGACGCACCAAGGTCGACCTGATGCATGTCGCGTCGCAGGTCGAGATCGCGCTGGAGACGCTGGCGAAGGACGGCGTGAAGCTTCCGCACGTGGCGGTCATGGGGTGCGTCGTGAACGGTCCTGGCGAGGCGAAGGGCGCGGACATAGCGCTATGCGGCGCGGACGGGGAGTTTGTTCTGTACGTTCGAGGAAAACAGGTTTGCAGGGTGTCCGAGGAGGATGCCGTCGGAAAGGTGGTCGAGTATGCAGTTTCTCTACAATAACATAGCGGTGTTCCACGTGTTCGCGGTCTGCGCGGTGTTTGCGTGGCTGTTCGGCGGAGCCAGGGCGGACTACATCCTGCCTGTCATGCCGTGGCTTACGGCCTTCCTGCTGGAGGTCATGCTGTGCTTTCCGCAGAGGCACGAGGGGGAGACCACATACGAGGCTCGCTCGCGCGTCTGGGAGGCGATGCGCGGGGATCCGCTCGTGTGGGTGTCGCTTGGGCTCGTTCTGCTGCTTATTGTGCCGTTCTTCAACGTCGGGCTGTGTCCGGTGTGCGACTATCCCGCGATTCAGGCGGGGGCGGATCCCAAGCCTATGATTCCGTTCATCCCGTTCTGCGTGAACCGCATGGAGCATCTCAACGTCGTCATGTGGTTCGTTCCTACGCTCACCGCCACCGTTGCGGCAAAGCATGCGCTTCTGAAGAAGGGCAAGCGGACGTTCCTTGCGATGATTGTGTGGAACGGTCTCGCCCTCGGAGTAGTTGGCGCGATACAGCAGATGACGGAGGCGAAGGGGCCTCTGTGGGTGGAGGACTGCTTCCAGAGCGCCTACTTCTTCTCGACGTTCGGGTATCCGAACATGGCAGGCGACTACTTTACGACGCTGTTCGGACTTGCCGTGGGGCTCTGGCGCTGGCAGCTTGACGAGTCCACCCGATCCCCGTCGATGATCAAGGCGCCTTCTTCCGCGCCGGCAGTCGGCGCTGAGGCCGCGTCGGGCGGCGATGCGGAGCATTCGCATCACCACCACCATCACCATGGTTCGTCCGCGCCGAAGAAGGAGGGTCATTTCTGGCAGCGGCACTACTACCTCATACCCGCCGTCATATTCTTCTTCTGCGCGCTCGACACTCTTTCCCGCGCGGCGGTGATGCTCGTGACTGGTCTTGCGATAATCTTCTTCCTCCACACGTTCGTCTGCTCCTTTGCGAAGATGAAGAAGGCGCAGCGCGTGAGGTCCGGCGCGCTGAGCGTGCTCGTCCTCGCGCTGATAGCGATATGCGCGGTGATGTTCATGCCGGAGGACCTCCAGCGCGAGGTCAACACGCTGAACACGACGGAGGTTCTGGACCGCGTCACGGGCAAGGGACAGTACCATGTCCGCGTCGCAACCGAGATATGGAAGGACAACTTCGCGTTCGGCATCGGCGGCTGGGGCTACAAGCACTTCTGCCTCCAGTACATGACGGACAAGGAGCTGCGGCAGATCCAGATGGTCGGCGGCGTGAACGTCCACAACGACTACCTCCAGTTCCTGGCCGAGCACGGACTCGTAGGGTTCGGACTCATGGTGACGGTCGTGGTGCTGCTGCTTATGCCGCTCGGCAGGGTGTGGAGGGCGATGGTGGACTCCATCCGGTTCATTCCGAACAAGGAGCAGCCGCCGCAGCCCGTGCAGCTGTTCGTCATCCCTGCGCCGGTGTTCTGCATCCTCGCGACTGCGGTCGCGACCTTCATCCACGGATTCGGGGACTGTCCCCTGCGCTCGCCGGCCGTGCTTTCGCTGTTCTTCGTCTCGCTCGCGTGCATCGACGGGTTCCTTCCGCGCCTGAAGAAGCGCGACGACGATCACCACCATTCATAATTAACCATTCATAATTCAACATTCCCCCTATGCTCCACGTAAACGAAAACTACTCCAAGATACAGGCAAGCTACCTGTTCACCGAAATCGCACACCGCGTCTCCGCGCACCAGGCGGCGAATCCGGACGCGAAGATCATCCGCCTTGGAATCGGCGACGTCACCGAGCCTCTCTGCGACGCAGTCGTGAAGGCGATGCACAAGGCCGTCGACGACGAGGCGGCGCGCGAGAACTTCCATGGCTACGGCCCAGAGCAGGGCTATGCGTTCCTGCGCGAGAAGGCGGCGAAGGTCGACTTCCAGGACCGCGGCATCGACATCGCCGCAGACGAGATATTCATCTCCGACGGAGCGAAGTGCGACTGCGGCAACATACAGGAGCTCTTCGGCAACGACGTCAAGATAGCGGTAGGCGATCCCGTCTACCCTGTGTACGTCGACACTAACGTGATGGCGGGCCGCACTGGCGCCAACGAGGGCGGACGCTACGGCGGGCTTAAGTACCTCACGTGCGACGCTTCCAACGGATTCGTTCCCGGCCCGGAGTCGGCGGGAGACGCGGACATCGTGTACCTCTGCTATCCGAACAACCCCACCGGCGCGGTCGCGACTAAGGAGCAGCTCCAGAAGTGGGTCGACTGGGCGAACGACAGGAAGTCGCTCATCCTCTTCGACGCGGCCTACGAGGCGTTCATCAGGACGCCCGGGATCCCGCACTCCATCTACGAATGCGATGGCGCGCGCAAGTGCGCGATAGAGTTCCGCAGCTATTCTAAGACCGCAGGTTTCACGGGCGTGCGCTGCGGATACACCGTCGTTCCGAAGGGGCTCGTCGCTTTCGCCGCGGACGGTTCGCCGGTCGAGCTCCGTCCCATGTGGACGCGCCGCCAGACGACGAAGTTCAACGGCGCTAGCTACATCACCCAGCGCGGCGCGGAGGCGATCTATTCGCCCGAGGGCCAGGCGCAGACGAAGGCCACGATCGACTTCTACCTCGAGAACGGACGTCTCATGAAGGAGGCGCTTGCCGCGCTCGGCTACGAGGTGACGGGCGGGGGCAACTCGCCGTATCTCTGGGTGAACGTGAAGGGCGACAGCTGGGAGTTCTTCGACAAGCTCCTCAAGGAAGCCAACGTAGTCACGACTCCGGGCGCCGGATTCGGAAAGGCGGGCGAGGGGTACATCCGCATCTCGTCCTTCAACTCCCGCGCCAACGTCCTCGAGGCGGTCGAGCGCATAAGGAAGGTCCTCTGACGGACTCCACGGCGATTCCATGCAGCAGCACTGGCTCGGCTGGATACTCGCCTCGTGCGTCGTCCTAAGCCTCTACGACCTAAGCAAGAAGGCGTCGGTGAGCGGCAACGCCGTGTTTCCGACGCTTCTTGGGAGCACGGCGTCAGGGTGGCTCGCCGTGACGGCGTGTCTTGTCTGGCGCGGCACATTTGCCGCGGCCGTTTCGCTGCCGCCGGCCCATGTCGCCCTGCTGCTCGTTAAGAGCTGCATAGTCGGCGCGAGCTGGACGGCTACCTACATGGCGCTGAGAACACTTCCGATAACCTGCGCCGCGCCAATCCGCGCGACTGGTCCGTTGTGGACTCTCCTCGGCGCCGTCGTGCTCTTCGCGGAGGTTCCCACTCCCGTGCAGGCGCTTGGCATGGCGATGGTTGTCACGGGGTGCGTGCTGTTTTCGCGCTCCGCGGCCCACGAGGGAATCGACTTCAGGCGGAACCGTGCGGTGTGGCTCGCATTCCTCGGAACTGTCCTCGGCAGCTGCTCGGCGCTTTACGACAAGCATCTTCTCAAGGATCTGGCGATCCCCACTGGAACCGTCCTCTGGTGGTTTATGGGCGGGATGTGCGTCATATACGCCGCGGCGACGCTTGGGCGGAAGCTCCGCGGGCGCGTTCCGGAAGGCGCGGGCCTTGCAACGCATCCGTTCACCTTCCGCTGGACGATTCCGCTTGTGGGCGTTCTTCTTGCGCTTTCGGACGCATGCTATTTCAACGCCGTGGGCTCGGAGGGGGCGAGGATATCCGTGCTCAGCATGATACGCCGCTCGAGCGTCGTCCTCACCTTCTTTCTGGGCGGGGCGGTGTTCCGCGAGACGAACCTGCGCCGCAAGGCTTTTGCACTTGCGGCAATCCTCGCCGGCGTCGCTCTTCTCTGTCTAATCTGATTGCCCGCGCGACAAGCATTCGTCAGGAAATGGTATAATACGCGCATGAAGATATCCGAGATACTTGCAAAGGGAGGTCCGTCGGTCTCATTCGAGGTCTTCCCCCCGAAGAAGGACCGTCCGCTCGAGGGCACGAAGGAGATCGTCGCGCAGATCGCCGCGGCGGCGCCTTCGTTCATGTCCGTGACGTACGGCGCGGCTGGCGGTTCGACCGGCGCGAACACGCGCGCGATCGCCGAGCACGTGCAGAAGTCGTGCGGAGTCCCTGTCCTCGCGCATCTCACCTGCGTCGGGGCGACGCGCGAGTCGATAGAGCGCGAGGTGGAGTCCTTCCGCGAGGCGGGCATCGAAAACATCCTCTGCCTGCGCGGGGACTGTCCCCCCGGAATCGAGTTCCCCGGCAACGCGGCGTTCATGCACGCGTCGGATCTCGTAAGGGAGCTTTCCGGGAAGGGCTTCTGCCTCGGCGGGGCGTGCTATCCCGAGGTGCACCCCGAGAGCGTTCACTTTGCGGACGACATAGCGCACGTGAAGGAGAAGGTCGACGCCGGGCTCGATTTCCTGACGACGCAGATGTTCTTCGACAACAACGTCTACTTCCACTACCTCGCGCGGCTCAGGGACGCCGGCGTGACGGTTCCGGTAGTGGCCGGCATAATGCCCGTCACCAACGGACGCCAGATCGCGCGCATATGCGAGCTTTCGGGGACAAGCCTGCCGCCGCGCTTCCGCGCGATCGTGGACCGATTCGGAGACGATCCGGCGGCGATGCTCGACGCGGGCGTTGCATATGCAACCGAGCAGATAATCGACCTTTTCGCGAACGGCGTAGGGCATGTCCACGTCTACACGATGAACAAGCCCGAGCTCGCCCGCCGCATAATGGACAACCTCGCGGGAATACTCGCCCGATGAGCGGAGCGTGCGACATCCGGAAAGCCGAGCTCGAGCGCGAAGCGCCGATTGAGGCCAAGGGCGTGTGGGCGCGCTTCGGCGAGCGCGTGTACATGTGC
Source organism: Kiritimatiellia bacterium (assembly GCA_016284515.1). Taxonomy (GTDB): domain Bacteria; phylum Verrucomicrobiota; class Kiritimatiellia; order RFP12; family UBA1067; genus UBA1067. Next base: position 1,523 of record JAEEOY010000127.1, on the reverse strand, counting down.
GGCACGCTCGGCGCGGCGTTCGACGCATGGCAGCGCAGGCTTGCGGCGCTGAGCGGCGCGGACGCGTACTTTTCGCAGCAGATAGGGCTCGACGCCGTCGAGCGCGAGATGGACCGGCTCGAGGCGGAGGCGCGCGCGTCGCTTGCCCCCGGGGAGAAGCTCATGCCGCGCCGCTCGCCCGGCTACGGCGAGATGCCGCTCTCGCTCAGCCGCGAGATAGTCGACCGTCTCGAGGCGACGCGGCGCATCGGAGTCGCCGTGACGGATTCCTGTCTGCTCGTTCCGTCAAAGAGCGTGACGGCCATATGCGAGATCGGAGGATGCGATGGAAGGGATTGATTTTCTCGACGGAGGCTTCGGCACGATGGTGCAGGCGGCGGGACTGCCGCCGGGGAAGGATCCGACGGACTGGAACGTGGAGAATCCGGACGCCGTGGCGTCCGTCCACCGCGCGTACGCAGAGTCCGGCTCGCGCATCGTGCTTGCGAACACGTTCGGCGCGAACCGGCTCAAGTACTACGGACCCTACGACCTGAAAGAACTTGTGGCGTCCGCGATCTCCATCGCGCGCCGCGGCGCGGCGTCCGCTAAGGTCGCGCTCGACATCGGCCCGACTGGCAGGCTTCTCAAGCCCGCCGGCGACCTTGACTTCGACGACGCTTACGAGGCGTTTGCGGAGATGGTGCGCTTCGGTGCGGAGGCTGGCGCGGACCTGGTGTTCGTCGAGACGATGGGGGACACGCGCGAACTTAAGGCCGCCGTCCTCGCCGCGAAGCTGAACTCGAGCCTTCCCGTGTACGCGACTGTTGCGCTCGACGAGTCGGGCAAGCTGCTCACCGGCGCGTCGGTCGAGTGCGTCGCGACGCTCCTCGAGTCGCTCGGCGTCGACGCGTACGGATTCAACTGCGGACTCGGTCCAGACAGGATGCTTCCGTTCGTGGAGCGCCTCGCGAAGGTCTCGACGAGGCCGATTGTCGTCAAGCCAAACGCTGGCATGCCGAAGATCGTGGACGGGAAGACGGTGTTCACCGTTGGGCCGGAGGAATTCGCCGAGACGGTCGCGAAGCTCGTGGACGCGGGCGCATCGATCGTCGGAGGGTGCTGTGGAACGACCCCGGCGCACATCGCCGCCGTGCGCGATGCGCTTGCCGATTATTCAAACTCTAGGTTTTCCAGCCTTTCAGCTACGGAAGTCTCACGCGCCGAGCCTAGTACCGTCGTCTCGTCCGGAACGGGCGTCGTGGAGCTGAGGCCGCACGCGGGGCTCGTCATCGGCGAGCGCATAAACCCGACTGGCAAGAAGCTCCTGAAGGAGGCTTATCTACGAGGGGACACGGCGTACGTGCTTCGCGAGGCGGTGAAGCAGATAGACGCGGGTGCGGAGGTTCTTGACGTAAACTGCGGCGTTCCGGGAATCGACGAGGCCGCGACGCTGGAGCGGACCGTCGAGACGGTGCAGAGCGTCGCCGCGTGTCCGATACAGGTTGACACGGCGGATCCCGTCGCGCTCGAGCGCGCGCTGA
>JAEEOY010000126.1 GCA_016284515.1 Kiritimatiellia bacterium | reverse complement strand
CGCCGCCTCCCCCAGTCAGAGCTCGTGTTGCAAACGCAGCGCCAACGAAGCGTCGCCGTTCATCTGAGATTTCCAGGGGAGCGAAGCCATGAATATAGCGGAGGGTGTGAGGCGCGGCAGTCGCGCAAGAGGAGAGGTCTTGGCTCGCAGGCGTAGGAGACGCCCGAGTACGCAACCAGAGATAGATGCCGAGGCACGGCAGGCTAAGCGAAGCTTATTGTCTGAAGCGTGGAAGCCGTAGCGATGCCAAGATCCGACGGTTTGGGCGAGCTGCCGCGACGAGCGCCCGTAGCGTGCAAAGCGGCGGGACGCCGCTTCCCCCAGTCAGAGCTCATGTTGCAATCGCAGCGGTCCACCGTGCGCCGCGTTTTGGTATAATATTCGGGAAAAGGATTTAAAGGTCCGAGGGAACGCCATGAACGAAAGTCTTAACGAAGAGATCGCGAGACTCAAGAGGGAGCGCAACGCCGTCGTGCTTGCGCACAACTACACGCGCGCGGAAGTGCAGGATGCCGCCGACTATACTGGCGACTCGCTCGAGCTCGCCCGCAGGGCGACGCAGGTCGATGCGGACGTAATCGTCTTCTGCGGCGTCTTCTTCATGGCGGAGACGGCGGCGATACTGAACCCCGGCAAGACCGTCCTCATTCCCGATCCGTCCGCCGGCTGTCCGATGGCGGACATGATAACGGGCGAGCAGCTGCGCGAGCTCAAGGCGAAGCATCCGGGCGCGAAGGCCGTCTGCTACGTCAACTCCACCGCCGAGGTGAAGGCCGAGTGCGACATGTGCGTCACGAGCGGAAACGCCGAGAAGGTGATGAAAACGTTCGCGCCCGACCAGGAGATTCTCTTCGTCCCCGACCAGCATCTCGGCGGACACATCTCGGGGATGCTCGGCCGCACATATACGCTATGGCCTGGTTACTGTCCGACGCACCAGGCGATAACCCCCGCCGGAATCGCAGCCGCGCGCGCGGCGCATCCGGGGGCGCCCGTCCTCGTCCATCCCGAGTGCGCGCGTCCTGTGCGCGAAGCGGCGGACCACGCGCTCTCCACCGGCGGAATGTGCAAGTTCGCACGCGAGAGCGACGCGAAGGAGATCATCGTCGGGACGGAAGTCGGCATTCTCCACCGTCTGCGCAAGGAGAACCCAGGCAAGGTGTTCTATCCGGTGAACGAGCGCATGGTGTGTCCGAACATGAAGAAGACCACGCTCGAGAACCTCGCCGCCGCGCTGCGCGAGATGAAGACGCGTGTCACCGTTCCAGAGGACATCTCTGTCCGCGCCCGCCGCGCGATCGAGGCGATGCTCGCCATCGGCTGACCACTCCTCCACTCCCCAACTCTTCCACTCCCCCACTCCTAACTGTTCCTATGTCACCTCTCTTTGAAGTCAATGAGTCCAAATGCGTGAAGTGCGGAGCGTGCGTGCGCGACTGCGCGTTCCGCGCGCTGAAGTCCGCGGACGACGGAACGCCGAAGATGGCGTATCCCGACAAGTGCATGCGCTGCCAGCACTGCCTCGCGATATGCCCCGTCGGAGCGGTGACGTTCGACGGGAGAAAGGCGGCGGACTCCGTTCCGACGAAGGACCTCGCGTTGCCGTCGCTCGACGAAGTGGAGAACTGGATGCGCGCGCGCAGGTCGGTGCGCCGCTTCGCCTCCGAAGACGTAGACCGCGCGACGCTCGACAGGATTCTCGCCTCGCTCGGCAACGCGCCGACCGGATGCAATGCGCGCTCGCTGACTTTCACCTGCTTCCCGACGCGCGCGGCGACGGACCGCTTCCGCGCCGGATTCATATCCGCGATCGAACAGCACCGCGACGGCACGCGACTCCTTCCGCGCTGGCTCGCCATTCCCGCGATCAAGCTGCGCAAGGGAGGGGAGGACATGTTCTTCCGCGGCGCGAGCGGAATCCTCATCGTGTCGTCCGATGAGACCTCTCCCGGCGTGACGACTCCGCGCGAGGACGTGACGATCGCGTGCGCGCACTTCGAGATGCTCGCGAATGCCGCGGGAATCGCGACGTGCTGGTGCGGATTCCTCAACCTCGTGCAGAAGGAAGTGCCGGAGATCCTCGAGGCGACGGTAGGAATCCGCCGCACGACGCCTTTCTACGCGATGCTCTTCGGCCGCCCCGCCGTGCGCTACGCACGCTGCGTCCAGCGCGAATCCTACGCCCGCATCGACTACAGGGAGTGATTTTGCCCTTTACCCCAATTGGGGTAATGTGGTATAATCGCTTCCATGAAACTGTCATACTATGCCTGCGCGGCGCTTGCGGCCGCGGCTACGCTGCTTGCATCAGCGGCAACTTTCGAAATCGGCGAGAAGGACTTCCTCCTCGACGGCAGGCCGTTCGTCGTGCGCTGCGGCGAGGTTCACTACGCGCGCATTCCGCGCGCATACTGGCAGCACAGGCTGCAGATGCTGCGGGCGATGGGATGCAACGCCGTCGGATGCTACATGTTCTGGAACTATCACGAACGCGAGAGGGGCGTCTTCAAGTGGGACGGACGCGCAGACGCCGCGGAGTTCTGCCGCATGGCGCAGAAGGAGGGACTGTGGGTGATTCTCCGTCCCGGACCCTACAGCTGCGCCGAGTGGGAAGGCGGCGGCGCGCCGTGGTGGCTGATGGCTGACGACACGG
>JAEEOY010000125.1 GCA_016284515.1 Kiritimatiellia bacterium | reverse complement strand
TCCGGGATCGTGAAGAAGTGGAACGTCCTCATGCCGTTCAGGAGCCCGCCCGCGCCCGTCGGGACGTCGTAGCCGCGCGGCATGTTGAGGTGGCCGTCGACGCGCGCCGACTGGTAGGGCTTGGCGTGGGTGGAGGTGCGGATGTAGAGGTCATTCGCCTTGTCTAACCAGCGCGCGATGTCGCCGTTCTTGTCCTCGATCGAGAAGGAGCCGCGGTACATGAACTCGCCCTTCTTGAGCGCCGTCGCGTGGAGCGCGTAGGTGAGCGCGACGATGTTCTGGTTCGTGGGCTCGAAGAGCTGCGGCCTGCCGCTCATCAGCGCGCCGAGAATCTCCCGGCCGAGCTTCACCTGGGCGCTGAGGAGGGCGCGGAGTTCGTCGACGTTGCGCGGGCAGTCGACGGTGGGGTGCTTGGTGATGAGGTCCTGGTAGTGGATCTTCGGGAAGCGGTAGACGAGGCCGTCGACCTCGAAATCAATCTGTTCTGGGAGGGATTCGACGGTCATGAGTGGGCGCGGATCGTTGGCGGGGGGATAGGGGACCGGCTTGTAGGTCTGCGCTTCCTTGAGGCCGTCGAGGCCGTTCTTGCGCGCCATGTATTCGGCGGTATGGGTGAGCTGCTGCACCTGGTCTTCGTTGAACGAGGCGAAGAACTGGGCGGCCTTGCCCTTCGGGACGGTGACCCGCGTGACGCCGAGGGCGTCGGTCTCGCACTTGCCGCCCGCCCCCTTCACCGCGGCCTCCAGGAGCTGGATGGTATCCCAGGAGAGCTTGGTTTCGCATATGAACAGGAGGTTGTCGCCCTTCAGGGTCCCCTTCCAGGGAACGCGCGTCTCGGGGATGACTTCAAGGTGCTGGAGCGCGACCTTGCCCTTTTTGCTGACCCACGTCGTGGGGGAGGTGAGCTTCTCCAGGTTGGCGACGGTCTCGATCGCGCCCTGCCGCACGGCGGGCGGCTGGTCGTCGAGGTCGTCGTAGAGCGCGAGGTTGTTCGCGGAGACGTCGAGGATCTTCTTCAGCGACTCGTTGAACTCCGCCTCCTTCTTGTCGATGTCGGCGCATATCTTCGTGCGCAGCGCCTTCTCCGCGTCGGAGATGCCCTCCTCGTTCGGGTTGAAGGCGGCGCGGTAGTCGTCGAACAGTTTCTTGAACTCGCCGCGCTTCGCGGTTTCGCGGAGGTTGATGACGCCTTCAATCTTGGAGAAGAATGTGTCGTCGTCGAAGACGGAGAAGTTCTCGAAGCGAGGCTTCGTGCTCTTGCCGTAGGTGTCCTTGAAGGAGAGGTCGTCGGAGACCTTGAGGTACTTGGCGTTGCCCTCGAGCGAGTGGCCGGGGTCGATCGCGAAGAACTTGCCGTGCGCGAAGCCCTTGTTCTGTCCGCGCCGCCCCACGGCGTCGCGATCGGCCGTGAGGAGGAAGAACGCCTTGTACTTGCCGAGCTTCTCGGCCGATTCACCCTTGGGCGGCACGATGCGCCCGTCCTTGATGAAGCCCGCCTCCATGTCCTTGTAGCCGTCTGCGAACTTGGCCTGGAGCATGAGCTTGGGGTGTCCGTCGGAATACTCGCCGCGGACGATCTCGAGCTCCTGCGCGGGGACTCCCGCTATGCGCGTGAGGTCGTTCGCGAGCGCCTCTGTAACGGCGCCGGCGGAGATTGAGTCGGCGGAGTGGGCGGTCTGGAGCCGGTAGATCTGGCCGAGGATCGGCTTGCGCGTGGTGAGGATGCGCTCGGGGCGCTGGAACGACCCCGCGTGCGCGGCGTCCTTGATGTTGACGCGGTCGCCTTCGTTGTAGTCGAGCTTCATGATGTGGCGCTCGTCGAAATGCTTGAAGATCGGCGAGAGCAGGTAGAAGTCGTCGCCGCTCCTGACGCCCATCACCGCATCGCGGATCTGCGCGAAGAGCTCGCGCTTGATCTCCTTTATCGCATCCGCGGTCCCCTTGTCCGTGCCGCCGTTGATGAGGCGTTCAAGGTCGCGCGGATTAATGTTGTAGTTCTTGATGGCCGTTGCGAGCGGACCAAACGAATGCGTGTCCGCGATCTTTCCGTTCTTCACCATTATTGCCGCCTCCCGGAGAGCGAACTCCGCGACGGCCGCTATCCCTGCGGGGTGCGCGCGCCCGGCGAGCATTATCTGTTCGCGGAGCGTCTTGCCCTCGCACTTCTGCGCGAAGTCGGGGTCCTTCTCCTTGAGCTTATCGAGCGCGAAGCGGCTCTCGTCGGAGTTGATGTCGGCCATCATTCCGCGCGTGTCGTCCGGCGACCAGTCGTTGCGGTAGATGAAGCCCGGCTCCACGCCGTTCGTCTTGAGCTTCTCGAAGAGGATGGTGTTCGTATCGGACCTGTTGACGCTCATTCCCGCGCCGATGAGGCCCTTCTTGATCTGGTCCTCGACGGAGGTCGAGCCCGCCTTGAGGACCGTGTTGAGGTTCCTGAGGCCCGTCGGCTCCTTTGCGCCCGCGGCCGTCTCGACGGACTTGCGCGCACCAAGCGTGTTCTCGTGAAGGCCTGCGTCACTCTCCTTGCGGAGCTTGTCGATCGCCGCGCCGATGCGGCACGCCGCCGCGGCCGACAGGTCCTCAGGCGTGCGGCACGCCGCAAGGTCAACGTCCTTGAATGGCTCGTCCTTCAGTTTCTGGAACACCGCCATCCTCTCGTTGTCGGACAGTTCGAGCATCTTCGGGGAGGTGGCGATCTGGCGGTTAACCTCGCCCAAGAAGCGGTTCTCGCGGATGGGCACGAGCTTGGAGAGCGTCTGCTGGATGTCGCAGGCGCGCAGCGACTTGTTGAGCTGGCTGCGCGCTCCGAGGACCGTGTCGAAGGCGTGCGTTCCGAGCGAGCCATACTCCTTCTCGAGAGCCTCCTTGAAGGCGGTCATCGTCGCGTTGTTGACGGCCTTCCCATGAGAGAAGAAGAAGTTTCCGAGCCGCGCCGTGGCGTTTTTCCCCTCGCCGCTGACGACGATGTCGCGGTTTCCGTAATGCGTCTGGTTGACCAGACTGCGGAATGATTCAACGTTCAGAGGCATAACACAGCTCCTTTTCCATGGATGTATCTACGGTTTCCACGTCCTGTCTACACGCGAGCCGGGAAAAGGTTACATCACATTGCATAATATTGCGTACTTTAGGCGCGGATCATCGACCCCTGGAAATGCGCAGGCTGTTCGGCGCTGTCTTTTGACGTCCCTTCCGCCTCTTCGCCGGAGAGATCGCGGCGAATCCGCTCCGACCAGATGTCGCAGAGCTGAAGTATCTTCTCTATGGTGTGGACGAATTCCTCGACGTCCTTCGCCGCCTCATCGAGGTCGAAGAAGTAGTTGTAGACGACGGACTCCGATTCCGGCTCCAGGGCAAAGTATCCGCCTGCCGTATCCTTGCCGAAGAGCCCTCCCACAAGAAGGTCGCGGTATACCGCCCTGGACGCATCAGGCGGGAGAGTCGCCACCTCCACGAAGCAGAGAACCTTCCCGGTCGCCTCGACGAACTGGAGGTTCACATTGTACGCGTCATCGACGCGCACGCTCACAAGCCCCGACTCGTCAGGGGTCAGCGACTCAATGCCCGAGGCATTCCGAACGTCAGACAGAAACTTGTTGTAGTCTTCTTTTGTTTTCATGCGCATCTATTCCCGTTGTTTTGAACATATTATAGCATTTCTACCGCATCCCAGCACAGAAAACCGCCGAGCATGCGTGGGTTGGACTACGGAACGGTTCGCACGCCGACGCGGTCAATGACTACTCCTGGATCGACGGCCGTGATCGTCGCCGTCTTCGCGCCGGACGGAATCGGCACATCAACGCGGATGAAGTTGTCCTGAACGGCGACGGCACGGACGGAATCCTTCTCGCCGATGTTGGAGTCGCTGCGCGGCACCTCGACATACTTCGCCTCGTCGTCGTCGAACGACACTTTCACTCCGAGCTTCAACCCCGGCCAAAGCGCGAAGTCGGGAAGGAACTGAAGAACGAGGGACGATTGATTGAGTGGGTGAGTGGGCGAGTGGGTGAGCGGTTGATTCAAATCGAACTTCAGGAATGCCCCCTCGCCGACTCCTGGCTTGACAGGCAGAAGCGCGAGAGCGTTGCCGCTCGTGCCGAGGCCAGCGACGTTCACCCACTCGCCGCCCTTCGCGCCACGCTCGCGCGCGACAGGCTCTAGCCACGTAGGCTCCGGAACGTCCGCGCGGTACTGCGTGGCCGCATAGTCGCTCCGGCTCTCGCCGCGACGATCCTTCCGCGCCGGATCATCCGGCTCGTTCCACGGCCACTGCATCTGCGAGCTCCAGCGGTTGTGCGCCGTCGGCTGATACATCCCGGGCCTTTCGTCGATTGTGTCGATCCAGAATCCGGACCACTTTCCGCCGTCAAGCGCGTCCCATCGCGCGTAAAGCGGATCAAGCACCGAGTGCGCGTACGCCTTGTCTCGTCCTTCCAGATGGATGATGCCCGCGTAGGCGAGGAAGCGCGTCTGAAAGCCAACGAGGCGGAAGTAGTCGTCAATATGCCTGGCTCCTTCCCCAGTCAGCTGCCGCTCTATTTCAATGTCTTCGTTCAGCAGGGCGTGGTAACGTTTAAGCAGTGACGATTTTACGCTCTCAGGCAGGGCGCGCGACCACTGAATGCACATGTGCTCGGGCTTGCGGTTGAATCCGAGATTAAAATACTCGTTCAAGTGCTGGACAATGCGGTCAGATAGTTTTAAGACAGGATTGACAGGATTATCAGGATTGTTTTCTGAATCCTGTAAATCTTGTAAATCCTGTCCAAAAAAACTCTCCCTCGCCCACATTCTCAACGCATCAGCCTGAGGATCAGTCTTTGCCTTCCAGCTCTCGGGGTCGGCGGCGAACCTTCCGAAGGCGTCGAGCAGTATCTCCGCCTGGAATACGTCGCCCGCATTCACCATCCAGACGTCGCGAACGCCGTTCTCCCAGCACTTCGCGACGAGCTCGTACCACATGAAGGCCGGCGGCGTGGTGCAGAGGTGGATGTAGCCGTGGGGTCGACCCCAATACGAAAGATGCCAGTAGATGCCGCCGCCATATCCCTCGCACTGCGGACCGCCAAGACGGCGTACATACCCGAAGTTGTCGTTCACCCACAGGATCGTCGCATCCTCCGGTACTTTCAGCCCCGCGTTGAAGATCGGCAGGACCTCCTTGTACGGACAGAACAACTTCGGCGCGCCATCCGGCAGCATCGCACACTGCGCGGCGAAGACCTCCTCGAGTATCTTTATCTTCTCCTCCGTCGTCTTTCCGTCCGGCATTCTCCCGTCGTGGATGCCACGCATGCCGATCGTCCACAGGACTTCCCGATCTCCGTTTACAGTTCCCCGCCTCACGCCTTCTCGCCAGTAATCGACGAGAAAGTCGCGGTTCGACACCCAGCTCCACTTCTTCTTGTCCGCATTCGGCAGATAGCAGTTGTTGCGCAGCATCGGCTCGCAGTGGCTCGTGCCGACCGCGACGCCCCAGCGTTTCGCAAGCTCGAGGTTTTCGGGCCGCGCGGAAAACTCGTAGCCGCCCTCGTGCATCGCAGGCCATATCAGGTTGAGTCCGTCCGCCTTCATGAGCGCGAACACCTCCGCGTATGCGTTGGTGCCGATCTGCTCCTGCGCGCCGAAGTGACGGACCGCCCACGGCCGCAGCCCCCAGTCCTCGTCGTTGACGAAGATGCCGCGGTATTTGACGCCCCGAAGGGAGTCCGGAGGCTGCGCAAACAACGACTGCTGCAGACAGCAGACGGCGAACAACAGCGAACATGCGATTTTCATGCCGCCATTATACCAAAGCCAAGGCCGAGAGGAAATACCCAGTTGGGTACCCTCTCGGCCGCGTGGATGCGCGCAACTGCGATTACGCCGCGAATCAGAACGAAAACGCTACGCCGACACCGCCGTAGAAGTTCCAGGAGTTGGCATACTTGTCGCCGTGCCCCCACTGCCCGTTGTAGGCGCGCGCGCCGTGGCGCAGCTTGCGGTCGAACCAGTAGTCGGAGTAGGCGATGTACGCCTTGAGGCTGACGTTGTCGCACAGCTTCCACGCGAGCTCGCCCTTGATCGTCGAGTCCATGAGGCCGCCATGGTCGTCGGAGAGTCCGTAGCCGCGTGTCCTGAGCGTGTTGCCGACGCCCTGCGCGAAGGACGGCTTGAACGTCAGCGTCGCGTCCTCCCCTTCGCCGACGAGCGCGAACGTGTGGCCGACTTCGAGGTTCACGTAGAAACCGTCGTCCGCCATCAGGTCGCGTTCGATCCAGAGCTTCGGCTCGAGCCAGAGGTCGTTCAGCGTGAACTCCACGTCGAGGTACTGCGTGTCGTTCATGACGCCGTGGTGGCGCGGAAGCCACTCGTACGTGTAGTAGAGGTCGACTCCGAGGGTGCCGAGCGTCTCGCCAAGGTCGAACTCGTGCGCGATGCCTGCCTGCGCATCGAGGGTCATGAGCTTGCCGGCGCGGTTGCCGTACTCGTACGGAGTGCGCTTGCCGTTGCCCTTTGTGAGGTCGAAGAGCATCTCGCCGCCGACGTACACCCAGTCGAAGAACGAGAGATAGCCGTTGACGCGCGCAATCGGGTCCTTGCCGTCGGTAAGCCCGTAGGTGATATACCGCGAGTCGACGCCGAAGTACGCCTCGGCGGAGACAACAGCCTCCTCTTCCTCCTCGCCCTTCTCCTCTTCGGAGAGCTCGGCCTCGGCGGGAGCGGATGCTTCGGACTTGGCGGACTCCTCGTCCGCCGCGACAAACGACGCGCAGCCGCAGACGGCGGCGGCGCAGATTATGGTATTGAGTTTCATGCGGATATTATACACCATCCGCCGCCGCGAAATCAATGCTCGGGCGAGATTGACCTCACGGCGGCGTGTGTAGTATAATTTACGCAGAAAGGCAGGATATCATCATGTACAGATTGCTTGCAGTTTCAATTCTGGCCGCGCTGTTCCTATCCGCGGGGTGCGCATCCGACCGGGCGCACCGGCGGCACCACGCCCATCGCACCCCGAGTGCCTACCGCGTAGGGCGCAACAACGGAAGCGTCCACCACCACTACGCAAAGCCCCCGGCGCCACCCGAGGGCAAAGCACCCCACAACGGCAGATAACGACGGAAACCAGACCTGAATCGACTCGGTACTTTGATGTAAGAAAACTCTATGAAACATATACTTTACGCCACAGCTCTTTTGGCGTCTTTTTCGGTATTTGGCGACCTGCAGCCAGTGGCGATCGGCGAAAACACCTACGATTCTCTTGAAGCCGCGCTTGCACAAGCCGTTGACGGCGATACACTCACGCTGATCCAGGACATCGAGCTGACAAATGGCGTCACGTTCGCGTCCGCGGACGCAAGCCGACTCACGCTCGACCTCGACGGCCACACGCTGTCCTATCCGACGGCAAGTTCCAGCGAATACATGATCACGGTTAGCCCGACCAACTCGCTAGTCGTCACAAACGGCACGCTCACCACCACCGGACGCGGCGCCTGGGTGTCCGGCTCGCTGACAATCGCCGCGGACACCTCGCTCACGGCGGACTGCCGCGCCCTGAACATCGTCGGCGTAGACGACAACATCAACTCGCCCGCCACCTGCACGATCCAAGCTGGCGCCACGGTCACACACGGCAACGGAGACGACGTCGCCGTCTTCATTCGCGGCAGCACCGGCGCGCGTCAATCCTACAACGCAAAGGCAATCCTGAACGTCTACGGCACGCTCGTGGATACCGCCACCACGCCAGGCCAGTTCGGCATCACCGGCAACGGCGGCAACGCGACGCTCGCCGAGATCAACTTCTACGACGGATCAGTCTACACCTTCGCAGATACGACGCGCCCGATGATGTACCTGCCGCAGAACGACCTCAACCTCTACGGCGGCACGCTCACGTCGGCGGGCGGCGGCATCTTCGTTCTGTGCGGCAAGGTCAACGTCCCGGCCGATTCCACGGTGACGGTGACCGCGAACGGTCCGGCGGGCGAATACGTAAGCTATTCTGGCGGCGACTACACGGGCGACGCGATCTACTTCGCCGCCGAAGGCGCGCGCTATCCGCGCTCGCAGTACAGGGACACCCTGCCGGAAGGCGTGGGCGTAGACCAGCTTGAGGCGAACATCGCGGGCGGTACGTTCACCTCTGCGCACGGCGAGGGAATCGCGGCGTACGTGGATCCGGATCGCAACGACGCCGTGGCGCTCACGAACTTCGTCTCCGGCGGACTGTACTCGAGCGCGCCCGCCGCCGCGCTCATCGCGCCGAAGCACTTCATCAAGGCCGTGTCCGACCCTGAGGACTACTACATGGTCTACCGCTGGCTCCACGGCTCGGGCACGGCGCAGGACCCGTTCCAGATCGCCGACCGCTCCGACCTCGAGTTCTTCCGCGACCAGGTGAACAACGCGAACGCGCTCGGCACTGCCGGACAGCACTTCGTGCAGCTGGCGGACATCGACCTCGGCGGCGACCGGTGGATCGACATCGGCAACGTCAACGACAGCGCCGCCTACTTCGTGGCCAGCCCGATGTTCAGCGGCGTCTACGACGGCGGCGGACACGTCGTGAGCAACTTCGTCCTCTCCGGACGCAGCTACTGCGGGTTCTTCGGCACGATCCTTGACGGCACGGTGAAGAACCTCCAGATTCTGGACGCGCGCTCGCCGGACGCCTACGCCCCGGGCATCCACCCGCTCAACCTCGCCTCGGGCGCGATCTTCTGCGGCGACATCGAGGGGACCTGCCTCTTCGAGAACGTCACCGTGAGCGGCAACGTGTGGGGCAACCACAACATCGGCGGATTCTCGTCCTGGTGCGAGGGCGACGTCACGATGCTCTCCTGCACGAACCTCGCGAACGTCGGCACCACGTTCACTAAGCTAGGCGGCTTCCACTCCTACTACGGCAACACGCACACGCTGTTCTGCTCGAACTGCTGCAACAAGGGCACGCTGACGTTCGACAAGGTGAAGCGCGGCACCTCGACGGATGCCACCGCGGCCGTTGGCGGGTTCGTGGGCTACCAGCAGAACCCCGGCAAGCTGGTTTTCGTCGACTGCGTGAACGAAGGCGCGATCAACGCAACCTACACGTCCGGCTCCGTGGGCATTGCGACGCTCGGCGGATTCGTCGGACGCGCCAACCAGAGCGGCATCACGCTCGCAATCACGAACTGCGTCAGCACCGGCGCAATCTCCGCGAACTTCGCTAACGCGAACGAGCAGGCGGAAGTGGGCGGCTTCGTCGGCCGCATGGTGAAAGGCGTGTCGCTTTCGATGCACAACGCGACGGTGACAGCTGGCACTACGATGTCAGCTACGGTGCAGGAGAGCGTCACGCCGTACGTGCGCGCGTTCGTGGGACGCGACCTCAACTCTCCGCAAACCGCCGTTCTCACGCGCGGCGTCGCGCCGAGCGAGTACGAACCCGGAATCGCGTCCGGCATCGCATACGGCTACAACAGCACGTCCACGGCTGACGGACTCACCAAGTACTTCATCTCGCTGGACTGGATGGACTGGCACACGGATGCGGACGCCTCCGCCATCTGGGGCACGACGCCTCCGACTGACGATGAACTGGCGAAGATCATGGCCTGGACGACGGCGAACAACATCGTCGAACCGCGCGGCAAGCTCGGCGTAGAATCCTACCTCCTCGGCAGCACGAGCCCGCTGACTGTCGATCCCGTGCTGAAGATCACAGCGTTCGAGCAGACTGCCGCCGGCTGTGCGCTCACGGTGGGCGCGTCCGCCGGCGATTCTGCCGTGCCGCTCTCGAGCGCCATCAACGGCACGCTGAAGGTGCGGTACGCCGCCGACCTGAACGGATCCTGGACGGACGCCGTCTACCCACCAACCTTCGCCAACGGACAGGCGACCGTCACGGTCACGGACGAAGACGCCAGGTTCATGAAGGCCGCCATCACGAGGTAACGTAGTCGATGTAGGCGACGTAGGCCATGAGCGATACGTGGATCACGCGAGCCTGCGGCCGACTACGCAGGCCACGCCGCACCATGTCGGCCGATTCTCGCCCTTCTTGAATATCGATACATTGGCAAACCCCGCATCTCGAAACGCCTGGGCGATCTGTTCCGGTGTGCGAACTTCCATGTGGCCGACGAGGTCCTTCCATACGCCTGCCCGCGCGGGGTCGAAGCATTCGACCGATACCGCCGCAACTCCGCCGCACTTCAGAACCCTCTTCATTTCACGCAGGCCGGCGCAAAGGTCTGGCCAGAAGTATACGGTCTCGATGGCGTACGCAACGTCGTACGCCGAGTCCGCCATGGGAAGCGCATCCGCGACGCCCTGCACGATCTCCCCCGGATTCGCGACGCGCGCCGCCACGCGACGGCGGCACATCGCCACGCTTTCCGCGGAGGCGTCAATGCCGTCCACGCGGATTGTGGAGAAGCGCCTGGACAGTTCGACTATCGCGCCGCCGCCGCCGCAACCGACGTCGAGCGCCCTCATTCCGTCCGCGAGCGGACAGTGGTCGAATGTCCAGGCGTATACGGGTCGGTGCCCGAAGTTCATCATCCGCAGCATCAACCGTCCGAGCGCGCCCTTCGGGTCGGCGCAGTTGCGGAAGATTCGCGACAGAAGTCCTTTCCCTGGGATTTTCACGAAGGCCATCTCCTTTCTCGTTGTTCAGACGATGAATTGGCGAGGGCGAGGAGCGCACGGTAGCGTCCGTTGAGGGCGATTAGCTCGTCGTGCGAGCCCGACTCGACGATGCGCCCGTTCTCAAGGTAGCAGATCATCGTCGCGTGACGGATAGTCGTAAGCCGATGCGCGATGATGATTGTCGTGCGCCCCTTCGCAAGCCGCCCGAGCGCCTCCTGCACCGCCGCCTCCGCGAAGGTGTCGAGCGCGCTCGTCGCCTCGTCAAGGATCAAGATCGGCGGGTTCTTGAGGAAGACGCGCGCAATCGCGATGCGCTGGGCCTGTCCACCCGAGAGCCGTACGCCGCGCTCGCCGACGGGCGTTTCGAGTCCGTCCGGAAGAGAGCCGACGAAGTCCGCGAGGTTCGCGCCTTTAAGCGCCTCCATAAGCCGCGCGTCGTCCGCGCCTGGATCGCCCAGGAGCAGGTTCTCGCGTATCGTACCATCGAAGAGGAACGGACGCTGCGCGACCATGCCGATTGCAGACCGGAGCGCGCGCTTGAGAAGCGACGCCGTGTCGCGTCCGTCGAGCAGTATCTGCCCTTCGCTCGGATCGTAGAAGCGCGGCACAAGCGCCGCGATCGTCGACTTTCCGCCGCCGGACGGGCCCACGAAAGCGCAGACCGACCCCGCTGGAATGTCGAGCGAGGGGATGTGCAGGACGTCGCGCTCCGTTCCCGGATAGCAGAAGCGCACACCGCGGAACTCGATGCGGCCTTCTACTTTTGCGTCCTTTGCGTTCTTTGCGGCTGAAAATCCGTCACTGTCCTTCTCCGGTTGTTCCTTCAGCACTTCGAGATAGCGTCTCACGCCGACAATCCCCTGCTGGAACATGTCGAGGAAGTTGACGACGCGCATCATCGGCATGGTGACGTAGCGCGAATACATGTAGAACGCGAAGACCTCGCCGAACGTCGCCGAGCCATGTGCGACCATCCATGCGCCGAGCGCGATGTACATGAGCGAATACCCCTCGATCATGAGCTGCGTACCCGAGTTGAGCGGCGCGTAGAGCGAGCTCATGCGCTCGAAGGAGAGGCGGAACCTGTCGTTCACCTTCCTGAACGCCGCGCGCTCGCGGTCCTCGCACGTGAAGCTCTTTACTTCGCGGATTCCCTGCACCGCGTTCTCGACATGGGCGGAGAACGCCGCGGCGTCCTGGCGGTTGCCGCGCCAGACGGAATGGATGCGCTTCTGGAACGACGCCGCGAAAAGAAGGATGAACGGCACGGGGAGAAGCGTCCAGAGCGCGAGGCTCACGTTTAGCGAGAACATTACCGCGAAAGACCCCGCCAGCATTAGGACGATCTCCACCAGTGCCTCGGGCATCAGGTGCGCGGTCGAGCCCACCTGCCTGAGGTCGCCCGTGATGCGGCTAAGGATCTCGCCCGTCTTCGTGCGGTCGAAGTAGGCGAACGGAAGCCTCTCGATGTGGTCGAAAAGCCTCTCGCGCATCTCCGCCTCGATTCTGAATCCGAGCCACTGCCCCCAGAGCGTGCCGCACCACTCGAAGGCGGACGAAGCGACGGCGAGCGTGGCGAACACGAGCGCGGCCCAGCCCGTGGCCGAGATGTCGCCGGCCGGAAGATACACCTGGAACACCTTTAGCGCCACCATCGGGATGACGAGCTGCAGTCCGCTCCTGGCGACGCGGCACGCGAGGTCGGCGGACATCAGGCGCACATGGCGCCGGTAGAAGCCGACCAGGGTCCTCGCCGCCTCGCGGATTCCGACCTTTACGCCGTTTCCGTCCTTCGGCGGCGGCGTGAACAGCGTCCCTACACTTGCGGGCGGCATCTCAGCGCTCCCCTTCCTGCACCTCGGCGGTGCGCGCAATCTCAAGCCTGCAGTCTGCCGCAAGGGAGAGGAGTTCGAGGTCGTGGGTGATGAGCAGCACCGTGCCGCCGCGCGACGCGTATTCGCGCAGCTCCCGCGCGATGATCCGCATGTTGCGTCCGTCGAGCCCGCTCGTCGGCTCGTCGAGGATCAGGAGCGACGGACGCTTCATGAGCGCGCAGGCGACGACAAGCCGCTGCTTCTCGCCTCCGGAAAGCGAGTGGGGATGCCGGTCCTTCAGATGCGAAAGCCCGAAGACTTCGAGCCAACGCGCGGCGTCTTCGCGCCTCTCCGCCTTCGGAACGCTCCGCGGCGCGGAGAACAGGAGTTCCTCCTCGACCGTACGCATGTAAAGCTGGATGTCCATCTGCTGCATGACGAACGCGACGTTGTTCCGCCGACGACGCGGAGGGCACGCAACCGAATCGATCTCGATTTCGCCGGAAGCGGGCCTCAGAAGTCCGCAGAGAAGCCTGGCTAGCGTCGTCTTGCCAGCGCCGTTAGCGCCGACGACCGCCGTGATCTTCCCCCGCGGTAGCGCGGCGGAAACGCCGCGGTATATCCAACGAGAGCGCCGCGTGTAGCGGAACGATAGGTCTCTCAGGACGACCGACGTGGGAACTGTCCCGCTGAGAGCCGCCGCATCGCGAAGATCGGGACGCGACACGTCAATGCGGCGAAGCCCGAGCGAATCTAGGCTCTCTAGATTTCCTAGCCTCTCTAGACTGTCTAGCCCTTCTAACGCGGCCACCGTCTTACCGTCGTTCAGCACCAGTACCTTGTCGACGACGCCCCTTAGCCAGTAGAGCCTGTGGTCGACAATCACCACGGCGACGCCGCGCTCCTTCAACCGCGCCACGATTCCTGCCAGATCCTCCGTCGCCTCGGGCGAGAGGTTCGCAGTAGGCTCGTCCATAACGACGATGTCCGCCGACGCAGCGACGACGGACGCGATGACGCACTTCTGGCGCTCGCCGGAAGAAAGGCTGAACACCGACCTGCCCGCGAGGTCCGAAAGGTCCATCACCCTGAGCGCCCCGTCGACGCGCTTGCGCATCTCCGCACGCGGGACGCTCTGCCATTCGAGCGCAAGCGCGACCTCTTCCTCGACGACCGTCGCCATGATCTGCTCCTCGGGGTTCTGGAGAACCGTCCCGACGCGCCGCGAGATGCGTTCCAGCGACGCGGGGCATTTCTCGCCGCAGATTTCAAGCGAACCCTCGAGCGTACCGCGGAAATGCTCGGGGATGAGTCCGTTCAGAATGCGCATCAGCGTCGACTTCCCGCATCCGCTCGGCCCCGTGACGAGCATCGCCTCGCCGCGCCTCAGCTCGAACGAGACGCCGTCGAGCGCCCTTTCGCGCTGAAATGGATAGGTGTAGGCGAGGTCACCCGCCCTAATGAGAACATCCTTCATCTCGCCTTCTCCTGCATCGCCGCCCTCCTCGACATCATCGACGGCTTCTGCGGCAGCGTGGACTGCCAGAACGCCACCGCGCCCGTAATCGCAACCGTCGCGAGCATCATCAGCCAGTCGCGCCTCCTGAGCACGCTCGCCGTAAGGTGCGTCGGACGCGCGGTATATCCGACGCGGCGCATCTCGGCAGCCATCGCGAGGTTGTCCGCCATGCGCAGGGTGCGCACGGCGAGCGGAACGACGGTGAGGCGGACGGTCTGGAACGGATGGACGAGCGCAGAACCGAACGAGACGGAAAACCCGCGCATTCTCACGGCGTCTCGGAGCTGGCGGACGACGTCCACGAACTCGGGAACGAACCGGCAGAAGACGAGGAGCGGCAGAAACACGACGCGCGGCATCCGGAGCGCCTTCAGGGTGCCCGTGAACTTCTGAACCGAAAGGTTGAGGACGAGCGCCAGCATCACGTTCATCGAGGGGAGCATTCGGAGGAACGGAGTATGGAAGTTCCCGAGTACGCTCTCCTTCATCTGCGCGAAGCGCGCGGCCATCTTCGTCCCCGCGAGCATCGCGCCGATAAGCGAATACGATCCCCAGATGACGCCGATGGAAAGAAGCGACATCGCGAGCATCAGCGCATACGCGGCCGCTACGAGCCGGTACCGCCGGGTCGAGGCGACGAGATACACGAACGTCGCGACGGCGAGTGCGGCCAGTATCCTCTCGTCCGAGAGGTAGATCGTCACCGTCGAAAACGCGAGGGACGCGAGAAGCCGCGTGCGGAAGTCGAAGCCGCACGGATCTGACGATTCAGACTTCACGGACAATGCCCGCATGGCGAAGCTCCTTTACGAATTTGGCGCCGAATGGAAGTCCAACGAGGAGACATCCGAAATACCCCGGCACGATCATCACGGCCGCCATCATAACCATGCCCGCGTTCTCACGCGCGGAAAGCATCGACATCCCGATGGAGATTCCGCGCAGCAGAAAGTCGTAGAGCGCGACACCGGCAAGGACAGCGGCAAGGCGCTTGTATCCGCCGAAGAGCGCGATAAGTCCGTCGCAGAAGAGCGCGATGGCGAGCGCCGGCAGGAAGCTTATCATCCCGCCGCCGAACATGAGAAGGCTCACCATGTGCGTGACGAAGAGCTGAAGCGCGAGGACGCCGAACTTGCCGACGCGCGCGACCAAGACGACGAGAAGAGCGGTCGAGACTCCATTCTTGAGGAACAGCGTAAACGGATTCATCCCTCCGCCGACAAGCGCGATCGCGAGCGAAACGACCTTCGCGAGCGCGGCGAAAAGACCGACGACGACAAGGTCCTCGGTGCGCCAGTAGAATCGTGATTTCCCAGCCATACTAGCCCTTCATCTTTGCAAGCAGTTTGCCGCCCATTGCCTTCAGCGCGTCGCCGAGGCTCATGGAGTTGGCCATCGTGTAGCCCATGAGCATGGAGACCACCTTCGGCTGGAAGTACTCACCGAGACGAGTGAGGCGGTATTTCCCCGGCTCGCTTTCAGACCAGACGCCCGCCGATTCCCAGTTCTTCACGATGGGCGTGTAGTCAACCTGCGGCATAGACGCCGGCTCGAACCACCCGTAGCCGAGCTGTCCGGCTATCGCGTAGCGTGTCGCGGCCGTCGGAGGAGACTTCATGCACATGCCGATGGGCTTCAACCCCTTGTCGACCTTGTCGAGGTAGTCCGCGAGATCGCCCGTCTGCATGATGGACCATCCGCCGACGTTTCCTCCCGCGCCGCATCCGAACGGAACCATCTCCGCGCCGGACATCGCCCAGTGGTTGTAGAGGTTGCGCTCGAGCGAATTGCGTCCGAAGTGCGTCGTCGAGAGCTGCTTCCATCCGGCGGAGACGAGATAGTCGCACGCCTCGGCATGGCGGCGGATCCTCTCCTCTTCGCTCCACCTGCCCCCGCGCGAGTCGAACATCTTCTCGATCGGTGAGCCGGGGAATATCTTGAGCGAATAGATGTCCACGCCATCAAGCGCGGAGTCGAGATGCGTCGTCTTGACGTTGCGCTCCATCCAGTCCGCCTGAGTCTGGCCGGGAAGTCCGTAGATAAGGTCCGCGACAAGCGCGGCGCGGTCGCCGCAGATTTCCTTGATGCGGGCGAGGCGCTCCAGAAGCTCCTCGCGCGAGTTGCGGCGTCCGAGCAGGCGACGGAGTTCCGTCTCGAAGCTCTGCACGCCGAACGAAAAGCGAGTCGCGCCCGAGTCGACGCATGCGCGGACGCGCTCGTCGTCGAAATTGTAGATTCGCCCTTCTATCGTGAACTCGACGGACGGCGAGATCGTGAAGCGCTCGTGGAGGCGGGTGATGAGACGCCGCAGCTGGTCCGCCGTGAGCGCAGTCGGCGTGCCGCCGCCGAAGTACACGATGTCCACGGGACGCTTCGTGAACACGCCCTCGTCCGCGACGCGGTCGATCTCCTTGAGCAAGTGCCGCGTGTAGTTCTCCATCGCCTCGTCGTTCGTCTGGTTGCGGTAGAATCCGCAGAAGGCGCAGCGCGCGATGCAGAACGGCACATGAACGTAGAAGACGAGGGGAGTGTTTGGGTGGGGGAGTTGAGGAGTGGGGGAGTGGGGGAGTGGAGGAGTGGGTGGGTGGGCGAGGGATTTCCAGACGACCTCGGTGTCGGGCTTTTCCTTGGGTGGATCGCCCATCATGCCGCCGTGCGGCGCTGACGCCTTCGCGGACAGCTTCTCTATTACCATCTCCCGCTCCGCGGGTAGTTCAAACGGTGCCGTTATCATCTATGACATCCTTTCAAGGGAATCTGGGTCGTTGGAATACTTCATTGCATCGGAAAGCGTGATGCGACGCTGGCGGACGAGCGACATGAGCGAGCCGTTCATCGTGACCATGCCCTGCTCGCCGCCGAGCTCTATGATGGACGGGAGCTGCCGCTCCTTCTTGTCGCGGATCGACGACTGCACTGCCTTGGTCGAGGTCATGATCTCCGCGCAGAGCGAGCGCCCCGTGCCGTCGCTCCACGGAACTAGCTGCTGAGTGATCACGACCTTAAGGTTCGAGGCGAGCCGCTCGCGCGTCTGCTGCTGCTCCATCGCGTCGAACGCGCTTACGATGCGCGAGACCGTCTCCGCCGCGCCGCTCGTGTGCAGTGTCGCGAACGTGAGGTGTCCGGTCTCGGCGAGCGTAAGCGCTGCGTCCATCGACTCCCTGTCGCGCATCTCGCCGAGAAGCACGATGTCAGGGTCTTCGCGCAGCACGGACCTCAATGCGGCGTGGAAGCTCTGCGTGTCGCTTCCGACTTCGCGCTGAGAGACGAGGCACTTGGCGGACTTGTGGACGTACTCGACCGGATCCTCAATCGTGAATAGGTGCTCTTCGCGCGTCTGGTTTATGCGGTCGAGGATCGACGCAAGCGTCGTCGTCTTGCCGCTTCCCGTAGCTCCGGTCACAAGCACAAGCCCCTGCCGCATTGCGCAGATCTCCTCGAGAAGCGGAATCGGCAGCCCCAGCTCCTCGAAGTCAAAGAACTGATTCGGAAGGAGGCGAATCGCCCACGCGATTCTATCCGTCTTGTAGTAGACGTTGATTCTGATGCGCCTTCCGTCGACAGTAGTGTCCGCGCCGTCGAACTCCTTGCGGTCCTGGAAGTCCTCGAAGTTGCCGCGACCGATAAGCCGCGCCGTAAGCTCCCAGAACGGGACGCCCACGAGCGCCACAGGGACACCAAACGCCCGGAGGCGTCCGTGCACCCGCAGCCGCGGCATATCGCCTTCGCACCAGTGGAGGTCGGAGGCGTTGTCGAGCACCATGCGCTCGAAAAGCGGATTCAGCGTCTCGTCGGTCACTCCGCGTCCTTTCCGCCGCGGGAAAATCCAGGCATCCACTCGAAGTCGACATCCGCCGCGTGCGCTTTGTCCTTTTCGCCGTCGAGATCAGGCTCGGCAAGCACCCTCTCAGCCCGTGCAGCGCGATTGGTGCGGGAAATCTCCATCGCCTCGCGCAGATTTACCTTGTCCTGCATGTTGTCCAGGATAAACGAGCGCGACGCCGCGGAAACCCCGTTCGGGGCCATGATAATGCTGGGGCGTATCAAGACCATCAGCTCGTAGTCTCGGGCACCATGCGCCTTGTGGCGGAAGAGCGCGCCGAGATATGGTATGTCGCCTAGAAGCGGAATCTTGTAGAGTGTGTCCGTCTCCTCGTGTTGCATGAGCCCACCGAGCGCGATCGTCTCGCCGTCCTTCGCGACGACGGAGGAAGTGATGATCTGCTTGTGCACGGGGATCGTCTTGAACGAACGCCCGCCGCCGTAGTCTATCGTCTTCTCGTTATCCTCGTCGGCCGAGGCGCTCTCCTGCATCACCCTGAGCGTAACGGTCCCGTCCGCGTGTATCTTCGGCGTTATGACGAGCGCCATGCCGACGTCGCGCCGCTGCACCGTGGGGTTTACGGTCGTCGTTACGACGGCGTTGTTTCCGCCCGCGACGGACTGCGTCTCCTCGACGTCCGTCAGGACGCTCAGCTCCTTGCCGATGAAGACGCGCGACGCCTCGTAGTCAGCGACTAGCAGGCTCGGCGTCGCAAGCGAACGGACCTTGCCCTTGCCGTCGAGGAGGTTCAGTCTTATCTGGTAGTGGTTGTTAAGAAGCTGGAAAACGGAGTGCCCCGACATCGCAGCCGCCCCCGCCGTGCCGAGGTCGCCGATGATCGTGTTTTGCTTCGTCCCCGACAGGAGCCCGCCCTTGTACGGAACGTCCTTGTACTCCGTCTTGTACGCGAACGGCGTTTCCATGAGGTTGTCCATGAAGCCCGCCTGGGCGTTGCCGTACGTGTGGCTGTCGCCGTTCAGTATGAAGCCGATGTCGCGGTCCTTTTCGTCCGTCACGTCGAGGCGGAGAATCCTTACCTCCAGCAGAACCTGCGCCTTCGGCACGTCGAGCTTCGTGATCGTATCCTTCATCTGCTGCAGCAGTTCGCGGTCAGAGGAGCGCAGGACGACGGAATTGGACCTGCGCACGATCGAGACGAACACGACGCTAGGCCTCACAAGCGCGGGTTCCGTCTCCGCCGAGGCGCCGCGCGCGGCATCCGCAGCAAGGGCGCCCGCCTCGGTCGACTCGCCTTCAGGACGCTTCGCCGGCGCCATCTCGACCCCCATCGCGACGCGTCGCATCTCGTCCGCATACCGGCGCATCCCCTCCATGCCGCGCATGGTGTCGTTGCTGCGGCGAGAAGAAGATCGTCCGCGGCCGGAGGAAGAGTGCCCCCCTGACTGACCGGACTCGCCTTCAAGGACAGACGACCTGTCCTGAAGCTGGTCCATTCGGTCGAGCGCGCGAGAGATGTCGCCGATCTCGTCGTCGTCGTCCATGTCGGGCGCAGTATACACAACGAGGTCGCGGTACGCCTCCTGAATCGCGGCGGCAATGTCTTCCGCGCGCGGATACGCGAGAGTGACTACCTCTATGAACTTCTTCTCGGCGAGCGTTCCGACGCGCGCGAACTCCTCGGCTGTCTGGACGTAGATTATCCCGCTCGGATCCTCGCGATACCAGAGGCCGTGCCCAAGGCAGACGGCCTTCAGCGCGCCGAGGCAGTCGATGTCCTTGAGGAATGTCCTTACGCGGACCTTCTTCGCATGGTCTGTTACGACAATGTGGCGTCCCCACGCCTCGCCGAGCATGCTCATCGCGTATTCGATCGGCGCGTCGCGGAGCATGAACGATCCGAGGCGCGGGTTGCGTTCATTTCCATCGGCGTTGGAGCGAAAAGACACGAACACTCCCAATATGAGACACGCGGCGAGCGACAGGCGACGGGCGGTTTTCATTTTTCTCTTTGAACTTTTCATTTTGCTCTTGCCTCACTCACCAGTTCAGCCGAATCGTCTCGTCCGGGCGCTTCTTGTTGTGGTAGACCTCGATGAAGGTCGATTCTATGTGCTTCACATTTACGTAGAACACGAACTTTTCGAGCTGGCGCTCAAGCTCCGCGTCGGCGGCGGAATTCCGCGCCGCCGCGCCGCGGCTGACCCTGGCCCTGCCGCGGCGTCCGCCCCTCTCGCCGCCGAAGCGATCTACGCGCACGAGATCCCCCTCGTGTACCAGTATCGGCTCGTCGGCGTTGTAGAACTGTATGAGCGCCGCGCGCTGCGCGCCTTCCGCCTCCGGGATGACTATGGCGAGGATCCTGAATTCGCTCGATATCTCGCCCATCGTAGTACGCATTAGTCCGTCCTCTCCGCGCGCTTCCTCGCCTGGGCCGTCCTCGCCGCTCCGCCGACTGAACGGGTCAACCAATCCTAGCTCGGCATTGCCATCGGCGTCCCTGAGCGTGACAGGCTGCAGAAGCGGCGGCGTGGCGTTTGTGACCGAGTGAGGCCCAACCTCCGCGCCAGACAAGGCCGTGGCTGCAAACGCAAGTAATGCGACAATCGACAGCCGACACGCGGATTTAACCTGATGTTTCATTTCGTTCCACCTTTCAACCTTTCAACTTGTCCAGTCACCTCGCCGCCGCGTTCATCGCCGCCATTCCCATGAAAAACGCGATGTAGACATATGCAACCATGCCGCCTACGACAACGATGAGGGCAGGCTCCACCAGCTTGCCGAGGAGGTCCAGCCGCTTTTCCAGCGCCTCCTCGTAGAAGTCGCCTGCATATCCGAGGCCTTCGTCCATGTTGCCGGAATTCTCGCCCACCTTTACGAGCGCAGGCGTGAGCGGAGTCAGCTTCCTGAGCGAAGTCTCCGCCATCGCGTCCGAGAGCATTCGTCCTGCCATCACTCGCGTCCGCACCTGCGACATCTCGCGGCGATACCACAAGTTGGACAGGGTCCCGCCGACAAGCGAAAGCGCGTCGACGACCGAAATGCCACTGGCGACAAGCATGGACATCGTGCGGTTGAAGAGCGCGTTCGCGGAGAACCTTCCGACCTTTCCGAAAATCGGCGTATAGAGCGTCGCGTGGTCTAGACGTGTGCCGACGGAAGGTATGCGCCGCAGCGCCATGTAGAGCGCAACGGCGATCAGGGGACCTGCGAGCACCCACGCGCCGTTTGCCTTCAGCCAGTCGCTTGTCGTCAGCAGCGACCTCGTTATTGGCGGCAGACCTTCGGGATTGCCCATGACGGAAATGATCTGCGGAATCGCCACAGTGCTGACGTAGTATCCGACGCCAAGTCCCATCAGGACGACGAGCGCCGGATATGTCATTGCCCGGACGACCTGGCTGCGGATCTTGCGGCGCTGCTGCATGATGCCGGCGGCATAGGTGAACATCTGCGGAAGGGACCCGTTCGACTCGCCGACTTCAACCAAACCGATGAAGATGTCGCCGACCCACGGCATGGACCTGCGCATCGCCTTCGCGAGCGGCATGCCGCCGCGCACGAGGTCGGCAGTCTCGCAAAGCGCAAGCGCAAGGTCGCCCTTCGAGAGCCCGGCACACGTCTCGAGCGCGGACACGACCGGAACGTCGCCCTTAAGCAGAATGACGAGCTGCTCGAAAGCTTGCTCTACGGCCGCCCGCGAGACGACGAAGCGCGCGACTGCGCGATCGAACGACGTGCGCACGCGCCGAAGCTTCGCCTTTTCCGCGGAAATGTCAGCCATCTATCGCCTCCCCGGACATATCGATGTCCTCCGCAACCGCAGCATGATACTCTTCCAGCGTCGTCTCTCCTTCGAGGACTTTTTGAAGCGCGTCGCCGCGCAGCGTCAGGTCCGGGGCGGAAGACTTCAGATAGCGGTATATGTCCGACTCGCCCTCGCCTTTCAGAAGAAGCTTCCGAACGTCGTCAGTCACGCACAGCATTTCGTAGATCGCCGTGCGCCCGGAATAGCCAGTGTTGCCGCAGTAGGCGCAGCCGCAGGCCGTCGGCAGCCGCGGCGGATTTGCCGCGTCCCATCCGTATTTCGCGCACTCCTCCGCCGTCGCCGCGCGCCACTTCATGCATTCGCGGCACGGCTTGCGCAGAAGCCGCTGGGCTACGGCGAGGCGCAGCGTCGACGCGACGAGATATGGCGGTACGCCGAGATCGACGAGGCGCGTGAGGATGCCCGGCGCTGAATTGGTGTGCAGCGTCGTGAGCACGAGGTGTCCGGTCAAGGCGGAGCGAAGCGCAGTCGTCGCCGTTTCGCCATCGCGGATCTCTCCTACCATCACGACGTCCGGATCGTGGCGAAGAACGGAGCGAAGCGCCTTCTCGAAGCTCACCCTTTCCTGCCGCGCGTCGACCTTGATCTGCGTGACGCCGGCAACGGGCTTTTCGACAGGATCTTCGATGCTGACGACATGGAGGTCTCCTGGCGCGGCCAGCTTCCTCAACGCGGCGTAGAGCGTAGTCGTCTTGCCGCTGCCAGTGGGTCCGGAGAGAACCACTACGCCGTCCGGCATTTCCAGCGACTCCTCGAACAGCTTCAGCTGCCGCGGATGGAACCCGAGGTTCGCGAGCGCATCCAGCTGCTTCGCCTCGCGAGTCTGCGACAGCATTCTGAGCGTCACGTGTTCGCCGTATATCGTAGGGACCGTCGCAACGCGCAGGCTCACCGCGACGCCGCCAGACTCCGTGTCGATGCTGCCGTCCTGAGGGGTGCGCTTCTCGGAAATGTCGAGTCCGGCGAGAACCTTGATGTAGCCTGTGAATTCCGCGGCGGACTCCGCGGGACGCACGAGGTCGGTCTGAAGACGCCCGTCAATCCGCATCCTGACAAGCGTCTCCGCCTCCGTCGGGCAGATGTGGATGTCGGACGCGTTCCTCGCGAGCGCACGGCGCAGGACATGGGCGAAAAGCGCTTCCGGACGCTCCAGCTCGCCGGTCAAGGCGGCGTCCGGGTAGTTCTCGCGCAGCGCCCGGCGGAATTCCGCCGCGTCGCCAGGCTCTACGAACTGGACCTTCCGCGGCGCGACAATCGACTCTACGCGCTCCATCGCCGCGATGTCGGCGGCATCGGCAAGGCACACTACGAGCACATCTCCCTCGACGGCAAGCGGCAGCGCGCCGACCGCCCTCGCGGCCTTGGCGGGAATCAGCCCGAGGATGTCATGGCTCGGACGAACGCGGGATATGTCGACTGGGCTCTTCATCTGCGATGCACTTCAAGAGTAAAGTCAATGGACATTGCGCCGCCTTCCGTCTTTGCAACGGAAATGTCGGAAAGCGCGTAGTTCGGCCTCTTGTGCGTCTCCTCCACAAGGAACATGAACATGTCGCGGAAATCCCCCGTCGCCGAGTAGGCAAGGAGCGAAGACTTGAACGGCGCCTGATTCGCCCTTGCCCCCGCGCCGGCGGGCGACGGACGCGGAGCGGCGGCGGAAGACGACGCTGCGGCGTTCCGCTCCGCCTCCTCCATGATTGCCAGCTTGCGCCTCGCGTCCGCGAGAAACACCTCGCGAAGCGCTCGGTCCTTCATTCCGGCGGCGGCGGCTTCAATGTCGCGGCGGAATTCGGCCGCCGTCGCAGGCTTCTTCTCCGGCTGCGGCTTTGGCGCCGGTGCCGCAGACGCGCCGCGTGACGGCGCGGCGATTTTCGCGTCGCTCGACACAATGGATATGCGATGACGTGCGAGCGCCTCGTTTATCCTGCGCTGCGCGGCGAACACGGCCTCCTCGCCCGAGGGGAGCTCTTCGAATCCGAAAGAGGCGAATCGCGCCTTCTCCTTCGCGATCCGGTCGCGGAGCTTCTTCGCCTGCGCGGAAGGCGCTTCCGCATCGTCTTCTGAAAGTCCGCGCAGCATGGAAAGCCGCTCGGCGTCCCTCTTAGTCTGCGGATCGAGCTTGCCGCGCTTGTAGTCGACTACGGCGTTCCAGCCCCATGCAGGGAGAAAGACCGACGCGACGGCCGAAATCACGACCGCAGCGGAAAGCCAGTGCCAGCTGTTCGTGCCCTTTAGCGATTCCTCAATGTTCATCTGACGCTCCCGTCTACCTTTGAGCAATCGAATGCATACTTGAAACGATACAGGAAATCGCTTTCGCCGCGTCCGTCGCGTCGCGAATTGTTCTCGACGATTTCAATGTCGTGCGATTTTGCATATTCGATCAGCGAATTGTTCAGTGCGACTCCGTCCTCCGGATCGACAAAGAACCCCTCGACGGCAATCCTGTCGCCTTTCTGCGCAATCGACTCCAGGACGACGGTTCGTCCGGAATGCCTGCAGAAGAAATAGCTGACGTCAATGAACGCACGCAGAGGTCGCCGCGACTTTATCCGTCCGTTGCCCGCGGCGCATACGCTTGCGTATTCCCGCTGGGCGGACTCAAGCGCCCTCCGCGCCTTGTTCACTCGCTCCTCCAGCGGCAGATACCGCGCGGCCTCCGCCATGCTCCGGGCATGACGCGAAGAGGCCAACAGGGAACAGACGCCGAGATACGCGGCTGGAAGCGCCAGGACGAGAAGCGACGCGGCGACGATCCATCCATTCGAAAAACGCCTGCGCGGCTCATAGGGGTTCACGATCGGCAGCGCTGCCGGCTTCACCTTGTTGGCCCTTGCCCGAAGCGCAAGCGACGCGGCATCGCAAAGCCACGCCTCCAAGTCCTCCTCGACGACATCGGAGTATCCTCCCTCGCGCAACGCCTCAGCCATCGCCGCGCGGCATTCCGCATCCACAAGCAGGTGAAGCGCGCCGGAAGTCGGCGCGACCAGTCGGCGCAGACGCGACGCCCAGCCGTTGGCGTCGACTGCGAAATGGCGCTCGCCGCACGGCGCGGCCTGCGGCCCGGGATTTGCCCCGCGCGCGGCAGGCACAAGCAATGCACTGGATGCGCCAACGGCTGCAAAGGCGGTGCGTGCATCAGAGCGCGACTGCCAAACCGCCAAGAGCGCCGACTCAAGGGAACCGAAGCCATCGCATTCAAGTCCAAAGCCTTCCAGCGCCGCCTTGAAGTCCTCAACTGCGTCGACTTCGAATTTGGCGGCCAGTGTGAATGGCCTGCGCACCCCCTGCCAGGAATACGAACACCCGACGGGGAGTATTCCTTCCGCCTCCGCCCCAGTAGCCTCCGCAATGCCCGATTTCATCTCCTCCGCGGCGCGGGCGAAGGGAAGTCCGTCGACGACAAGGCCGTCAAGCCGCACAAGCTCGCCGGCGACAAGAAAACGGACGCTGCGCACACCCGCCTCGACCGCTCGCTCGAGCAGCGTCTCAGGCAGCTTGCCCGCCCCACCCTCGCATGCGGCGAGTTCGCGCACTTGCGCATTGCGCGAAGCATCGTTCGGCGCGTAGAGCCGCCACCTCTTCCCGTCATGGACCATGCCCGCGCGGATGGTTCCTTTTTTCTTCTGCTTCATTTCGTTCATGGCATGGACCCTACGAGCTTCAGGTTTTCCAGACGGTTGACGCCGGGTTTGACGACGACGTGCCGCGGACGCACGGGAATGCACTTGTCGGCGGTCTCGGCGAATGCGAAGACTACGCGTTCGCCGACGCTGATGCCGCGCGTCGTCGAAAGCGACGGTGAATTAGTCGCCGCAACCCATGTCGTCTTTACGGAAAGCGCGGCAAGCGTCGACGCACCGGACGCAATCTCGACATGCGGCTCGTAGATGAAGACATGAAGCCGGCTCAGGTCATCAGGCTCCTCCGCGAGTGAGACGACAAGTGTCGCCGGTTTGAGGACGCCTACTTCGAACAGCCGGTCCTCCTCCTGCCACGACTTGTTCGCCGAGACACCGTCGGCCTCGCGATCCTGTCCGCGGCTCACCAATACAAAATTCGTCGGAGACGTCTCGCACTCCCAGAGGCCGCCGAAGCCGTCGCGCAGTTCGAAATCGGCGTTCATCACGTTTCGCGCGCGGCAGTAAGGCCCTCGCCATCCCGCGCCAAGCGACGATGAAAGTCCGCACGTCTTCGCCATTGCGTTCGTGAGCGCGGCCGCCTTCGCGGCGGAAACACCTGTAAGCGCGATGAAATTGGTCGGAATGAAGTCAAAGGCGAGCTGGCGATAGCGCGGCAGCTCCTTGAATGCGGAGAACGGCGTTGCGTTGGCTCCGTTCTCCACGGCGGTTTCATAGCGGTTCGACGGCGACCACAAGTATCCCAGGCGCGAAAGGTTGACGGCATTGCGACTGGCGTCGTCCGTCGTCGTGACGTCGAATATCTGCCCGAGGTCGCTCGTCAGGCTGAGTCCGTCCTCGCGCTCCAACGCATCGCGCATGGCCTCGCCCTGGCGGATCGTCCTGTCTACGCGCCCTCGGTCTACGGCGGATGTGGACGAAACGGCAACACTCGTCGCTATCGCGGCCAGTATGGCCAGAACGACAAGGAGCTCAACAAGCGTAAGGCCTTTTCTCATTTCCATGTCGTGTCGAAGTTCATGAGTTCCATAAAGCAGATCCCGCGCGCGCGGTCGAAGTTCTTGACCGCCCCTGTCGCGAGGTCAAGGGGCTCCCCGCCGGCCCCGGCGTAGCGGCGGTTGCCTACAAACTCGCGGAGATTCTCCCAAGTGTCTATGTCAGCCGCCTTCTGCGCACCAACAAGAATAAGCCGCCGGAATATCGGCGCCCCTTCGCGCTCATCATCGCAGTGCTCAAAGTAAACCAACCTGTATTCGGCGCCTGTCTTGCTCTTGATCCACGGAAGTGAGACGCCGTCGACTGTCTTCGCCGTCAAAGAAGATGCCGCAAGGTACGGACCGCGCCATCCCGTGCCAACGACAGGATCGTATCCCGCGAAGGCGAAGGCGTGCGAATCGCCCTGGAAAAACCTCGCCGCCCTGCGCGCGCCGCCGATGTATACCGACTTCTCAAATAGCGGCCATGCGCCGTAGCGCTCGAAAAACTCCATCGCGCCGTAGAAGCGCTGGGGGCTCGCGGCGTTCGCGGCAGAATACGTCTGGCCGTCGCCTTTCGCGGCAAATTCAAAGTCGCCGCTAGGCAGAGGGTCGAACGTGTCCGCGACCACGACGCCATCCATGATCTGCGCGGAGTTGTCGACCCAGAACCGATGGAACGCATCCCTCACCTGCCCCATCTCGTGGAGGGAAACCTGGCGATTTGCATTGTCGAGGACTTCACGCCCGTAGTATACCGCGGCACCAGCGCCTATGACGGCGACGATCGACACCGTAACCAGCAGCTCTACGAGCGTGAAGCCTTTATTCATGGTCGTCTTTCAGACTGACGTCAGTTGTTTGTCTTCTGGACGTCGTTGCGGTAGTTGTCGCCAAGCGCGGAGACGGAGAGTCCCTGCGGGCTCAGGACGCACGCGACCTGCGGGGCCTCGGTCGTGCCGGTCATGCCCGTGTACGAGCCGACGGGAACGCGCACGACGACGAGGTAGCGGCTGTAGATCGACGAATCGCTGTTGTAGCGCTTCGAGACGACAGGCATGTCGACGCGGACGGACTTGCCGCTGTAGAGCGTCGTGAAGCGTCCGAGGCCGAAGACGACTAGCCAGTACTTGCGGTTGTTCGCACCTGCCGTGGCGGCATCCTCGTCGGGACGCGCGACGTCTGCAGGCTGGAGGCCGCAGTTAGAGATGATCTCGCTGGAGAGGTTCATGCCCATCGCCATCCCGGCCATCATCGCGCCGCCATCGGGCGAAATGAACGCGAGCTTGTTGACCGTGCGGCTCGAGTTGTTGACCGTCTCAGCGGCGGCGTAGGCGGTGTTCCATGCGCCGAGATCGTTGAACGTCTCCGACTGCGCGCCTTCGCTGTCCTCCCAGTTGACCGTGTAGGTGCCGGTGTAGGAACCCCACGTGGATTCGTCGCTGGCGTCATATCCATCGGGCTGCGTGAGCGCCGCCGTGGCGTCCGTGTTTGCTTCGACGATTGCGGCCGCGCGGAGCTTTTCGTCGTTGTTGTCGGAGGTGGACAGAACAGCCGCCGTGTTGCTCGTGTCGACATCTCCGGCCATCCTGCCTGCGCTGAACGTGGAGTCGTTGGCGGGCGTCGTGTTCGGGTCATGGAGATACACGGCGGAGATTCCGGCGTTGGCGAGGTTGCTGATGACGCGCTGCGGCGCGTCGGCCGCCACAAACGTGTAGCCTGACTGCGCATAGAGTCCGTTCACTCCGTTGCCGGCGCTGACTCCGCTCATGCCGCCCTGCGCGGTCATCTGGCTGTAAAGACGGCCTTCGGTGTCGATAAGCGAATCGAGGCGGTCGGGAAGCGCCCAGTCGTGGAGGAAAGACCAGTGCTTTATTGCTTTTTCAATTGTGCCGATGTCGCTGATTTCCATTGCCGTCTTGGCGCGATCATCGAGCTTCTGGTAGGTTACGGCCACGCCCGCGCCGATGACGGCGATGATGGCGACGACCACGAGTAGTTCAATCAGGGTGAAGCCTGACTTCATTGACTGTTTCATTTTTGCTTGTTCTTTCTGTTGTTGTGTTCCTTTCTTTGTGCGGCCCACCCGCATCCTTTGTGATTCCCGTGGCGTTCGCCCGGGTGTTTACTTGTTTTCGCTCCCCTTCCCTATAGGGGCAGCGTTCTTGAAGTCGATTATGTACCTGTACTCGCGTCCCGCCTTGACGACGACTTCCTTCTGCTGGCGGGCGAGGATCTTCATGTCCAGCTCCATGTGCCCCCATCCGTCATGGAGGAGGTACTCGTCGACGATCGCGCCGAGCTGGCTCTTGAGCCGCTTGACGGAGGTGGACTCCAGCATGGACCTGTCGATGCTCATCTCGTCAGCCTTTCGCCTCGGCGTCGCGCATGGCGGCGAACTTCGCCTTCAGTTCCGCATACGGGTCTTCGCCCGTCACGATCTGGCGCACGGCCTTCCCGGCCTCCTCGGCGGCCGCAAGGTCCTCCGCGTCGGGATGGCTCGCGGCGGCGGCCCAGCGCGCCTCGGTCTCGGGTGTCGCGGAGTGCGGACCTCCCGCAGGCATCTTCCGCATCTGCTCGATGAGTTTCGGATCGATCGCGCCCTGGCAGTGCCACGCGCCGATCTGCTCGCAGCCCTTCCCCCAGAACGACGCCGACGTGTACGCGCACTTGAACGCATGCGCGCTCCGCGGCTTCGCGCCGAGTGTGAACAGCGAGAACACCTTCTTCTCCTCGACCCGCTTCATGAAGTCCATCGACTTCTGGTCGGGATGCCCCCGGTCGACCCAGAAGCCGATAACAACCAGGTCGTAGCCAGAGATGTCCGCCGGGGCGGCGGAGACGTCGAACATCTCCACGCCGGGCCCGAGTCCGGACGCAAACGCCTCGGCAACCTTTTTCGTGTTGCCTGTAAGCGTAGAATACACAACTGCTGCTTTCATTGTTTGCTAAGTCTAACTTTTTCTTGAAAAAAATCAGGTCTGGGTATTACACTGCCGATTTGACTGTCTGGACCCAAGCGGCAACCTTCTCGTCGGTTTTGTCGGACTCGTTGGTATCGTCGAGTTTGAGAACTTCGCCGACAAGCGTCGCACCCGCATCCTTTGCAGCGTTCGCAATCGTCTCAGCCGCGACGCAGAAAGAGTCGGCGAAACCTTGGGAATCGCCAAGCCCGAATACGGCAACCTTCTTGCTGGCGAAACTATCCTTCACATGGTCGAGCCTCGCAGCCCAGTCGTCCTGCAGATCGCCGATTCCCCATGTCGAGGAGCCGAGAACAAGCAGTTCCGCGTCGAACGCGACGGCATCGTCGGCGTTGACGTTGAACACCTTCGCGCCGAGGGCGTCGGCGATTTTCGCAGCAACCGCCTCGGTCATTCCAGTGGTCGATCCGTAGATTACATGTATCTTGTCCATTTTTGTTTCCTTTCGTTTTGCTAGCTTGCCCTTTGCAGGGAAATTCGCCTTATGAAATCGTCCACCCCGCCGGCAGCGAGCAGGATGTCCGCCGCAACGGCCTCTTCGCGCTCGTAGCGATTCATCCGCGCAAGCGATTCTCCGACGTCGCCGTAGATGCGCCAGGCACCATGGCGTCCGTGAAGCGGAGTCTCCGGAAGTCGCTTCATGAATCCATCGACGTCCTTCAGCGGATAGCCGATGAAGACACCGACTTCGTGCAGTATCTCGCCTTCGGAGAAGCGCCGGCGGAGTTCCGCAAGGAGCTCGCCAGGCGACCCGTTTTCCGGATACCCGAGACGTGCAAGCCACTGCCGGTTGCACTCTTCGGCGAGGGTCGAGGCGAGGGCGGACGGATTGTAGAACAGCACGAGGGAGCTCGACTCCTCGACCTTCAGTTCGATGTAGTCGAGACCGAGAATCACGTAGATGTCGCTTCGGTAGAGGCAGACCCGCAGACCTTCAGAGTTCACCCCGGAATAGCAGTGCCTGACCCGTAGCAGTTCGGCGGGCTTTACGCCGCGCCGAACCGCAGCCGTTTTCACGAGAAGGAAGCTAAGAAGCTCCTTCCTGTGCGACTTGTCTATCCTAACGCCGTCCACCTTCACCTTGCTCCAACCGTCAGAACGAGACGGTGACGCCCATTCCGCCGTAGAAGGTCCAGGAGTGGTCGCAGCTCGAGCCCCACGCGCCGTTGTAGGCACGCGCGCCGTCGCGGAGCTTAGAGTCGAACCAGTAGTCGCTGTAGGCGACGTATGCCGTAAGCGCGACATTGTCGCAGAGCGCCCACTCGAACTCGCCCTTTATCGTCGTGTCCATCACGCCGCCGTGGTCGGCCGCAAGCTCGTAGCCGCGCGTGCGGTGCTTGTCGCCGAAGCCCTGTCCGATAGACGGCCTGAATGTAAGCGTCGGGTCTTCTTCGTCGCCGACGAGCGCAAAGGTGTGCCCGACCTCGAGGTTGATGTACGTTCCGTCGTCCGCCATCAGATCACGCTCGATTCCGAGCGTCGGCTCGAACCAGAGGTCCCCAAGCGAGAGCTCAAGGTTGATGTACTGCGTGTCTCCCATGTCGCTGTGGTGGCGGCGGAGGTACTCGTAGATGTAGTTGACGTCGACCGAAAGCGCGCCGAGCGTCTCGCCCAGGTCGAACTCGTGGGAGAGTCCGACGATCGCGTCAAGCGTCGTCCACTTGCCCGCGCGGTTGCCGTAGTCACCGCGCTTCCCGTTGCCCTTCGTGAGGTCGAAGATCGACTCGACGCCGACGTACGCCCAGTCGAAGAACGTGAGCTGCGCGCTCGGGGTGAGAATCGGATCCTTCCCGTCCGTCACACCGTACGTCATGTACTTGGAGTCGAGCTGGAGGCCGAACTCGGCGGAGACGACCGGCGTCTCCTCCTCAACCTCGCCCTTCTCCGCCTCGGCGACCTCGTCAGCCGCCGTCGCCGACGCGACGCATCCGAAGACCGCCGCCGCACACGCCATTTTCCTGATGTTCATTCTTGCTTCCTTTCTTGAGTTTGTATGTACAGGTTTATGTTTGTTAAATCTAATCTGTTTAGTTTTGTCTAACTTTAACGCTATAATAACTTTTGCCCGTAGGTCGTACTATGCTTGTCAGTCTTCGCAGCAGTCGCAGCACGAGCAGCCGCCCTTGCGCGAGCAGGCCTTGCGCGAACCGCCGCATTCGCAGGGCGCTCCCTTCTTCGCGACCCGCCAGACGGCGAGCGCGAAGAAGATGCCGATAACGACGAGGACAACTAGGGAAGAAACATTCATCTCAACTTCCCCCTTCAGCATTCAACCTTCTTGCCTGGCCTGAATATCGCCCACAGGCAGAAGGCGTCGAGCACGAACGCGAGCGCAGTCCAGATTCCGAATCCGCCGCCGGCGACAAGAACGCCTATCCTGTACACGCTGAGCGCGAGGACGTATCCGACGAAGAGCTGGAAGCCGACGGCGAACCAGCCCCACTTCTGGGAGCCCATCTCGCGGAACGTCACGGCGATTGCGACCATGCACGGCGGGACGAACAGGTTGAACACCATGAACGACAGTGCCGCGAGCTTCGGGAAGTCGCTCACCGAAGCAAACAGCGCCTGGATGTGCGAGCCGGTAGTGGCGCCGTCCATGTTTGCGGCGACGAGTCCGAGCGTCGCAGTCGCCTGCTCCTTCGCTATCTCCGCGGAGACGGACGCCGCCGCTCCCTGCCACGAGCCGAAGCCGAGCGGCTCGAACATCCACGCGATCCAGCTGCCCAGGTCGTGAAGGATTGACTTCTCGATCTCCTCGTCCGCAAGCAGGTTGAGCGACCAGTCGAAGTGCATCACAAACCAAAGGACCACACACGCCGGGAAGATGATGAGGCCGGCCTTGAGTACATATCCCTTGAGCCTGTTCCAAGTGTGGTGCCACACGCCCGAAACCGTCGGCATATGGTACGCGGGAAGCTCGAGGACGAAGGACGACGCCTCGCCAGCGAAGAACCTCGTCTTCTTGAGCGCAATGCCGCCGAGGATAATGATCGCGATGCCGATGACGTCCATGAGCGCGGCGACGTACCACTGCTCGCGGAAGAACAGCGCCGCGAACATCGCGATGATGACCGTCTTCGCGCCGCACGGGACGAACGTCGCAAGGATCACCGTCATGCGCCGCGCCCGTTCGTTCTCGATTGCGCGCGCCGCCATCACCGCGGGGACGCCGCAGCCCTTCCCGATGAGCATCGGGATGAACGACTTGCCGGATAGGCCGAAGCGACGCAGGAGCCTGTCCATGATGAACGCGACGCGCGCCATGTATCCGCAGTCCTCGAGAAACGCGAGGAAGATGAACACGATGAATATGACCGGGACGAACCCGAGCACCGTCGCAACGCCGCCCCACGCACCGTCGACGACGAGACTCTTGACCGTGTCGCTTACGCCCGCCTTGTCGAGCGCATCTGTTATCAGCGCGCCTAGGCCAGGCACCCAGACGCCGAACTGCGACGGATCGGGCTCCTCCCACTCCGAGGCCTCTTTGTACGCCGCGAAGTCGACGTCCCAGAGGTCGGGCTCGTCTTCGTTGTCTTCCTTCGCGATCGGCTCGCCCGTCTCCTCGTCCTCGACGAACACGCCCTTCGCGACAATCGTCGCCGCGACCTTCTCGTCAATCTCCTCGGGCATCTCCTCAACCTTGTCGTCGTCGGACTTGCCTTCGTTGATCTTCTCAAGATACGCTTCTTCCCAGGCGGACTTCGAGGCGTCCTGTTTGGCGAACTCGCCCTGCGCGTCCTCGAACTCCATTCCCTTGTACTTGCCCTCCGCCCTGCACTCGTGCGTCGTGAACGGAACATGCCATCCGTCGGCGAGGAAGCCGTCGTTCGCCCAGTCGGTGAGAACTGTTCCCGGACCGTGTTCGGCGACGGCGAGGAACCACATCACGCAGAGGGAGAGGATGAAGATCGGAAGCGCCAGTATCCGGTGCGTCACGAACTTGTCGATCTTGTCCGAGAGCGTCGCCTTGTCCTTGCGCGTTTCGTTCAGCGCAAGCGACTTGTCCATGAGCTTCTTGATGAAGTCGTAGCGCTGGCTGGTGATGATCGACTCCGCGTCGTCCCCAAGCTCTTTCTCGCAGTCGCGGATGTGCTCCTCGATGTGCTTCATCTCGCCGACGCCGATCTCGAGCTTCTTGATGATCTCGCGGTCGCGCTCGAAGACCTTGATCGCATACCAGCGTATCGAGCGGAGCGGCACCTTGCCCTGTATCGACTCCTCGATGTGGGCGATAGCGTGCTCAACGGAGCCCGAGAACACGTGCGGCACGTCGGGCAGCTTGCCGGGGCCCTTCTCGACGACGGCCTTCTTGGCCATCTCGACGACCTTCTCGGCGGCCTCCATGCCGCCCTCGTTCTTGAGAGCCGAAATCCCGACGACCTCGCAGCGAAGCGCCTTCGCGATCTTCTCGAAGTCGATCTTGTCGCCGTTCTTCTTCACGACGTCCATCATGTTGACGGCCATCACCATCGGGAGCCCTAGTTCCGCGAGCTGCGTGGAGAAGTAGAGGTTGCGCTCGATGTTCGTTCCGTCAACGATGTTCAGAATCGCGTCAGGCCCCTCCTCGACGAGGAACCGGCGCGACACCTTCTCCTCGATGGAGTAAGGGGAAAGGGAGTAGATGCCGGGAAGGTCCTGGATTACTACGTCCTTGTGTCCGGAGAGGATGCCGTCCTTCTTCTCGACCGTCACGCCCGGCCAGTTGCCCACGTACTGCTCGGAGCCCGTAAGCGCGTTGAAAAGCGTCGTCTTGCCGCTGTTCGGGTTGCCCGCCAGGGCTATCTTAATGCTCTTAGACATCTGCCACCTCCACGTTGCGAGCCGTCGCGTCGTTCACCGCTATGCGGCTCTC
The DNA here is from genome assembly GCA_016284515.1 of Kiritimatiellia bacterium. Classification (GTDB taxonomy): domain Bacteria; phylum Verrucomicrobiota; class Kiritimatiellia; order RFP12; family UBA1067; genus UBA1067. Next base: position 5,718 of record JAEEOY010000125.1, on the reverse strand, counting down.
GTGCACTGCGAGTATCATGTTTCCGTAGGACTCTCCGACGACGCGCACAATCGTGCCCGCCACGAACCCGAGAGCGCCGAGGTGCCGCTTCACGGCCTCCTCGCCAGAAACGCGGACTATCCGCGCCCTGTCCCCTTCTTTCATTCCAGCCAATGTCATTTCTTGTTCTCCGATTAGCCTAATCTCACTTAGACAGGGCAAAGTTTACCATATCTAAGTCGCTGTGTCAATGGGGTATCGGAGATTTTTTCCATAATCACCAGCCCGTCCGCGCTGAAGCACAATTTTTGGTATAATATCCGCCAATCATTTCAGTCTGTGACGTCCGGACATGGTGCCCGGCGTGTGACACAAGCTGAGTCTACAGGGAATGAAAATGAACACAAAGAAGAACCATTGCCACGTCTTTACGTCGGAGTCCGTTTCGGAAGGACATCCCGACAAGGTGGCGGACCAGATATCCGATGCAATCCTCGACGAGTGCCTGAAGCACGACCCCAATGCGCACGTCGCGTGCGAAACGACCGTCGGGCCGAACATAGTCGTGAACGTCGGCGAGATAACCTGCAAAAAATTCAAGGAGGTGTGCGTCGAGAAGATCGCCCGTCGCGTCGTCGCGAAAATCGGCTACACCGTTGCAGAAGAGAACTTCGACGCGGCCACGTTCAAATACCTCAACTTCCTGCACGGACAGTCCCCCGACATCAACCAGGGCGTCAAGCGCAATAAAAAGGAGAAACAGGGCGCAGGCGACCAGGGGATGATGTTCGGCTACGCGACGAACGAGACAAAGTCGTACATGCCCGCCGCCATCGTCTACTCGCACGAACTCCTCAAGATGTTCACGAAGCTCCGCAAGACGGACCCGAAGTACTCTTGGCTCCGCCCCGACTCGAAGAGCCAGCTCTCCGTCGTGTACGAGAACGGCAGGCCCGTCGCGATAGACACGGTCGTCGTCTCGCACCAGACGACCGAAGAAGGCGCGACCAAGGCGCACTACGCCGAAATCGAAAGACTCGCGAAGGAATACCTCGCCAAGACCGGCCTCCTTACTCCGAAGACCAAGTTCTACATCAACCCGACGGGCAAGTTCGTCATCGGCGGACCTTGCGGAGACTCCGGACTCACCGGACGCAAGATCATCGTCGACACGTATGGCGGAATGGCCGCGCACGGAGGCGGCGCGTTCAGCGGCAAGGACCCCTCCAAGGTCGACCGCTCCGCCGCTTACTACGCCCGCTACGCCGCGAAGAACATCGTAGCCGCAGGCCTTGCGGACCGCTGCCAGATCCAGGTCGCCTACGCGATCGGAGTCGACAAGCCTGTCAGCTTCTGCGTAAAGACGTTCGATACCGCACACGGCGTGACGAACGAGCAGCTCGAGAAGATGCTCGCATCCGGAAAGGTCTTCGACTTCCGTCCGTACGCGCTCATCAAGGACCTCGGGCTCCTCATGCCGAAGGGCTGGAAATACGAGGACACGGCGGCCTACGGACACTTTGGACGCGCCAAGTTCCCGTGGGAGAAGCTGGATAAGGTCGCAAAAATCAAAAGCTACCTCAAGGTTTGAACTCTTGAACCTTTGAACTTTTGAACCTATACATCCACTTCCCGTTCTGCAGGCGCAAGTGTTCGTACTGCGCCCTCTACTCGCGCGTCGGCTCCTCGGCCGACGCGCGACGTCAATACATAGAGTCGATTAGGGCCGCATTAGGGTCGCTTAGGGCCGAACAACGAACCACCATCTACTTCGGCGGCGGCTCGCCCGCCCTCTGCGACCTCGCGCCTCTGCGCGACGCACTTCGCGCCCTACTCGACCCTATCTCCTCCGAATTCACGGTGGAGCTGCATCCGCTCGACGTCACGCCAGCAAAGCTCGACGAACTGAAGTCCATCGGCGTCAACCGCATCTCGATGGGCGTCCAGTCCTTGGATGACGCGACGTTGCGCGCGATGGGACGCGGCTACACCGCGGACGACGCGGCGCGCGCCTTCGCGCTCGTGAAGTCCCGCTTCGACAACGCCGGAATCGACCTGATTCTCGGCTATCCGGGCGACCCGACCACAATGAACGCCGAAGCCCTTCTCGCGCCGCTCGCGGACTGGGGGCTTCGCCACTGCTCGGTCTACTCGCTGCAGAACGAGCGCGGACTCAAGAACGTGCCAGACGACGACACTGTTCTGGACGGCATCAGGGCGGCGTCTCGGTTTCTGAAGTCCATCGGACTCTCCCGCTACGAAATCTCCAACTACGCGGTGCCTGGCTATGAATGCCGACACAACCTGGCCGTCTGGCGCGGCGAGGACTACATAGGACTTGGCGACGGCGCATATGGACGAATCGGACTCGTCCGCACGCGGAATTGGTGGGGACAGTCCCCGAATTGGTGGGGACAGTCCCCGATATTTTCAACGAAGCGGCGAGACGCCGCTTCCCCCAGTCAGCACCCACCCAAAACAGGGGGACTGTCCCCAGTATTCGCCCCAAAAACAGAGGGACTGTCCCCATCAAATTCCCCCAAAATAGGGGGACTGTCCCCGGCGTTTGAGACGGTAAGTGAAGAAAATGACGAGAAAGAGCGCACAATCTTTCGTTTGCGCACCATAGAGGGATTAGACGCGACGAAGCACCCAGAATGGATTCCGGCGCTTGAGCGTTTTGCCGCAGAGGGTCTGCTAAGGCGCAAAAACAACACAGACCATCCCGTCTACGCACTTACCGAGCGCGGGACGGAGGTCTGTGACGCGATTCTCGAAGAGATAATCTAGCTGGTCTGCGGCTACCCGCCGGTCTGCGGCTACCCGCCGGCCTGCGGCTACTTGCCTATGTTGAGGACCTTGAAGCCGAGCTTGCGCAGCGCATATGCATCGAGGCAGTTGCGCGTGTCGAACACGAGGGCGGGCTTTCGCATCGATTTGTAGATCTTCTCCCAGTCGAGCTCCGGATATTCCTTCCAGTCCGTCATGAGAAGGACTGCGTCCGCATCCTTCGCCGCCTTGTAGGGATTCTTCTCCCAGGCGATTCCATCCAGGTCGGCGAGATCGCGCTTCCCGTTCTCGATCGCCTTGGGATCGCTGATCGTGAGCCTCACGTGCTCAGCGTGGAGAAGCCGAGCCACATTGCCCGCCGGCGTCTCGCGCGTATCGCCGGTATCCGCCTTGAAGGCGAAGCCGAACATGGCGATCTTCTTGTTCGCAAGGGTGTTGAACATCTCCTTGAAGAGGCGCGACACGATGCGCTCCTGCTGGTGCTCGTTCATCTTGATGACCAGAGACCAGTATTCGGCCGCCGTGTGGAGTCCAAACGACTCGCAGAGATACACGAGGTTGAGGACGTCCTTCTTGAAGCAGCTCCCGCCGAAGCCAGGGCCCGCCTTGAGGAACTTCGGCCCGATCCTGCGGTCCGCTCCCATGACGCGCGCCACCTCGTCCACGTCCGCTCCCGTCGCCTCGCAGAGTCCGGCAAGGGCGTTTACCGAGCTCACGCGCTGCGCTAGCATGGCGTTCGCAGCGAGCTTGGAGAGCTCCGCAGACCACACGTTGGTCGTCAGGATCTTGTATCTCGGCACCCACTTGCTGTCCTTGCCGGCGTAGATGTCGCATATCTCCTTCACCGCGGAGAATCCGGCCGCGGTCGAGGGTCCGCCGATAAGGACGCGGTCCGGCTCGAAGAGGTCCTTTATGGCCGTTCCCTCGGCGAGGAACTCTGGGTTCGAGAGGACGGTGAACGTGTGCTTCGCGCTGTCGTTCAGAATAGCCTCCATCGCGGCCGCGGTGCGCACGGGGAGCGTCGACTTCTCGACGACGATCTTGTCGCCCTCGGCGTACTCCTTGATCTCGCGAGCCGTCGCCTCCCAGTACTGAAGGTCGCTCGCGCGCCCGGCGCCGCGTCCGAACATCTTGGTCGGAGTGTTGACTCCAACGAAGACGATGTCGCAGGCCTTGACCGCCTTGCGGATGTCGGTGGTGAAGAAGAGGTTCTTGCCGCGCACTTCCCTCACGACCTCCTCGAGGCCAGGCTCGTAGATCGGAAGCGCGAAGTCCTTGGAGTTCCACGCAGCGATCCGCTTCGCGTTTATGTCGCACACGAAGACCTTGCGGTCGGGGTTCATCTTCGCGATGACGGCCATCGTCGGACCGCCTATGTATCCTGCACCGATGCAGACTATGTTCTTGTTCATGATTGTAGACTATTATACCATTTTTAGCGGACCGAAATCGCGCCGATCATGTCCGAAAAGCGGACCTTAATGTTCGCGGAGTTTGACTCCGTGCCGAGGACGATCCTGAGCACGCATGACTCCAGGACCGAGTAGAACCCCTCGGCCGCGCGCTCGGGGTCGACGTCGGGCTTGAACTCGCCCTTCACGACGCCTTCCGTCAGAAGCTCGCGGAAGACCGCCTTGATTCCGCCCGTGAAGCGGTGGATGCGTTCGCCCATGTCCTCCCCCGCGCGCACCATCGAAAGGACGAAGTCGAATATCGCCGCGAGGAACTCCTTCTTCTCGAAAAGGACGTCCGCGACGTGGAAGCAGACCATCCCAAGCCGGTCGGCGACCTTGCCGCGTCCGGCAAGCTCCTTCTTGCACTCGCCCATGATCTGGCGCGTCGCCGCCAGGATCGCCGCATCCAGGACCTCCCTCTTGGAGCGGAAATAGCGGTACAGCACGGTGCGCGCCACGCCGGCGGCGGACGCTATCATTATGAGCGACACGTTGTCGTAGCCGACCTGCGAGAAGAGCTTCATCGCCCTCGACGCGATCTCAAGCCTGCGCGATTCGTGGTCTATTCTTGCGGACATACTCCAGTTCGTTCCTTGCAAAGTTCGATTCAAGTGGTTTGATTATTATACCAAACTTTTCAGGCTCGCGCGCAATCGGAGAGTGCACCGTCAGCGCGAACCGGTGCCAGTAGCACGACTGTATGAGCCCCTTCCTCGCAAGCGACTTCACGTAGCGCTCCGCCCCGCGCTGCTCGGCCTTCGTCTCCGTCGGGAAGTCGTACATCAAATACGCGTGCACGAAAATCTTCGCCGCCTTGAACGCGCGCAGCACCTTCTCGGCGGAGGCAAGCGTAATCCCCTTCTTCATCAGCGCGAGCAGCCTGTCGTTCGCGCACTCGAGCCCGCCCGTCACCGCGATGCACCCCGCCTTCGCCATCTTCTTCGCGAGCGCAGGCGTGAACGCCGCGTCGAAGCGGACGTTCCCCCACCACTCGACATCGATTCCCCTTCTCAGTATCTCGTCGCATAGCGCCGACACGAGCGCGGGAGGCATCGCCTCATCGACGAAGTGGACGCCGGAAATAACGTGGCTCGGGAAGAACTCCTCGAGGCAGTCGGCGATCTCGGAGGCCTTCGGCATCCTGAAGCAGCCGATGTACGGAAGCTTCACGTCGCAGAACGCGCACTTGTGCCAGTAGCATCCGCGCGCCATCACGAGCTTCACCCACTTCCCCGCGCTCCACAGGCTCGTCACGAAGTTGTCCGTCTCGACGACGTCGAAATACTCGCCCCAGTCGATCCCCTCGTACGAAGGCCTCACGAACGGCGGCACGTCCTCTTCGCGGCACCTTCCGCCGAGCAACCTCGCCATCGCGGCGTACCCCTCGTCGAGAAGGAACTCGTCGAAATATCTCCTCGGCCGTTCATCCTTCATGTCCCTAAGCTCCGTCGACACGTAGCCTCCGCCGAGCAGAAGCCTCACGCCCGGGTATTTA
>JAEEOY010000018.1 GCA_016284515.1 Kiritimatiellia bacterium | reverse complement strand
CGAAAGGGGAACGACCGCCCCAGGAAGGCGCTTGACGCGGCGATAACGTCGAGGGCAAGGAGGAGGCGGAAGAAATGACAAAGCAGTCTCAGCGCAGGCTTGCGATCCGTCTCGTCGGTGCCGTCGCCATCGCGTTCGCGGCGTCCATGGCGCTCACCTGGATGCTGCACGAGAGGCTTACGAGGCGGGATATCTTCCGCCTGATCGACAACGTGTTCAGCGACGTTGCCGTCGATATACGCGAGCGGGTTGACGCGCGCATGTTCCGCCAGGCGATGGTGGTGCGCGACAAGGTCTACGAGATGCAGGAGCAGCCGTGGTGGAACGATCCGGACGAGTCGAGCCGGAGGCTGCGCGCGCTTGCGGACGAGCTGGGCGTTGACGAGATATGCATAGCAGACGCGGACGGGATGCTGTCGCACAGCGCGCGGCGCGACGAAGTCGGCGCGCTCAACTTCGCCACGGCGGAGGGGCAGGCGCACGAGTTCGCGTCGCTCTTGACCGAAGGCTTCGAGCTTTCGCAGCCGCTTCTTCCGAACTCGCTTCGCGGCGAGATGATCAAGTATGTCGCAGTGTGGATGCCCGAGGGCGGGTTCGTCCAGGTCGGCGGCGGGGAGAAGTCGGTCCGCAACCTCGCGCGCTCCGCCCTCACTGGCCTGACGCACGGCTGGCACGTTAGCGGAGACGAGGGCGGTATCTTCATAACGACGGACAACGGCACGATCATATCCCATCCCCAGGCGGGGCAGGAGGGCGGACAGTGGCGCGACCCCGGCAAGGACAGCTACTGGGAGAAGCGCATCCTCGAGGGCTTTCCCGTCTATGTCGTCATCCCGAAGAACACTGCGGTCGTCGAGCGGCGCGTCCTCGTCGCGACTTCGGCGTTCCTGAACGGCATGGCGCTCGTGCTTGCGTCCATCCTCGTCGGACTCGTCATCGCGCGCTACGTGCGCGACCAGCTCGCCGCGCAGCGGAGGAACGAGATGGAGATGGCCAAGAACATCCAGGAAAGCGCCATCCCCCGCGTGTTCCCTCCGTTCCCGGACGAATCGCGAATGGACGTGTTTGCCACCATGCAGGCGGCGCGCGACATAGGCGGCGACTTCTACGACTTCTACCTCTCCGGCAGCGACAGGTTCATGTTCATGATCGCCGACGTCAGCGGTAAGGGCGTTCCCGCGGCGCTCTACATGATGCGCGCAAAGGCGACGATCAAGGGGATCTCGCAGACGGGCCTTCCGCTTGCCGAGGTGGTGGAGAAGGTCAATGAGGCGCTGAGCCACGACAACGACGCGAACATGTTCGTGACGGCCTGGCTCGGGGAGCTCAATCTCGAGACCGGCGTCGTAACATTCGTCAACGCGGGGCACAATCCGCCTGTCAGGCTGCCCTTCGGCGGGGAGCCGGAGTTCGCCCGGGAAAGGTCCGGCATGATGCTCGGCGCCATGGGGGGCCTCAAGTACAGGTCGCACGAGATGAAGCTCCGCCCGGGCGACATGCTCTACCTCTACACGGACGGAATAACCGAGCAGTCGGACGAGCACGGCGAGCTCTTCGGCGAGAATCGGCTCAAGTTCTCGCTCTCGACGCTGCTTTCGGAAGGCGTGTCCGCGCTTGACCACGGCGCGTCGCCGCTGCTGGGCGCCGTGTTCCACGCCGTCATCGCGCATGGTGGGATGGTGGAGCAGTCGGACGACTGCACGCAGCTCATCGTGCGCTACAACGGCACCGGAAGGCGGGACGCGGACCCGCAACGCTTCGCGCGCGACTTCCCGTCCACGAAGGAAGGCGTCGCCTCTGCAAGCGCGTTCCTCGACGAGGTCGTGGAGAAGGACGACGCTCTCGCGCTCCTGTCGGCGAAGATGCACATCATACTCGACGAGATCGCATCCAACATCGTCAAGCACTCCGGCGCGACGAACTTCACGTTCGAGGTCGAATGTGGACGGGATGCGGTGAAGATGACCTTCGCGGACGACGGCGCGGAGTACGATCCGATCGCGCACGTGGATCCAGACGTCTCCCTCCCGGCCGAGGCGCGTCCGATAGGCGGGCTAGGCATCCTCATGGTCAAGAAAATGTCCTCGCGCCTCGCCTATCGGCGCGAGGGCGGACGCAACGTGCTCGACATCACGCTGAACCTGGTGCGGCTCGACGGCGTTTAAGGACTTGTAAGACGTAATCCTGCAAAAAGCGATGAAAACACTGTTGGAGCTGTTCTTGAAGGGCGGACCGGTCATGTGGCCGATCCTTGCGCTGTCCGTCGTCGGTCTCGCCATACTCGTCTGGAAGGCGTTCGAGATACGCGCGGGCCGCAGGGACCCGAAGGGCCTCGTCGTCGTCTCGACGATCATCACCGCGGAGCCGATGCTCGGCATCCTCGGCACGGTCACGGGAATCATGCAGACGTTCGGCGCGCTCAACGGCGCGGACGGAGTGGCGAACCCCATGTCCGCGACGGCTGGCATCGGCGAGGCTCTCATCACGACGGCCGCGGGCCTCATCGCTTCGCTAATCCTCCTCTTCCCGTACAACGTGATTGAAGAGAAAGTCGAAGATTGAAGGTTGGCGATGGGCAGGAAGCGCAGAAGAGGAGCGAGGCTCGAGATGACGTCTTTGATGGACGTCATGTTCCTCGTGCTCGTCTTCTTCATCTACTGCATCTTCGACATGGCGGTCCACAAGGGGCTCAAGGTGGACCTCCCGAACGCGGCGGGGGCGGACGAGAAGGGCGAGCGCATCGTGGTGACGATCAAGGCGGACGACACGATGCAGCTGAACGGAATGCCGCTCTCGCGCGAAGAGGTCATCTCGCGCGTGAGGGAGCTTAACAGGGTCAAGATGAACCTCCCCGTGCTCATCTCCGGAGACCGCAGGTCCTCCCTCGGCGTGGGAATCGAGCTTCTCTCCGCGCTCAAGGCGGCGGGCGTCGAAAAGGCGAGCTTCCAGGTGAGCGGGGAGCGTGGAGCGGGGAACGGGGAATGAGGTTTTCCACGGCGATGGGGGTCTCGATAGGGCTGCACGCCGTGCTGGCCGCGGGACTCGTCGCCTATATCAAGTACGCTCCTGGTCCGACGACGCTCGCGACCCTTGATCTTTCAAGCGTCGAGCTTTCGTTCGCAGAGGAGGATGACGCGACCGCGTCCGTTGCGCCGGCATTGCCCGCGCCGCCTCCGCTGGAGCCTCCGGTGCCGCCGGAGGAGAAGCCGCCGGAAGCGGCGATGCCGGACGAGCCGCCTCCGCCGGACCCCGACGCGCCGAGCATTCCTGAACCAGAGCTGGAGCACGAGCGGATGGAGACGCCGGAGGTTCCGCCCGAGGAGAAGCCGAAGGATGTCGAGAAGCCGCGCGAGGCGGAGCCTCCGCCTGCGCCGCCCGCGCCTGCCGTCGCGCCGAAGCAGGCGAAGGTTGACGCTCCTCCGAAGCCGCGCAAGGCGATTCGTCCGGAGTATCCGAAGGGCGCTCGCCAGCGCGGCGAGCAGGGCGACGTCGTTCTTGAGATACGCGTCGGAGAGTCGGGGGCCGTGGAGCGGGTGGAGGTCGTTTCGTCGTGCGGATTCTCCGAGCTCGACGAGGCGGCGGTGCGCGCCGCGAAGGCCGCGCGCTTCACGCCCGCGAAGTCCGGCTCGAGGTCCGTCGCCTCCACCGCCCGCCTCACGTTGACCTTCCGCCTCAAGTAGGCTATAATATCGCATATGGAAGACTGGCTAGATTTGAATCCCGATCCCGCGCACGTAAGGCGCGAGCGCGAGAAGGCGCGAGAGCTGAGGAAGACGGACTGGTGGCGTGCGCAGATAGCGAAGGGCGTGTGCCACTACTGCCACAGGCAGGTCGGTGCGGAGAACCTCACGCTCGACCACGTCATACCCGTCTCCCGCGGCGGAAGGTCCACTCGCGGCAACTGCGTCCCCTGCTGCAAGGAGTGCAACAACGAGAAGAAGTCGTACACCCCCGCCGAGCAGATACTCTCAAAGCTCTTCCCCGATTCCTGAAATCAGCTCGCGAGGTACACACCATGCACCGCGCGAGGTACCCCATGTCCACCTCGCGAGGTACCTACCTTGTACCTCGGGAGGTATCCGCTATGCAGCTTGGGAGGACTTTTCTTTCGTCACATGCGCCTTCCTTTGCTTTCGTGGTTTCAGATTCAACTCCGATGGCTGAAAAAGGGCTTCACTAACGTTCCGCCTTGTGCTTCGCGTTTTCAAGCCGCATTGAATTTACTCCGGGCATGATAAGATTCACATCCCAGCCGTTTGCTTGGGTGAAAATTTGATATAATACTCCTATCTCGCGAGGCGCACTGCGCGACGTGGGGTCATAGTCCGGAAAACGGGAAGGGTGGTTCGCGGTCCGCCGCACCACACCGGTAGGGCGCAATCGTCGGAACCCATCGGTAGGGGCCGATCACCGAGCGGCCCGCATCGGTAGGGCGGACGCTCCGCGTACGCCGCATCCTCGCCGGGCGCTTAATCAATGTAGCATCAACGCTACACGTCGTTCTGGAAAATACTACCACTATTGACCAAGATACAAACGGCATGTAAGTGATGATGCGTCCAGCTGGGCGCATTGTCTCTTCTGCATTTGTATCGGCCTGTGGTAGGGCTATCCAGAGTGCATGAACGAGACGTGCGCTCTTTTTTATGCATGCGAGGCGGTCTCCGCGGCGGTTTTGCGCAGGAGTTGCGTCTGCGTTTTATCTTGCACAATATTGATAGGGGAAAGGAAAATAGAGATGAAAAAAGTGAAAACGATTAGAGATGTATTTTGCTTTATTGAAGACATGTTTTGTTTTGTTCGAGACAAGTTTTATGATGTTTTTCGACCTGTAATAAAAGTGTTTGAGGTATTGTTTTCTGTGTTGTCTGGTGTATTGGGTTTTGTTGCATTACCGTTGTTGTTTCTGGAGGGCATTCAAAGAATTAGTTCGTCGCAGTTGATATCGGGTATACTTTGTATTTCTATACCTTTGGTTATCTTGATAGTTGTTGTCAGGTCGTGGTTATGTGATTATAGACTGCGAAAGAGAGCTGAAGCTGGGGATGTCGAGGCGCAGTATATGCTTGGTCAGGAATACAACTTCAAGTATTTAGAGAAAGATTTCAGTCAGGAATATTTCGACAAATCAATGATGTGGTATCGAAAGGCGGCGGTGAATGGGCATGTAGAGGCTAAAACAAGCCTTGGTATTTTATATCTGAGCAGAGGTACGCCTGAGGATAATGTAGAAGCGGTGAGACTATTGCGTGAGGCGGCGGAACAGGGAAATGCGAAAGCGCAAGAAACACTTGGCGATTGCTACAATGAAGGAAACGGTGTCGCCAAAGACAGAGGAGAGGCTGAGAGGTGGTGGCGAAAATCTGCTGACCAGCGGCGAAAAGAGGCTGAACATGGGAGTGCGTATGGATACTATGAACAACTCAATCTTGGCAACTGCTATCGCAAAGGTAGCGCCGAAGACAAAAAGGAGGCCGTAAAATGGTTTCGGATGGCGGCGCGCGGCGGAAACGTTTATGCGCAATTAGCGCTTGGCGAGTGCTATAGTCAAGGAGATGGCGTTCCGGTGGACAAGACAGAGGCGGTGAAATGGTATCGAAAAGCGGCTGAGAATGGAAATGAGGACGCGTGTATAAAACTTGGTGATTGCTACATAGAAGGAGTTGGCGTTGAGATGAACAAGGAAGAGGGTAGTAAATGGTACAAGAAAGGGAGAGAGCAGTTGCGTTTTTTGCTTCAGTTGGGCAAGCTGAACCGAAAGCATGGCGATTGTTGTTATTACGGAGAAGGGGGTGAAGCGGAGGATAAAACGAAGGCTGTAAAGTTTTATCGTATGGCGGCTGAGCAAGGAGATGCTGCCGCACAATTAATGCTTGGTTATTGTTATGCGGAAGGTGTTGGTGTTGAGAAAGACAAGGGCGCCGCTTTGGAATGGTATCGCAAGGCTGCGCTAAACAAGCGGGCAGATGAATTTTATGTAATCTGAAAGCTTTAAACTTTGAGACGCCGATTCCTGTCGCATTACAGACAATAGAGACAGAAGACGAAACGGACGGCCTGATTCGCATTGCGGTGGAGTATCTCTTGCCAGTCCAATCAGCAAGATGACCTACATTGCGCAGTGCGATGCGAAGATAGAACAAAGGAAGTGTTCAATGAAGAAATTGTATGTTGCAATTACAGCCATTGTTGTTATGGCATTGACCAATCCATCCCTTGAGAGCCATCGGGAACGTGTCCGCGAATATGTGGTAAGTCAGGCTTCTCATGAGTCGGGTTTTATCGCAGACATTGGGAAGCTTTTCGGTTTGCAATATGTAGCGGGAGATGTTGCTGCTTCAGCCACGATGAGAGTCAACTTCTGTATATGCTCAGTTGGCAAAATTGAGGATTCGGTTGTTTCGTTTGGTGTAATGGGTTTTGTGTTTATCGTGGATTAGTGGAGTGTCACTTCTCGCAGTGTCTCCTTGTGGCGCGGCAAATGTGCCGCGCGAAATGGTATAATATCTGCATAAGCAGATGAAACATTTCGCGACAGTTCTGTGCATGGCCTTTGCAGCGACGGCGTTCGCGTCGGCGGGGGACGCGCATGCCTTCGACTGGATGTCGTTCGGGCGCTGGACGTTGCTGGTGATGTGCGGCATGGCACTTGCCGCTCCGCTAGTCACGGGGCTGCGCAGGCTTGCGCGGCTCGCGGTGCCTGCTTTGTTCGCCTTTCTGCTTCTCGGCTTGGGCATATTCGCGACGACGCCCAACGGCGGCGTCCCGACGCGAGAGGAGAAGGAGCGCCTCCGCGCGGAGCTCGCCGCCGCCGAGGCCGAGCGCGCCGCACTGGGTTCGCTCCTCACTGGAGGCACGCGCAGCGGCGACGCGACGAACGACTCGCCGGCGTTCGCCTTCAACATGGTCGGGATGGAGACGAACCGCGTTGACCTCGCCTCGGCGTGGACACCCGAATATGTGTTCAGCGCAATCGGGCTGTATTATTCCAGATGGATTGAGTCGAACGACTGGGCGCGGATCGACTTGCGCACAGACGTCTCCGGCGAGACGAACTGTGCGTGGACCATAACCGATCCGACGATAGTGACGAACAATGCTGCGTTCTTCGACGCGAGGGGATTCCTCGCCGACGACGATTCCGACGCGGACGGCGTCGTGGCGCAGCGCGAGGTCGCGCTCGGACTCGACCCCGACCTTGCCGACACCGACGGCGACCTCCTCACGGACGGCGAGGAGCTGGGATGCGCAACCGTGCTCACGGGCGAGGATTTCCTGTGGCTCGACGTGTCGAACGGTCTGCAGAACGTGACTCATTACCGCGCGCTTTCCGCTTCCTTCGACTTCTTCTGGCTAATGGACGAGTATCCGATGTCGATGCTTGGCGTTGACTGCAACGAGTTCGACGTGTACGAGAACGGCTTTGTGATTATCGCGCGCGACAGTGCGGGCGTAGAGCCGTCGGACGGATTCTGGGACGCGAACGGCGACCTGAGGTTCGACCCGAGGTCCGGAGGGGCGACAGTCGTCGCCGCCGTGAATTACGACATGCACTCCTCGGGCGTGCGGTGTGCAGGGATCGTGGAGACGAACGGGACGAGCTATGCCGTCTACATGGTGGAATCGCAGACGGCGAGCGTCCCTGGGGTGAACGGCGAGCGCTCCGTCACGTACGAGGTGATAGTCCCTTTCAACGAGACGAACACGGTCTACGTGAGCTATCTTGAAGTTGACGATGCCTTCGCCGCGCTCGGTATGGACCTCGGCGTGCAGTGCCCATCGATGCAGTCCGCGCTCGACGCTTCCGAACTCTACGTCGTTCCCTGTCCGCCCGGCGCGCTTCGTCCGCGGACGACGGTGAAGTACGTGCTAGGGCGCAACACTGACCCGAACCTTTCGGACACGGACGGAGACGGAATCCCCGACGGATATTCTCTTGTCTCTTCCTTCGACGCAGACGGAGATGGACTAGTCGATTCTCTCGACCTTGAGCCTGCGGTATATGGCGGCGACTTCCACGGCCAGTCCGCTGCCTGGGTGCAGGCGACGTTCACCAACGCGGCTGAGATTCTTTCCGTAGGCTATCCGCAGTGGGTCGACGCGCAGGTGGGCGTTTGCCTTGCGAACGGGCTCTACAAGCTGAGCGTATCGGTCACAAACATGCCTGTTACCGCGACGTATCTCTCCGTCGGTGGCTACGAGGTCATGGTCGACGCCCCGTGCGAACTCGTGTTTCCGCTTGAGGTCTTCGAGGAATACGGAATATGTGTCTCGGCTCCGCTTGAGGCCGGATGGACGATTGACGACGGGTTCGACGGCGAAGGCGTCTCCTTCCGCGGCGCATTCGCCGCGCCGTCTCCGGGCGTCGCCGGTTCGCTGTCTGTCGAGCCCCTCGTAATGGTCGATCCACCAGAAGTCGGCCTCGATGCGGCGGAAGGCGCGGAGCTGACGGCGGCGTGGAACGTCGCCTCCGCGTCGTTTACGTGGGTCGACCAGGGCGGCACGGCCGAATTTGCCGATGCGCAGACGAACGTGGCGACGATTGTTTCCGCGCCGGACGCCACCGTCATTTCCGTGGTCGCCACGGACGGGACGCACAGCGCAACCGGCACTGTAGGCGTTACTGGCTTGATCGGCGGACTTCCGCCAGGTCCGGAGGCGCGTGAAGACGCTTCGCTCGGATGGGAGAACGGAGTCATGGTGACCGGCACGGCGATTCATCCCGACACGCTCCGCACGACATGGTGCACGGCGGTGGGAGACCTGGCCGCGGGCGAGCCGAAGACGGTTACGAACACAGTCGCGATACCCGCCGGGAGAACCTGCTATGTCGGAGCGTTTGCGCTGAGCTCGGAGTATCCGGACTGGACAGGCGATAGGTCGCGCTACAACGACGTGGTGTACTGGAACGTCACAACCGGAGGTGCGACCTCAGTCATTTCGTCGTCTCGGCGCGTCAACTCTCTGCACGCCGAATTCGCGGCCGCGGCTGCCGGAGAAGACGAAGTCAACGATGCCGCGCCGGCCGTCTTCCTCGATGGAGCGTTTGTCTCCGCCCCGACGAACGCTCCGATTTCGCTCCGTGTTCTCGCCCGCGCGCAGAACGTCGGAGACGCGAAGCGTCCGAGCGCTCTCTCCGTGGGCGTGTTCCCGCTGTCGGTGATCCAGGCGAATCATCCGCGCACAACCGGCGCGGGGGGAACGACGGACTCCGCGCTCGGGGGTACGAACGCCGTCATCGTCGGGGAGGGAGTGGCGTACGTGACGGGGTTGCCAGAGGCGGCGGAGCTGACTGCGCGCGTGCTCGCTCTTCCCCAGTGGATGAAGACGAAGTGGGGCGGATCGCTGACGAGCGAGAGGTCCGAGCGAGGCGCGCTGGACGACCGCGAGCTGGTCGAGGCGACGACGTCAGGCTCCGGGAGCTTCGACATCAAGGCTGCGCTCACCAACGAGATCATCGGAGGGCGCCTCGATCTAAGGATGCAGGTCTCCAATACAGTTGAGAAGGTTGTGCCGTTCTTCATCCGCGGCAAGAATC
>JAEEOY010000017.1 GCA_016284515.1 Kiritimatiellia bacterium | reverse complement strand
GGCGCAACACTGACCCGAACCTTTCGGACACGGACGGAGACGGGCTTGTCGATTCTCTTGATCCCTTCCCGGCGCTCAATGGGGGGAGCTTCCTCGGACAGTGCGAGGAATGGGTTGCGGAATCGTTTACCAACGCGGCGGAGATAATCGCAGAAGGGTACACCAACTGGGTTGCGCGTCTCGGGAGTCCGGACGTGACGAACGGACTCTTTGAACTTGCCGTGGAGCTGCCTCTTGCCAGGTCGGCTCCCGTTCTCGTCGCCGTCGGAGGACTTCGCATCGTGGCCGAGCCTGGGAGTGCGCTATCTTTTCTCGAGGAGAAGAACAAGGACATTCACATATTGTTCCAGCCGTCATTGGGCGCTGAACCGGTGTTCCGCGCGGTTGGGTACGAAGACCTCGCGGTGACCGTCGTGTCGCCGCGGAGCGAGTACATCGTCCGGCTCAAGCCTGAACTTGTCGTGACTCCTGAAAGAATCGTAATCGTAGGCGACCGAATCGACGGTCCGGTCACGCTGTCCGCGTTCGTGGACCTTCCGGTCCCCGTCGAGTACACATGGCGCGACACGTCGGGCGACGCGACGTTCGGTGCCGCTGATTCCGCGTCCACCTACGCCATGGGGATATCCCGAAATAGCCGCATAGAGGTGGAGGCGACGTCGGTAGACTATACGGCCACGGGACATGTGACGATCGTGGCGTTCGACTATATGTCATCCGGCTGGATCGGCGCAGTCTGCCCGTCGGTCCTGTTCCTGAACGACGACAGCGACAACGAAAACGCCGTCCCCGACCTGACAGCGTCAGAGCGGGGGTTCGCGGACGACGAGCTTGTGCCGGTCTCAGTCTCGTACATCGGGGAAGATGCCGTCGAATCAATTAGCCTGACGACGGTGAGCGGATCCAACAAGGTGCGGTTCTGGAGCGACTCGAGCAAGACGTCCGCAGTGAACAGGCCGGTCTCGTTCGGACCCGGGGGCGGGACCATATTCATGGAGGGAATCGCGAAGTCGTCGTCCGAGGGCGACGTGGTCCTTCGCGCCGTTGCGCGCGGTCCGAACGGAGCTGAGGTGACGTCGGTGCAGTTCGCCGTGACGGTGTGCCGCCCCGTTGCCGAACCAATCTGCGCAGAAAAGAAGACGATCGGGGACGACTGGTGGGTGGTGAACCCGGCAAGCGTCGTAATTGGCGAGCGGGCTTTCTTCCGAGTGTCGGATGCATCGGGGGCGCTCCCCCCGTCAAAGGTGAAGTGGGAGGTCGAAGGGAGCGGTGCCCAGATCGTCGGGCAGGACACGGGCTGGGAGGTCGAGGTTGCGGCGACTGCACCTGCGGACGAGATACGCGTCGTCGCGCGCTTCGGCGACTGTCCGTCGGCGCAGCCGACCTTCATCGTCAATTCTCTCGCGATGCGGACTGTGAAGGTGTATCCGTACATACTGAGGAACGAGCATACAGGGGGAGCAGCCTGCACGGAGGGATTTGTCAATGCGCGGCTTGAACATGCTAACAAACTCTACAGACAAGTTGGTATTCAGTTTGAAATTGGACAATCAATTAACTATGCAGGATTTGACAGTGTCGATGTCCTGCGCGGTGGTAAAGAAGACGTAAATGAGCTATGGCAAGAGGTATTGAATCACCATAACAACGTTACCGGTCGTCAATGGTGCGATGGCGTAGAGCTTTACTTTTGCGGGAATATTGAGTGGATTGACCTAATGGGGCTTCGCCACAATCCACTTGGGGTAACAACGCAGAGTGGGACTTTCATATCGAATAAGGCATTGATAGAGACTTTGGCGCATGAACTTGGGCATTCGCTAAAGCAATTGGATCTCTATTCGGAAATCAAGGCAGTCAATGATAATGTGGTGCTCCGCCTTTCATGCGATGTGGACAGCGGAATGCTTGCGGACATTCGAGATCGTGGAAGATCTGGGTATGCGCTTTGGTCTTACAGGCCGGACATTACGGCAAATGCCATTGTGGAAAGATGTCTGATGCTGGGGCAGGTCTACTCTGGCGTTCAAAGAGTCGACATATCTTCGGGCGGCATTATGTCGTTTTATTCCGTGCTTTGCAATGTTCAGTCGGATGCTTCTACTGAAGTTGAAGTCAGACCGGTCGGCAGGCATATCATAGATTCTGCATACAGTGACAAGAACAACAGGGGATTTTGGGACTATTAAAGGAGGAACGACATTGACCATGAAGTACGTTTTATTTGAGGCGGCGGTTCTCGCTCTGGTGCTTGCGCTGCATGCCCTGACAGAGAGTGATCTTTCGACGCTTGACGCGGCGTTCGAGGCTACTTTCAGGGAGAGCCCAACAGGCGGGATGGGAGTCTGGACGGATCCGGCGAAAGTGCCAACGAACTACACCGAATGGGCGTATGCACTGACAACCAGGGCTGGTTGCCTGGGGCGGTTTCGCATGCATCTTCCGCAGGGCGTGGCCTACACGGATGACGAGATATGCGAGGCGTTCCCGGTCTGCCTCCAGCGTCGATGTGCTGCTCAAATGGCTTCCACTAACAAGTGGACTACGACATGGGAATGGGACGAAGGGATTGTCGACAATATGTTTTTTCTCTGCCAAAATGCGCTTGCCTCCACGAACAACATACCAGCGATGGAGGCTATCGGGGCCGCGGGGGCGGAAACGAATTCAATGTACCGATCAGATGCATTTAGATCTATATTGGCGGCTTTGGGTATGACTGATGAAAGAACAAGGTATTTATGCGTGGTTTTCACAAATGCAAACTCATTTGCACATAGTAGAGTGAGCGCTGCTATTTATCGCTATAATTATGTTTACACCAACGGATGCGACAGCGCAACCAGTTCGGTTGTCGAGAATGCGGCAGCGACGTTCAACCCTCTCACATGGCAGGCGCGGTATTGGATCCCGCACGTCGACACTCTAGCAGCAGTCGCGGTTCCTGGGTACAAGCATAGCCACGAGCGCGCGGCGTATGTATCAAACAAACTCGAACGCGCAGACACTTCATTTCATGAACGGAGATACCTCCTGGAGGTTCAGGCGCAGCTTGATCAACTTGCGGAGGAAGACTTTACAACGCCAAACTTCACTGGGACGCCGCAATGGTAGCAACCATAAATGGCTCCGGGAGCTTCGACATCAAGGCTGCGCTCACCAACGAGATCATCGGAGGGCGCCTCGATCTAAGGATGCAGGTCTCCAATACAGTTGAGAAGGTTGTGCCGTTCTTCATCCGCGGCAAGAATC
>JAEEOY010000124.1 GCA_016284515.1 Kiritimatiellia bacterium | reverse complement strand
CGGCGACGCATCCGTTCTGCCGCAACGCCTTCGCGATCGCGGAGTATGGTCCGGTGTTCCTTAACAAGTTCCTGCGCGCGGACAACAAGTCGGGCGTGAAGAGGATTACGACGGACGGCTTCGAGCTCGCAACTGCCGTCACATACCAGAATCCGGTGCAGAACTTCGCGCTCACGCCCAACAACCTGACGGATGCGCCGCGCGAGAGCATTGAGTTCATGAAGAAGGTTCCGACCGTCTGGGACGAGACGCGCTACGTCGCGGGCTATCCCGGGAAGTTCGCCGTCATCGCGCGTCGCAGCGGGAAGACGTGGTATGTCGCGGGCGTTGCGGCTGAAGACGTCGAGACAGAGATCGACCTATCCTTCGCGGGCGGAACGCGCGAGAAGATCAAGATCGCCCGCGCCGATGGATTCGTGCGGACGCTTGCCGCCACTGGCAGGTGACGCATTCCATTATGGTAGGCGCTCACGCCATCGCCGCGTCTTCATCGAATGTGCGCGGCGTCCATGATGCACCGTCCGCCGGCCCGCCGCAGACGATAAGTAGAACGACAAAGCTCCTCCCGCGGCGGCGTTTGCATTCAGCGACGCTGTTATTTTGCCGTAAACCGAATGGACTATTGATGAATCAGCGGGTGATTGCGTATAATGGTCGCATGAAAATTAAAAATAAGCTTGTCCTTTCCGCCGCGGCGCGCCAATCGAGTGCAAGGCCCGCAGATGCGCCGCCCGTCAACACGACGGCCGCGGCCCTCGCCCGCGTAAAGCGCGGCCGCAGGTAAAAAGTGCAATCTTAGGATTACGGCTTGAGATAGAGGTGGCAGTGTAGACATTCACCCGCCCTTCGGCAACATCAACGCTAATTCAACCATTTCCTAACCCGACACGGACACAACCAACCGCCACGCAACCGCGAGCCAACCGCGAACCAATCACAACCATCCTTCGTGTCGAATCCAAGAGCGATTTCGACACAACCATCCATATTCGTGATTCTCCAAATCCGACTCAACCACAACCACAACCACAACAAAACGTGGGCGCGGCAAATCTACCGCGCCTGTTTCAACGTCCGCCCGGAAACAGCCGCTTCGCAGCCCCACACAGATTATAGCCGTGTAGATCGTGTAGAAAGCGTCGCCCTACTTGACGCTAAACAACCCTAATCGACTCTGGTGTTTTAGCCGCAAAGAACACAAAGGTCGCAAAGAAAGAACTCCGTGGGATGCCGCCCCAGATCTCATTACGACATCTTGTCAAATCATGCGACTTCCCGTCCAAAACCATCAAAAGGGTCTATCCCCGCAATTTCCTCCCTGAAATTTCGACTCAGGGGCTACCTCCCGACGGAAAGCGGGAAAGTGGAGGCTAAAATGGCTTAACTAATCACATTTTCCGATGGAAAAATGTGGCGCACAGTCACATTTTCCGATGGAAAAACGAGATTGAAATGTGATATAATGTGCTGCGGAGGCAAAATAATGCAAAGAGACGTCTTTCAGAAAATCATCGACTGGAACTTGAGCACCAAGCGCAAGCCGCTCATACTCATGGGGGCGCGGCAGGTCGGAAAGACCTGGCTTATGGATAAGTTTGCAAGCGAATTCTACCCCGACTCGCATGTCAAGGTCGATTTGCAGAGGGACGATCTTCTGCGAGCAAGGATCGACGAATCGAACATTGACCCCAAGACGATGATTGACCTCATCCAGGCCGCCACGGGCAAACAAATTGTCCCCGGGAAGACCCTGCTCCTCATAGACGAGATACAGGAGTCCCACAAGGCGCTCAACGCCCTCAAATACTTCAACCAGGAAATGCCGGAGCTGGCCATCATCGTCGCAGGGTCGCTTCTTGGGTTGGCCGTGGGCAAATCCGACAACGCTCGCGAACGCAAGGAACACAAAGCTCAAGGATCCTTCCCTGTCGGAAAGGTCAGTTTCCTCGACGTCCACCCTATGTCCTTTTCCGAATTCCTCCGCGCAGTCGACAATCCCTTCAGACTCAAAGCGCTTGAGAACGGCGACTGGAAACTGGTTGAAACGCTTCAAGAAGACTTCAAAACCCTCCTGCGCAAATACCTCTTCGTTGGCGGGATGCCGGAGGCCGTCGCGGACTTTGTAGAGACGAGCGACTACACGGCAGTTCGCACGACTCAGGATGAGATACTTGCCGCCTACGACGCCGATTTCGTCAAGCATGCCCCACCGGAGCTTCTTCCGAAGATCAGGCTTCTCTGGAAGAACATCCCAGCCCAGCTTGCGAAGGAAAACAAGAAATTCATCTATACCGCCCTCAAAAGCGGAGCGCGGGCGCGCGAATACGAAAAGGCGCTCAACTGGCTCGACGACGCCGGGATGGTCAATCAGGTGTTTCGCGCCTCTCCGCCGCGGCTTCCGCTCTCCTCGTACCACGACTTCTCCGCCTTCAAGCTCTATATGCACGATGTCGGACTTCTTGGCGCGATGTCAGGCACGTCGTCTTCCATGCTTCTCGACGGCAACACCCTTTTCACGAATTTCAAAGGCGCCCTTGCCGAGCAATTTGTCCTTCAGGAACTTGCCGCCAACGGAATAGAGCCCAGCTACTGGACGTCCGACTCCGGAAATGCCGAGGTCGAATTCGTCATTCAAGGCGAAAAAGAAGTATTCCCCATAGAAGCAAAGGCGGGAATCAACACCAAGGCGAAGAGCCTCAGGGTGTACAGGGAACTTTTCAATCCGCCATACGCAATCCGCACGTCACTCCAGCCATATCATGACGGAGAGAACGTAAAGGACATTCCGCTCTATGCGTTCGGCATTCATGTCTCACGACTTCTCTCCCCCGCGCGATAGCGCGAGTTTTCATCCTCCAGCAACGCCACCCCGTGCGCCCGACCGGAAACAGCCGCTCCGCGGGGTTTCGACCCGATTCAGAGGTCATTCAACGGGTTGAGATCGCGGGAAGCCCTGTAAAACGCGCGTTCCGTGGGGTCCGTCCCTCTTCATTCCTAAATCGAGTCGGTGCGGAGGTGTTGGTCTCACGCATACAGAGACGCTGACCACGCGGAAGTGATTTAACGAGGCCATACGTAGAGTGTTCACTTGCGTTACGGCTTACTTCTTCGTCGGGCAAGACTCCCGCACATCGGTCACGCACCCGCTTGCGCGCCCTTCGGGTCGCCTTCGGCGAGGTCCCCTCCGAAAGGACTTCGCCTTTCTGAGGTGCATCTTTGCACGGCTTGCTCGGCCCTTCGGGCTATCCCCTCGCTTCGCTCGGCCCTCACTGCGTTCGGCGGGTATGTCCTAATCGTACGTCGATTTCTTTACGATGTAGCTCCTTCCGCTATTAGTTCTGCCGAGCTTCGCTTGGCGTACCTGTATCAATAAGCTGGCCCTTCATTCTCCATTTGATATATTCATAACGGCGTGAACCGTTGGGGTATTTGATGATTGCGGCAGAGTCAAGAAATCCGATCCATAGCGAAGCCGTGAATTCAGCGGCATTACGGGCTGTCAGAAACGCCGCCGTGTACAGATCATGCGTCACGAAAAGAGAAATCCGCTTATCATGGTGCTCGTCTATCCATTTCTCCAGGCGATTGGACGCAGCCTTCATGTCACCCATGCCCGCAAGCGGTTTTCCATGAAGGTAATCCTCCATCATAGGATATATGTCACGCCCCTTGAACGCTTCAAAAAGGGCGAGCTGGTCCGTGAAGTAGAACGAGCCGTTGCCCAGCTCGTCCCATTCGGCAATGTCTGGCTCGTCCACGCCCATTCCCTCCGCAAAGCGTCG
>JAEEOY010000016.1 GCA_016284515.1 Kiritimatiellia bacterium | reverse complement strand
CCTGAGCACGCTGCGCCGGATTTCCGGGGCAGAATCCAGGTGGAATGTATAGAATACACCAATTGCCCTTGCCGCGTCTACTAGAATCTGAATATTTTTTTCGGCGAGCGGACGCCTCAGGCAGCGTGCGACATGCGCCGAAACAGGCAGCGAACGCTCGCCGCGGAGCGCAAAAGCGCCGGATTCCGCCTCCATTTCGGGGTACAGGCCCGAGAGGCGGAGCACTCCGAGCTCGAACGCAAGGAGTGCGCGCAGCAGCTCCGCCTGGCCTCCCGCGCGCTCGCACAGGGCGTCGAGCGCACCGCCGAGGAGCGCGTGCCACTGCGCGCAGTCCGGACCGTGCGGGGCGAGCGCGGAGCACTGCGCGCGCATGTACCCGGCGAGCGCGAGCGCCCTGAAGTCGTCCCTGAGGCCTTCGCGCATGTCGAGCGGGGTGCATTCCCTGAGCGCGTGGAGCTCGCCCCTGGCGCGGGCGTAGTACAGCACTTCGCACGTGTAGTTGAGGTCGTACTGTCCGAGGAAGGCGCTCTTCGGACGCACCGCTCCCTTCACATGGCAGGAGACGGGTCCGTCCGGCGTGAGCCAGCGCACGATGTGGCTCGTCGTCGACCAGGGGTGTATGGCGAGGCAGATGCCCTCCGTCTTGACGATTTCCCCTGCCACCCTACGAAATCTCCCCCATAAGCATGTGTCCGTCGGTGGAGCGGACCTTTGCCCGCGCGATGGACTTGCGCGCGGCATGGGAGTGGGGACACGAGCACCAGAAGTACTCCGAAGTCCATCCAGAGCACGTCTTCTCGTCCTCTACGACGAACTCGACGGTTTTTCCGATGAAGCCCCTTGCCGCGGCGGACCTCTGCTTGTCGGCCATCGCGGCGAGTTCGCGCGCCCGCGCGCGCCTCGTCTCGTCGGGGACGGCGCCGGGCATCGCGGCGGCGGCGGTTCCGGGGCGCTCGGAGAAGGGGAATACGTGCACGCGCTCGAAGCGCGCGCGTGAGATGAGCCCCTGGGTCGACAGGAAGTCGAGATCGCCTTCGCCCGGGAAGCCGGTCATCATGTCGCAGCCGAGGGCTATGCCCGGGACGCGCTCGCGAGCGGCGTGGACGATCTCGCTTACGTTCTTCATCGAATACGGCCGAGACATGAGCGAGAGGATTCTGTTCGAGCCGGACTGGATCGGGATGTGGAGGAAACGGCAGGCGTTCTCCCTCTCCGCGATGACGTCGATGACTTCACGCGCGACGGGAGTGGGTTCGAGCGAGCCGAGGCGGATTCTGCACGCGCCCGCTCCGAGCGACGGCGGCGCGACGTCCGTAAGCGCCGCAAGGAGGTCAGGAAGGCGCTTCCCGTCCGAGGCGTAGAGCGCGAGGTTGCATCCGGTTACGACGATCTCCCTGTATCCGGCGTCCACGAACCTCTTTGCCTTGTCGACGACATCCAGGAAGGGCACGGAGACGGATTTGCCGCGGAATTTCGGGACTATGCAGAATGCGCATTTCCCGGCGCAGCCGTCCTGCACCTTGAGGTACGCGCGTGCGGTGCGCGTCGGGACCGGCGGCGGAACGCCGTCCGTGCGCTGCTTGAGGACGAAGGGCTTCGTCTTGTCCGCGAGGCATCCTGTGACGACAAGGCGCTTGAATGGATATTTCCGCTTTATGTGCTCGACGAGCCTTTCGCAGTCCCGCTGGGCGTGTCGCGTGACGGAGCATCCGCGCACGACTATCAAATCAGCGTCGGCATGTCCCTCCGTGCGAATCCATCCCCGCGCGGCGAACTCGGCCTCCTGGTCGAGCGCCTCCGCCCGGCTGAGCCTGCAGCCAAATGTCTCGAAGCATACCTTCATGGAAGAAATTATACCATAAATCAGGGACGGGATATCCCCGCTACAACGGCTTTGCGCGCGGTGGCGAAGGCGAGCGTGAGGTTGTAGCCGCCTGTCGGGCCGTCGATGTCCATGACCTCGCCTGCGAAGTAGAGCCCCGGCACGATCTTGGACTGCATCGTGTGCGGATCGATCTCCGAGACGTCGACTCCGCCGATGGTGACGATCGACTCCTTCAGCGGACGCGGGCGAGGATTCCGGCACACGACGACGTTCCTCTCGAACGCGACTTCCAGCGTCGGCGATTCGCGGCTCGATGTCCGCGCCTCGCGCAGGTAATGCTCGATGAATCTCTGGGCGTTGTAGACGGCGGCGCCGGAGAGCCCGAAGCGCTCGCAGTCGACCTCGCCGCGGTGCTCGAAGAGGACGCGTCCGCTGCCGTCGATCACCCTCGCGCTCCCGTCCTCGAATCGGCGTCCGGCGAGGCGCACCACGCGCGGGTCGGACGTCTCCACGCCGATGAGCCCGGGGCGGAAGGGCACCACGGAATGTCCGAGCGCCTGCGCGAAGCGCTGTCCGTCGCCGACGGACCCGGTCTTCGGATAGCTTGCTCCGCCCGTCGCCAGGAGCACGTTTTCCGCGTCCACGGAGAAGTTCTTCGTGACTACCCGCAGCCGCGCGGGGCCGCCGTCCGAGATGCGCTCCACCGCCGTCACCGGACAGTTCGTCGCGATCGGCACCTCCTCGTCGCGCAGCAGGTCACCGAACGCGTGCACGATTGTCGCGGCCTTTTCGTCCGCGGGGAAGACGCGTCCGTCGTTCATCATCTTCGTCCGGACTCCGAGCGACTGAAAGCCGCGGACGATGCGCCGCGGAGGGCATTCGCGAATCGCCTCGGTGACGAATTCCGCGCATTGCGCGGCGATTCCGCCGCGCGAGAGGTCGGAGAGGAACTGCTCCGGGGTGATGTCCTTCGCGAAGTTGCAGCGTCCGTTCGCCGTCATCAGGACCTTCGACCCGAGGCGTGCCTTTCTTTCGAAGACGAGGCACGGAACGCGGCGTTCCGACGCGACGGCGGCGGCGAACATTCCGGCGGCTCCTCCGCCGATTATTGCGAGCTTGAGTGGACGTGCTGCGTTTTGCATGGCTATCTAAGTGTGATCGTTGTCGGGATTGTGGCGAGAGTCCGCACTACGAGCGGATCCGAGAAGTCCGATTCGTTTCCGCCGGCGTCGAATGCGGAGACGCGTACTAGGTAGTTCGCCCCGGGGCGGAGGCCTTTTCTGTCCACCGTCGGCGCTGTTGCGAAGAACGACGCGACGAGGTTCGTCGACGGGGGCGCGCAGGCGCTTGTGTCCGTGAAGGCGAGGTAGTCTACATGGACGATTCGTTTGCTGTTCGCGCCCTGGGTGTTGAAGATTATCGGAGAGCGCGGCGGAACATCCGCGAGGGAGACGGTGTTAGTAGTGAAATCCAGCGAGAGGGGAAGCGAGGCGACTTCGTTCGTCGCGCCGTCAGCGGCTATGTATCCGATTCCGAAGACCTTGCCCTGCGAGTCGGTTGGAATTCTTGCGGACACGGCAAGCGACATGCCGGAGAAGTCCGCAAAGCCGGAGTGGACGAGATAACCCTTCGTGTCGTCCTTCGATATCTGTATTGTCCCGCTAGAGTTGGCGGGGAGCCTTATCAGCGACGAGCCTGCGAAGGCCGGGATGGAGTTCGTGAACTCGTCCGTTGCGTCGCGGGCGTTTCCGGTGTCGTTGCGGAAGTCCGAGAAGTCGTATTCCACCGAGGCGCCCTTGTCGTCTTTGCCGGGCTGGACCTCGAATATTTCGACGCGGTTCGAGATTGCGCCGTCCGGATTGTCCCAGCGAAGGGTGAATCCGTCTCGCTTGACCACCGGCGCGGCGAGTCCGTCAGGCGGGGCGATCAGCGGCACTCCCGCGATCTCGGCGGAGTAGAGATGCCAGTTGCCGGTCTGTCCGCTGCCCGTCAGGACGATTTCGAAGGACCTCGCGGCGTCGGATCCGTCGAATGCGAACGTCTGGAATTCCTTTTTGTCCTTCGCCGACACGTCTGCGGACTGTAGGCTTTCGCTAGCCGACGGGACGATTGCGAGATGCCTCGTCGGGGTTGTGCTGGAACAGGAAAGCTCAAGCCTGACGGAAGTGATGCGGAACGGAAAGACGGGCGATCTCACGAAAGAGCCGATCGTGTTGAAGTAGAAGTGCTCGCCGCCTGTCGAGGAGCGCTGCATCTTCTCGGAGTACACCCAGCCCGTCGTGTTCGTCAGCGCCGCGTCGAAAGTGACGCCAACGGCGGCGGAGAGGAGTGGCGGCACTAGCGCTGCGAGGGCGGCTGTGAGGGGCGTCTTTTTCATGGCAGGCGGAAGTCGATCCCCTTTTCCTCGAAGTAGGCGTTGAACATCACCTTGGCGGGGATGTCGAGTCCGGACTTCAGTTCCAGGGTGTATCCGCCCATTTCGGCGAGGCGTGCGGACAAGAGCCGCTCGATGCCCTCGCGCAGGCTCTCCGTCGAGAGGAGGGCGAACCTTTCGCAGTCCGCCGCGAGCTGCGCGGCGTCCTCCCTGTCCGCGCGTCCGTCGTCCCCGAGCGAGCCGAAGGCGCGCTTCGCGAACGTGGCGCGCTCCTTGGAGGTACGCTGGAGGAAGTGGTCGATGGAGATGATCTTCGGCGCGGGGAGCGTGATGACGACCTTTTTCGCTTCCTTGTCCACGGCGGGCGTCTCGGCGGCGGCAAGGTCGTAGCCAGCCTTTATCGTGTAGACTGTCTCGCGGATGGAGTCGGACGAGATCGACGAGTCGGAGCGGACGACCTTCCAGACGATCCTGCGCGAGGCGAGTTCCGCGATCGGCGAGTTTTCGGCGACGATGGACGACACGAACGACGCGGTCTGGTCGTCGCGCCATTTCAGAAAGACGAGGACGGAGCAGGCCGCTACTATGGCGGCCGCCAGAAGCGCCGCCGGCAGTCCGAAGAAGCGGTTTAGTATTTTACGCATGATGCAAGCGTAGCCAGCAGCAGCACGACGGCCGCGGACAGCACAATGATTGTGGTTTTCCCGGATTTCGACATAGTCGCGTATTATACCAAAAGTTTGTGGCGTACACGCGCGCGCACGCGAAAAAACAAAATGGTATAATATTGTCCTTGAGGCGGCGACTGACGTCAAGCCGGAGTTTAGACAACCTTTCAACCTTTTGATTTTTCAACCTTTGAAGAACTACATAACAGTCACGGACCTGCATGTCCGCTACGGCTCGTTCGAAGCCGTGAAGGGCGTTTCGTTTTCGCTTGGGGAGGGCGAGATCCTCGGCATAGTCGGCGAGTCGGGGTCGGGGAAATCGACTATAGCGAAGACGTTGATAGGGCTGGAGAAGCCATCGGCGGGGAAAGTCGAGTTTGATTTCAATGACGATGGCGAGGACATGAGTGACGAGAGGGGCGCTAATAATTCCATCCAGATGATCTTCCAGGACGCCGTCGGGTCGCTCAACCCCAGGATGACGGTGCGGCAGACGCTTGAGGAGGTGCTGAGGCACGGGAGTAAAAGCTCAAAGGTTCAAGATTCCCCCGAGCGTCTCCTCTCGCTCGTGGGGCTGTCGAACGCGGTGCTGGACCAGTATCCGAGGGAGATGTCGGGCGGGCAGTGCCAGCGCGTCTCCGTGGCGCGTGCGCTCGCGTGCCGTCCGAAGGTCCTGATCGCGGACGAGCCGGTGTCGGCGCTCGACGTCTCGGTCCAGGCGCGCGTTCTCAACCTCCTTCGCGACCTGCGGCGTGACCTGGGGCTTTCTATCCTCCTCATCGCGCACGACCTCGCCGTGGTGAAGAACGTGTGCGACAGGGTCTGCGTGATGGAGAAGGGGCTTTTCGTCGATGTCGGGAACACCGAGGACGTCTTTGCTTCGCCCGGGAGCGAATACACCAGAAGGCTACTTTCGGTCATTCCCAAAATACCCACATTTTTGGTATAATTTCTCCAAATGGCCGAAAGTATACAGATCGTCGCCTATACGGGCGGCGAATTGCGCGCACTATCCGAGGGTGTCGCCCCCGGGGAGGCTGTGCTTGCACTGCCCCTGTCGCGTCTCGTAGTCAAGATGGTCCGCGTGGCGGAAGGCGAGGATCCTGTTGCCGTGGCGACGCCCGTCCTCGCGGCGCTGTCGCCTTTTCCCGACGAGCCGCTGACCGTTTCCTGCGAGACCGTGAGCGAGACCGAGAAGGGACGTGTCGTCCTTGCTGCGGCGCTTCCCGAGAGCGCGGCGGACGACATAGCGGACGCGCTGGACGCCGCGAAGGTGAACGTGACGCGCGTGGACGCGCTCGCGCTCGGCGAGCTGCGCGCGCTGTGGGGTCAGCTTGGAGCCGACCACCGGGCGGCCCGCAAGCTCGTTCTCCTGAAGAACGTCGACTGCATATCGCTCTTTGTCCTCGACGACGACGTGCCTTCCGCGGTCCGCGCCATCACGTCCGACGGCGACCTCCGCCGCGAGGTGATGCTTTCGCTTCTCGAGGCGGAGGATTTCGCCGGCGGCAAGCCGCTTTCGGAGATCGTTGTTTCCGGCGATGTCGACGCCACGGGACTTGAGGCGTTCGCGCCGGTGAGGCGCATAGAGGGCGCGGGCGAGGAGGCCGTCTTCGCCGGCATCGAGGCGCGCAGCGCCGATCCCGCGTCGCTCGACGTGCTGCCCGACAGTTGGCGCGAGGTCCTGGAGGAGACGCGCTTCAAGGCGAAGCTGAAGAAGTTCCTCGCGATCGCGGGCGGAATCTGGGCGCTCGTGATGCTCGTCCTTTTCGGTGTTCCGGTCGTCTTCGGGCTGCTTACTGACCACCAGCGCACGCTGAGCCGCGAGCACTCGCGCCAGTACAAGGCGGTGCTCGCGACGAAGGAGAAGGTGAACCTCGTGAGGAAGTACTCCGACCACTCCCGCGGCGCGCTCGAGATAATGAAGGCGGTGTCGGATACGCTTCCGATGCCGGAGGACGCCGATTCGTCGTGCATAGAGCTCAACTCGTGGAACTTCAAGCGCGAGGAGGGCGTGAGGTTCTCCGGCGAGGCCGATACGGCCGCGCTCGTCTACCAGTTCAAGGACGCGCTCATCGACAGCGGGATATTCGCCGAGGTCAACCTGCAGGGACCGTCGGCGGGCAAGGGCAACAGGCAGCGCTTCGACATCGACTGCCGGTTCCAGGCGGAGGAAGAGGAATGAACAACATGTCCCTTAGGGAAAAGGCGGTCCTCGCCGTGATCGGCACGATCCTGCTCTACGGCCTCGCGGTCGTCCTGTGGTTCACGAGCCAGGAGGCGGCGTGGAAGAAGGCCTCGCGCACGTACAAGGGCGCGCGCGACGCGTACGAGAAGGAGTGCCGCCTCATCGGCGAGCGGCAGAAGTGGAACGACGCCTACGAGGACGAGAAGTCGCAGATGCCGACGTTCGCGTTCGGTAAGACGACGGATACGACATGGCTCCAGAAGATGGACGAGCTCGCCGAGAAGCACCACATCTTCATCTCGCAGCGCCAGGGCGGCGCGGAGGTGGAGAAGGGCGACGTCCTGGAGCTTCCGATCGAGGTGAGGAACTGGGAGGGCGCGCTCGAGTCGCTCGTCAGGTTCCTGCACGAGCTCGAGAACACGACGGAGGGAATGTTCGACGTCGGCAACATCAATTTCAAGCCCAGCTCCAAGAAGGGCTATCTCAGGGGGTCGTTCACGCTGACCTGCGCCTACATGAGGGAGGACTGACAATATGAAGAAGAACATAATCGCATTCTGCATCTCGCTCGTCGCGTTTTTCATCGCGCTCGACGCGTCCTCGCAGGGGCTCATTCGCCGCAACACAACAGGACTCCCCGTCCGCACGGGCACGACTCCCGCCGCGGCCGCGACCGCGCCTGCGGCCGGCTCGGACGCCGACGATCCGAACAAGGAGCCGCCGGCGCTCAACTGGGACGCCGCGCCGGTCGACATCGTGTTCCAGGCGTACGGCGAGCAGGTCGACAAGACGATCCTGCGCGACCCCTCCGTGCCCAACGCCACGATCACGCTCAAGTCGCGCGAAGGCCAGAAGCTCACGAAGGAGGAGTACCTCGAGGCGATCGAGGTCGTCCTCGAGATGAACGGAATCCACCTCGAGCCGTACGGCGAGAAGTTCATGCGCGCAGTGCCGCGCGGAAAGGCCCGCAAGGAGGGCATCCCGCTCTACATGGACATCGCGGACGTTCCCGAGGACGCAAAGGACGGCAGGGTGATCTCGGTGATGATTCCGTTTAAGTCGATCGCGACGGACGAGGCGCAGAAGGCGCTCGAGGGATTCAAGTCCGACACGGGCGTGCTGAACGTCTTCGAGCGCACGAACGCGATTCTCGTCACCGACACGTGGCAGAACATCAAGACGATGGACGAGCTCGCGAAGTCGATCGACATCTCGTCGCCGGTCCTCGAGCAGGTGTTCGTCTACCAGGTAGAGAACGCCTCGGCGGGCGACATCAAGACCGCCCTCGAGTCGATCGTCCAGGAGTCGCAGAAGGAACAGGAGAAGAACGGCAAGGGCGTGCAGAACAACGCCGCGAACAGCCCGACGCGTCCCACGATAGGCAGCGGAAGGCTCCTCGGCCCCAATCGCAACGCCCAGCCCGAGGCGCCGAAGCCCGTCGAGTCCGTGGTCACGGCGATGTCCGACGCCGACCGCGGCATGATCCGCGGCAAGGTGCTCATCCTTTCCGACGAGCGCTCCAACAAGCTCGTCATCATCACCTCGAAGTCCAACTACGACTTCTTCGAGAAGATCATCAAGCAGCTCGACGTCGAGACGACGCCTGACACCGTCGTGAAGGTCTACCGTCTCAAGTACGCGGAGGCGGAGGAGGTCTCTGACATGATCAACGACCTAATCGGCAACGCGCCGTCGTCGAAGAGCAACTCCAAGAACAACCAGAACGCGGCGGCGCGCGGACAGGGCGGCACGACGCGCGTCTCCAATCCGACCGGTTCGCAGGGCGCGAACGCGGCGTCGGCCGCGCGCAAGAGCGCGAACCAGCGCACGGGCGACGCGAAGCCGGGCGAGCTTTCGAAGGAGAACACGACGGTTCTCGCCGACAAGCGAATCAACGGACTCGTCGTAATGACTAACAAGGAGCTCGTTCCCGTAGTCGAGAGCATCATCGAGGCGATGGACGTCAAGCTCAGCCAGGTCCTCATCGAGACCGTCATCATCGAAGTCACGCTCGGCGACGACCTGCAGACCGGCATCGACTGGGTGCAGAGGGGAAGGCAGAGGGTGTTCAACCAGGTCGGAACGGGGACTTTCTCCCAGAGGCTGACGGGATATTCTCAGTCTACGTCCAAGACGAGCGAGGAGGCTCCGATGTCGGGTTCCATCCGCGGAAACGACGGTATGTGGTGGAATCCCGTGTATGAGATCGTCGAGAACACGATGCCGGTCAAGTCGCTCGTGCGCGACGGATTCGTGAACAACGGAAGCTATGGGCTCGGCGGAGGCGGTGGAACGGCGTCCGCGCTGCTTGGTTCCGTCATGAACGTCGGAACGAATGCGGCGGCGGCATACTTTGGCGGGGCGAACCCGATCGGCAGCGGACTCAACTACATCCTAAAGTCCGACAAGCTAAACCTTTCCGCGATCATCCAGGCGTCGAAGTCCGATTCGCGTGCGAAGTACATCGCCTCGCCGATCGTGATGACGGTCGACAACAAGGAGGCCACGATCGAGGCGACGCAGTCGCGCAAGTTCTACAGCGGTTCTACGTCGACTTCGTCGTACGGCAGCAACCCGACGGTCACGTACAACTATTCCGACAAGGACATCGGCATCAAGATCAAGGTTACGCCGAAGATCAATCCGAACGGCACCGTTATGCTCGAGATCGAGGAGGAGTACTCCCAGCTTGGCGCCGGTCAGGACGTTCTCGTCAGCGGTTCCAACGGAACGCCGAACCATGAGACGATTGACACGTCGCTTACGCGCAAGATGTCGGCGGACATCCTGCTTGAGAACATGCAGTCCGTGGTGCTCGGCGGTCTCACCGAGACCTATACGTCGTCTTCCGAGACCGGCATTCCGATCCTCAAGGACATCCCGTGGATCGGCAAGTGGCTGTTCGGGTCCGTCTCGCAGCACGAGGACCGCAAGGAGCTTCTCGTGTTCATGACGCCGTATGTTCTCGACGAGGGCGATGCCGCGCAGGCAGAGGCGCTCCGCCGCAAGAAGGCTCTCAGCGACACGCGTCCGTGGGACGACCACG
This sequence comes from Kiritimatiellia bacterium, assembly GCA_016284515.1. Lineage (GTDB taxonomy): Bacteria > Verrucomicrobiota > Kiritimatiellia > RFP12 > UBA1067 > UBA1067. The sequence continues at coordinate 12,576 of JAEEOY010000016.1, read as the reverse complement.
GCTGGTCCGCATCGCCGCTTGCCGACCCGGTCAGCAAGAGCGAGCAGATGCGCCGTCTGAAGGACGAGTGGAAGAAGCAGGACGAGGAGCGCAAGACGAAACTCGCCATTGAGGACGAGAAGGTCAAGCGTGCGAAGACGCTTGAGGCGATGGACAAGGCCGAGCGCGACCACTGGCTCGAGATGCACAAGGACGAGCTCGACGAGGAAGGCAGGAAAGAGGAGCTGAAGGAGCTCAAGGAGAAGATGAAGTCGAAGGACGACGAAACGCAGGAGGCGCTGCACAAGCTCGCGGCAGAGATCCGCGAGAGGAAGCTCGTCGCCGCCGAGGCCGAGATCAAGGAGGCCGACGAAGCCGCGCAGTCCGAGAACGAGAACGCGAAGCTCATTGCCGAGAAGGCGGCGAAAGAGGAGGCAAAGGAGACTGTGGAGGAGAAGTGAGGTCGAGAGGGACGAGAGGGACATGAGAGACGAGAGAGTTAGAGACATTGGAGACGTTAGAGACGCGGGGCTTTCGCCTCGCGTCCCTCGCGCCCCTCATGCCCCTCACGTCGCAAAAAGAAAGGTGATCTGACATGAATGCGAAGGTTGTTGCCATAGTCGCGATATGCATCGCGGTAGTCGCGGGAGGAGTGTCGGGAGTGATCATCTCCATGCAGCGCTCGGCCGCGGAACGCGCGGCAGCGGAGCGCGCGGCGAGTGAGGAGACTATCGCGACGAAGCGCGCGCGCGAGGCGGAGACCGAACGCGCAACCGCCGCGGCGAAGGCCCGCGAGGAGGAGGCGAAGGCGCAGCGCGAGAAGACCGCGCTAGCCGCCGCCGAGGAGGCGAACGAGAAGCTGAGGCTCGAGAACGAGAACCTCGCCGAGAAGAAGGCAATCGCCGCGGAGGAGCGCGCGAAGGCTGCCGCCGAGGCGCAGAAGGCAGCGGACCTCAAGGCGGCGAAGGAACTCGAGAACAAGACGGCGAAGGAGAACGCGGATGCCGAGCGCGCGAAGGCCCAGGCGGCGGCGGACGAGCTCGCGCGCGCCGAGGCGACGAAGGCGATACGCGAGGCGGAGACGCTCAAGCTGAAGGTCTCGATGGCGGAGCTGGAGGCGGCGAAGCAGCAGTATGCCGAGCTCAACGCCGAGCTTGTCGAATACCAGAAGGAGCTCGACGAGCGCGAGCGCGCGCTGAGGCCCGAGAAGACCATCGCGGACCTCGCGTGGCTTCCCGACGAGGATACCGAGGTGGACGAAAACGGCAGGGCGCGTCCGAGGAAGAAGGAGCCGAAGCTCGCCGAGAACGACCCCTCGCTCCCGCGCGAGACGCGCGAGCTCGCGAAGGCAGAGCGCCTGCGCGGCAGCGCGGACTCGCTCCTCGCGAAGGACGCACGCGAACGTGTCGTCTCGCCGATCGAGAGGCTTTATGTCGCCGCCATGAAGGAAGGCCGCGCCGTTGACGCCGCCTATTACCGCGCAGCCCTCAAGTCAATGTACCCCGACTGGGAATACAAGGGGGAGTGACTAAAGCCGGGGCATGAGAGGCGAGAGAGGCATGAGGCGAAGGCCGGGGCATGAGAGGCGAGAGAGACATGAGTGACATGAGAATGAGTGACATGAGTGACATGAGAGGCATGGGGGCTAATGGCTTCACGCCCCTCGCGACACTCGCGCCCCTCACGCCCAGTGCTCGCGCCCCTCGCGCCCCTCACGACCCTCACGCCCCCAGCCGCCCAGCCGCCCCCAGCCGCCCAGCCGCGCCCTCGACCAATGCTCCTCGCATCATCGGCGCCTATGGCGGTTATCGCAAGACACTTCCGTTTGGCTATGTGTGTCTCGTCTATCACGCGACGACACTTTTCTGCCGCAGGAACTACGACTACAGGAATGACGCCCTTGGCAAGACGGTCGGACAGATGGTCGGCGCGGCGCGTTCTGCCCGCCAGAATATTGTGGAAGGTTCGTCTCGCGCAGGTACCTCCAAGGAGACAGAACTGCGCCTCTACGATGTTGCGAAGGGGTCGCTCGAAGAACTGGCTGGCGACTACGAGGCCTTTCTGATTGATTCCGGGGTTTCTCCGTGGCCAGATGACGATCCTTGCCGTTTATCATTAGTGTCGCTTGTGCTTGATTCCTATGAAGGCGGGTACTCGCGTCATGATTTCGGAGAATACATTCTTGCGATGCGCAGGCGCTTTGCCCCGTTTCTCGAGTCGGAAGACCCGATTGTCGCGGCGAATGCGATCCTTGTTGTCATTGACCGTGCGTGCGGACTCCTTCACCGGCAGATGCAGTCGATAGGAGAATCCTTCAAAGAAGAGGGTGGCTTTACAGAGCGCCTGTCCAGAGCGCGGCTTGCGGCGCGAGACGCAAAAGACGCCGCGCAAGGAGCGCCTACGTGTCCGGACTGCGGCGGACCAATGCATAAGATGATTGCGCGCAAGGGGCGCAATGCCGGCAAGCCGTTTTGGAGCTGCTGCGACTATCCTCATTGCCAGGGGACAAGACCATGGAGAGGGGATAGGGGCTGAGGCCGGGGGAAAAGCCGAAAGCCGGGGCATGAGGCGAAGGCCGGGGCGTGAGAGGCATGAGAGACATGAGTGACTTGAGGCAAAAGCCGGGGCATGAGAGGCGAGAGAGGCATGAGTGACATGGGAATGAGAGACGTGAGAGACATGAGAGACGTGATGGCTAATGGCCTCGCGCCCCTCGCGCCCCCCACGACACTCATGCCCCAGCCGCCCCAGCCAGCCGCCCCAGCCAACTCATTTTAAAAACAATTTAAGGAGTCAACAATAATGTCACTATCAGTAGGAATCGTCGGGCTTCCAAACGTCGGCAAGTCCACTTTGTTCAACGCGCTCACCAAGCGCCAGCAGGCCGCGGCGGAGAACTATCCGTTCTGCACCATCGAGCCCAACTCCGCCATCGTCGAAGTGGCGGATTCCCGTCTCGATGAGCTCGCGAAGATTGTCAACCCGCAGCAGATCATCCGTGCGACGGTGGAGTTCACCGATATCGCCGGACTCGTCAAGGGCGCGTCGAAGGGCGAGGGTCTCGGCAACAAGTTCCTCGCGAACATCCGCGAGTGCGACGCGATTCTCCACGTCGTCAGGTGCTTCGAGAACGACGACATCATCCACGTCCAGGAAGGCGGAAACAAGTCCGCGCCCATCGACCCCGTCGGCGATGCGGAGGTAATCGAGACCGAGCTTGTTCTGGCGGACATGGAGCAGCTCCAGAAGCGCTATGACCGCATCAAGAAGGAGGCGCAGGCCAAGCCCGCGCTGCGTCCCGAGGCCGAGGCGTGCGCCGCGCTCCTCAAGCACCTCGAGGAGGGGAAGAGCGTCCGCTCGTTCCCGCGCAAGGAGACGGACGCGATTGAGGGCGTCATCAAGGAGCTCCACTTCCTCACCGACAAGAAGGTCATCTACTGCGCGAACGTCGCGGACGACAACGTGACGGGCGAGGGGAACCCGCACGTCGACGCGCTCAAGGCCTATGCCGCGAAGGAAGGCGCCGAGTGCGTCGTCGTCTGCGCGCAGATGGAGGCGGACCTCGCGGGGCTCTCCGACGCCGAGGCGAAGGAGTTCCTCGACAGCTACGGACTTACCGAGTCGTCCCTCGACCGCACGATCAAGCTCGCCTACCACACGCTCGGCCTCGCGAGCTTCCTTACGGCCGGGCCAAAGGAAGTCCGCGCATGGACCTTCCGCCGTGGCTGGAAGGCTCCGAAGTGCGCCGGCGTGATCCACACCGACTTCGAGAAGGGCTTCATCCGCGCCCAGGTAGTCTCGTACGACGACTACATCAAGCACGGCGGCGAGAAGGGCGCGCGCGAGGCGGGCGCTCTCCGTCCCGAGGGCAAGGAATACGAGATGCAGGACGGCGACGTAGTCGAGTTCATGTTCAACTAGCGCGCCGCTCCTGCGTTCATTCGTGGAAATCGCCGTCCGCCGGCGCAGGCCCGGGCGGCGCGGATGAAAGGTCTGCGATCGCCTCGACGATGCGTTCGATCGCCGCGTCGTCCGACACGAGCGGCGGCATCGCGTAGATGAAGTTCGCGAACGGCCTGAGCCAGACTCCGTGCTTTCTGATAACGCGCGAGATGTCCTCCTGCTTCGGCAGCCTCTCGACTTCCACCACTCCTGCCGCTCCGAGAACCCGAACGTCGCGCACGTTCGGAAGGGCGCGCAGCGGGGACAGTCCCTTCCGGAACAGGCTTTCGATTTTCGCGACTTTCGACTGGTAGTCGGAATGCTCGAAGAGGTCCAGCGACGCGCACGCGGCCGCGCAGGCGAGTGGGTTCGCCATGTACGTCGGACCGTGCATGAAGGCCGACGGCCTTCCGTTCGAAATCGTGTCCGCCACCTTCGCGCTCGCAAGCGTCGCGGCGAGCGTCATGTGTCCGCCGGTGAGCGCCTTGCCGACCGTCATAATGTCGGGTTCGATCCCAGCGCGCGAGTGCGCCCACAGCGGCCCTGTGCGGTGGAAGCCTGCGGCGATCTCGTCGAAGATCAGCAGCGCTCCGTGCTCGTCACACAGGCGGCGCATCTCGCGCAGATACTGCGGATGGTAGAAGTTCATCGCATTCGCCGCCTGGAAGACCGGCTCGCAGACGACCGCGGCGATTTCGCCGCGGTGCTCCTCGAGGACGCGCCTTAGCGACTGGACGTCGGCGGCATCCCATTCGCCGTCGATCGGAACGCCCGGCTTCTCGGCGAAGAAGTGCTTCGTCATTATGCCCTTGAAGAGCGTGTGCATTCCGTCCGGATCTGAAATCGCCATGCAGAGCGAGGTGTCGCCGTGGTATCCGCCTTTCAGCGCGACGAGCCTGTTGCGTCCGGGATGGCCGAGGGCGTTCTGATACTGCACTGCCATCTTCGCGGCGACCTCGACGGAGATCGAGCCCGAGTCCGCGAAGAAGACGCGGTCGAGCCCCGCGGGCGCGAACTTCGCAAGTTTCTCGGCGAGCTCGATCGCCGGATCGTGGGTGAAGCCTCCGAACATGACGTGACACATGCGCTCGGACTGCCTGCGTATCGCCTCTACGATGGCGGGGTGGTTGTGTCCGTGCGCGACGCACCACCAGCTCGAGACGGCGTCCACGAGCCTGGAGCCGTCCGCGAGCTCTATCTCGACGCCCGAGGCGGACTTTGCGTGCAGGACAGGCGGAGGGTTGCCGAGGGAGGCGTACGGATGCCAGATGCGCGTGCGGTCGTATTCGAGCGGCGTCATGAGAATATCTCCGAGAAGTCGATGTCGGGGTAGGGTCCGTCCATGTCGAACTTCGGCACCCTGACCACTGTCTGCGGGAATCCCCACTTCGCGAGGTAGCGGAGCGTCGTCCGCGCCGTGTCTCTGTCTATCGTGGGGTCTGCGCTGTCGCACCAGTTGTGGACGACACCAGCAACTTTCATGCGGCGGGATTTCGCGGCCTCGAGGGAGAGGAGCGTGTGGTTTACGGAGCCGAGCCTTCCGCTTGTGACGAGGACGAGCGGCCAGCCTTCCGCGGCGGCGAGGTCGACGGAGAGCATGCTGCCGGTGAGCGGCACGTCGAGTCCGCCGGCCGACTCGACCAGCACGATTTCGTGCCTTTCGGCGCACTGCCTCACGGCGCGCGCTATCGCGTCCGCGTCTACTGCGCGTCCCTCGAGTGACGCCGCGAGGAGTGGAGAGGAGGGAAACTTGAAGATCTGCGGCGCGGTGAGGCGTCGCGAGTCCTCCTCGTACCGCACTCCGCCCTGTATGCGGCGGTGCATCTCGAGGTCTTCGGAGAATCCGTCGTTGCCCGTCTGCACCATCTTCACTGTTATGACGTCGTGCCCGCGCTCCGCGAGGCAGCGCGCCATCAGTCCCGTCACGGCTGTCTTGCCGACGCCCGTGTCTATGCCTGAAACGAAATACGCCTTGCCCATTTCTGTGTCTTCTTTCCGTTGGCGCATATTATACCAAATGCTCCCCCGTAATGGATTGGTCGGTTGCGCAGTTACGGCACTCCGCCATGCTCATAATTAGCTTGCGAGGTACCCTATGCCCACCTCGCGAGGTACCCACCATGTACCTCGGGAGGTGCCCACCATGTACCTCGGGAGGTGCCCGCTATGCTGCCCATTGGCATTGTTGTCCCTTTGCCGCCACCCATAGGGGGTTCCGTCGCTCGGCCGCCTTGGTAGATGCGGCGTCTCGCCGCGTCGGTATGGCGGAGCTGGAAGTTCCAACTCCTTGGGATAGGACGCGGCTGGAAGCCGCGTCTCCCACCCCTGTTTCTCATCCCCCGATTATGGGAGTGTGCCGAGGTGCGCTGTTATGGTATAATTGCGCCATGAACTCGATACTTGCTATACTTGCGGCCGCGGCGCTTTCGCTGCCGAACGGCGGAATCTGGAAGGACACGGACGGCGTGCATATAAACGCGCACGGCGGCGGACTCCTGAAAGACGGAGAAGTCTGGTACTGGTACGGCGAGCACAAGATAGGCGGCGGCGCCGGCAACCGCGCGCACGTCGGCGTGGGGTGCTATTCCTCTCGCGATCTCGTCACGTGGAAGAACGAGGGAATAGCGCTCGTGGTGTCGACAAAGGAAGGGCACGACATCGAGAAGGAGTGCATCCTCGAGCGACCTAAGGTCGTCAAGGCGCCTGCGACGGGAAAGTACGTCATGCTTTTTCACCTCGAGCGCAAGGGGCGCGGATACAACGACGCGCGCGTCGGCTTTGCCGTCTCCGAACATCCGGCGGGCCCGTTCAGGTTCGTGAAGTCCGGGTGGCCCAACGCCGGACAGTGGCCCGCCGACGCAACGGACGAGGAACGCTCCGCCGAAGCGGTCGCCGCGTCGAAGTCCGTCGGGCCCGTCTCGAACGGACCGAGCGAGAAAGGCCGCGCGTCCAATCTCTATTCTGGCCGCGTCGAACAGGGGCAGATGTGCCGCGACATGACGCTCTTCGTGGACGACGACGGGACCGTCTGGCACATCTTCGCGTCGGAGTCAAACTCGACGCTCCACTTCGCCGAGCTGACTGGCGACTGCCTTGGCTACACGGGGCGCTGGTACCGCGGCGCGGCAAAGGACTGGACCGAGGCGCCTGCAGTGGTCAAGCACGGCGGATGGTACTGGCTCCTCGGCTCGAGCTGCACGGGATGGAAGCCGAACGCCGCGCGAATCTACCGCGCGAAGTCCCTCGCAGGTCCGTGGGAGTGGATGGGCAATCCCTGCACTGGCGTCAACGGAGCGAACATGCTCGGCGCGGACAAGACGTGGGGCGGACAGTCCACGTACATCTTCCACGACGAAAAGACCGGACGCGACGTCGCATGCTTCGACATCTGGAATCCGAAGGACGCGATCGACGGACGCTACGTGTGGCTTCCGATAACATGGCATTGTGACGGACTCCCCGAGATCCCGTGGCGCGGCGAATGGTCCGCGAACGACCGCGATGACCTCACGCTCCGCGGCGGACCGAACTCAATCTGGGGCGTCTACCAGTGGGGAGTCGAAGTCGATGGTTTCGTCCACAAGGAGACGAAAAAGCCGGCGCGTGCGTATCTCTGGATTCCGCCGGAGACAAAGCGCGTGAAGTCCGTCGTGATCGGAAACGACAACATGCTCGAGGAGCCGCTTTTCTCGGACGCGGATTTCCGCCGCACGCTAGCTGCTGCGGACGTCGCGATCGTCTTCATCACACCCGGGCTCATGGGCTTTAACGAGAAGTTCACGGAAGCCGAAGTTCCCGCGCTCGACGCGCTTCTCGCAAAGCTTGCGAAGGCGAGCGGACACGACGAGCTTGCGAAGGAAGCGAAGATCGTTCCCCTCGGACACTCCGCGTGGGCCGACTGGCCGTATCTCTGCACGGCCGCGATGCCGTCGCGCGTCAAGTGCGCGGTGTCGCTGAAGGGCAGCTGGCCGCACTTCAAGCCGCAGTTCGACGACGCGTTCTGGAAGAAGACGGAAGGCGTGCCGATGCTGCTCGTCGGGGGTGACTATGAATGGTTCTCGGAGCGCATGGACAAAGACCGCGGGTTTATCAAGTCGCATCCGAACGTGAAGCTTTATCCCGTTGCGGACTGGGAAAGCGGGCATTTCGACATGACCGACGCGCTTCCGCTCGCGATTGCGCGCTTCGTCGCGGAGGGGACAGTCCCCTCGATTCCGCGTTTCGGCGGGAAGTTCACGGTGCTTGCGTTCGAGGATCGTGACGGAAAGATCGTCGAGCAGGATCCGAAGAACCACCTGCAGGTGACGGTTCCGTTCCGCCCGCTCGGCGAGGGCTTCCGCGCGAAGGCGCTCTACGACGACAAGGTTCCTCCCGGACGCCCCGAGCGCTGGACGGGGAAGAAGGCAGGCGAGGCGAACGATCGTCCGGAAATGCCTCGCGAGGCGATCGACGTCAAGGTCGTGCAGGGTCCGGCCGTGAAGACGGGGATGGAGACATTCGACGTCCGCTTCAACCGCCACGGCTTCGACGGATACCGCGCGCGCGAGGTCGTGCTTACGGCGGTGTATCCGGGCGACGCGCACTGGCGGCGCAGCGTGCAGCAGGCGATACTGCGCTTCCCCGTGAACACGCACGGCGCGGAGAACGCAATCGAGTGGAATGCGCCGAACAGTGCAAGCGCCGCGGACTTCCCGCTCGCGCTCGGCGCGACGTCGACGAGCGGACTCCCCGTGCGCTATTTCGTCCGCGAGGGTCCTGCTGTCGTCGGTGATGACGGCGTCCTTCGCCTCCGCGACTGGCCTGCGGGCGCGAAGGAATGCGAAGTCTCAGTCTGCGCGTACCAGTGGGGGGCGGACGGCGGCAAGGTAAAGACAGCCGAGCCGGTCTTTGCGACGATCCGCGTGACGCGCTGAAATTTCTTACGCACGCAGCGCCATTTTTGGTATAATTGAGGCGTGCGAAAGGGAACTTCCATTGTAGTGCTGCTGTGCGGCGTTGCACTTGCGACGTCTGCGGCCGAGGTTTCCCTTGAATCGGCCCGCTTTGCCGCACAGGCGTGGATAGACTCCGGGCTTTCGCTCGGCAAGCTGCGCGGCAGATGCGCCGCGCAGGCCGAGACGCTCGAGGAAGGCGACGCGCGCATGCACGTCGTGAAGCTCGACGGAGGCGGCTTCGTCGTCATGGGCGCGGACGATCTCGTGGAGCCGGTGATCGCGTTCTCCGCGGGCGGCGCGCCTGTCGAAGCGGATTCGGAAGGTCCGCTCCCGGCCATCCTCAAGGCGGACCTCGCGGAGCGTGCGCGGGCGGCGGCGAGGCGTTCTGCCTCCGCCGGCCGCACGCTTCTCGGCGCGTCGTCCGCGTCCGGCGGCGCGGAGCGCACGGCCACGCAGCGGCGGTGGGACGCGCTGCTCGCAGGAGGCTCGGGACGCGCGCGCCTTCTCGCATCCGACGACTCCAACGGCGTCGACGAAATCCCGGACGTGCGAGTGGAGCCGTTCGTGAAGTCGCGCTGGGGGCAGGAGAACAATTCGATGTACTACGGGGAGGGAGAGCCCTGCTTCAACTACTACACGCCGAACAACTATCCGTGCGGATGCGTCGCGACCGCGATGGCGCAGATACTGCGCTACCACCGCTATCCAGCGTCCGTTACGCCGAAGACCTTTACCTGTGAGGTGGACGAATCGTCAGTCTCGAAGACGATGATGGGCGGGACGTACGACTACGACGGCATGCCGCTCGTGCCGGAGGCGTACGAGTGGTGCGAATGGTATGAGGGCGGCGCGACGGAGGCCGAGAGGCAGGAGATCGGCAAGCTTACATACGACTGCGCTGTTGCGATGCGCATGAAGTGGGGGCCAGGCTACGGGGCGTCCTACGGAGGTTACGCCCATGATCCGCTTCAGGAGGTGTTCTCGTACGCCAACGCGAAGTCCTATCTCGGCAGTTCCAGCACTGGAATAAAGATGAATCTCTTGCTTCAGGCGATGATGCCGAACCTGGACGCGAAGTGTCCGGTGATGCTCGGCCTGGACGGACACGAGGTGCTTGCGGACGGATACGGATACTCGGGAGAGACGCTGTACGTGCACCTCAACTTGGGATGGTCAGGATGGTGCGACGTCTGGTATGCGCTTCCCGATGTCATTCCGAACGATCAATACGAGTCACACCTGGTCAACTCCATCGTATACAACATATTTCCCGAGGCGACGGGAGATCTTCTGTCCGGACGCGTCACGTTCGCGGACGGCACGCCGAACGCAGGTGCTGTCGTGCGCGCGTACACGACGGAGAGTCCGCGGCAGCTCGTCGCCACGGCGAGGACGGATTCGCACGGAATCTACAGCCTGCTCATATCCGGATCTACGTCGGCTGTGACACGGTACCTTGTGTCTGCGTCGAACAGGGCGGAGCAGGTGTCGCGGCGCGTGACGCTCAAGTCGGCGGTCGGCCCAAGCTATGTAAACCTGGAATCGGGCTCGTACATGTCCAATGCCATGACCGCAGGGAACAGCTGGGGGAACGACTTCGTCCTGGCGCGTCCGGAACCTCTGCCGACGGTGATACGGCTGCGCTAGTTTTTGGTATAATAGTCGCATGTCACAGGAATGGAACATACGCTCGCGCGGACACGTGTGCAGTCTCTGCCAGAAGCCCCTCGCTGACCGCTCGCCGGTCGTGAGCGCGCTCAGGGAGACGACTGACGGATACGAGAGGTTCGACTGCCATCCAGAATGCTGGAAGACGGCCCAGAGGGACTGGGAGCCATTCTCCCAGTGGGACGGCGTCTACTTCGCTCCCGTCAAGGAGGAGAAGAAGGAGGCCCTGAAGAAGGAGGACGCGGGCGAGATACTTCGCCAGCTCGTCACGCTCGACGACCCCGCGATGAAGAACGTCGTCTACGTCCTCGCGGTGATGCTGGAGCGCTCGAAGATTCTCGTCGAACGCGACGCGAAGGAGCTGGAGGACGGGACGATACGCCGCGTATACGAGGACCGCAAGCAGGGCGACACTTTCGTCATCCTCGACCCGCGCATCCGCCTCGAGAACCTCGCGGAGGTGCAGGGTCAGGTCGTTGCGTTGCTCTCCGGCACGAAGACCCTCGGCGAGGTCGCGAAGGAAGAGGAGGACGTCTCGGCTTCGGCGGAGGGTCCGCAGGAGGAGCCAAAGGGCGCAGATGAGGCCTCCGAGCCCGAGACAGCTTGAGGCTCTCGAACTCGTCTCGCAGGGCCGGTTCTATCCGGACCTCGTGAAGGAGGACGACGGCTGGCACGCGCGCTGGCGCGCGCTCGGCGTCGACAACGACTGGGTCGACGAGTATGTGCGCGCCCCGCTCGTCTCGCCTTTGAGCGAGGACGCGGAGGAGCAGCGCCACGAGACTCTGCACGACGCGTGGACGATGGCGCTCAGGAGCCGCACGGGACTCGTCAGGTGGGAAGACTCCGAGTGCAGCGCGTTCGCCGCCGACCTTGCGGAGTGGCACGGCGGCGCCGAGGAGGACGTCCGTTCGCGCGGCGAGACGTGCTTCTCGTTCAGCTCCGCGCCGGATGGCTTCGCCGTCTCGTGCGGACGTCCGAAGGGGCGCCGCCAGTACCGCGCGCTCGGACAGGCGGCGTACGTCTGGGGCGGACTCAGGGGGCTTAAGGCGGTGCCCGGCGAGACGTGCCTCCGCGCGGAGCTTTCGAAGAACGAGGCCGATGATTTCGTCACGCGCGGGGCGCGCGCCCTCGTCGAGGCGGGATACTCCGTCTCCGGCGTGCCGGAGGAGTCGCGCGTCGCAGTGTCCGCCGAGGTAGGCGACGAGGCCGGACGTCCGGTTGACGCGCCGCCGGTCAGGCTGAAGGTGCGCGTGGACGGCGAGGAGGTGACGGCGGACGAGATAAGGTTCCTCCTCGAGCAGAATTCTCCGTTCGTGTTTTTCAGGGACAGGTGGATCGAAGTCGACCGCGGCATTCTGCGCGAGGCGCTGAGGGCGCTCGAGAAGGTCGCGAAGACGAAGGCGAATCCGCTCGCGTTCGCGCTGGGGGTCGGCGCGATAGCCCGCATCGAGGTCGAGGAGGTGGAGGTGAAGGGCGCTCTCGCGTCGCTTGTCGCCGATCTCCGCGGCATATCGTCCGCGGTCGACGCGGGGGCAGCCCCACCGCAGGGCTTCGCGGGCTCGTTGAGGGACTACCAGATGCGCGGCGCGGAATGGATGTCGCGCCTTACGTCGCGCGGATTCGGCGCGCTGCTCGCGGACGACATGGGCCTCGGCAAGACGGTGCAGGCCATCGCCTGGATGCTGTCCGCCACAAGGCCGCCGGACGCGCCGTTCCTCGTCGTAGCCCCGCTCACGCTTCTCGCGAACTGGCGGCACGAGCTCGCGAAGTTCGCCCCCGCGCTCCGCGTCTACGTGCACCAGGGGGACGCGCGCCACGTAGGGAGCGGATTCAGAAGGGCCGTCGCGGCGGCGGATGTTGTCGTCACTAGCTACACGCTGCTCGTGAGGGAGCATTCGAATTTCACGGAGATCGGATGGTGCGGAATCATCCTCGACGAGGCGCAGGCGATAAAGAATCCGGACACCCAGGCCGCACGCGCCTTGCGCGCGCTCGGCGTGCCGAGGAGGGTCGCGCTCACGGGAACGCCGGTGGAGAACTCCGTCGCGGACAT
>JAEEOY010000123.1 GCA_016284515.1 Kiritimatiellia bacterium | reverse complement strand
GAAGAGTCCGTACGCCGCTGTCATCGCCATCGCGGCCGCAAACGTCCCGCACCTCCCGATGAGCAGGAGCGCGGGCGCGCCGAGCAGGAGCGCGCATATCTGGAAGCCGAGCCGGAAGCGCGGGAAGCGCGCCACGAAGCGGTCCGTGAGCCACCCGCCTGCGAGTATCGCGCCAAACGCGACGAGATGGTGGTAGAACATCGCGTGCGCGCCCGCCGTGGCGCCGTCGAGCCCGAAGCGCTCGTGGAACATCTTAGGCGCCCAGGTTATGTAGGTGTTGTTGACGCAGCAGATGGCGATGAAGCCCGTCGTCGCGAGGAGCGCCGAGGGACAGGCGAAGAACGCGCGGAACGACTCCGCGAGGCTAGCGCCTTCCGTCTTCCCCTCCACGGACGGCGCGTCGTCGCGCTTGTCGGGGCGCATCAGGAAGATGTACGCTACGCCGAGGATGAGCCCCGCCGCGCCGAAGGCGACGAAGACGCGCCTCCACGTGCCGACTACGTCCAGCACGCGCAGCGCCAGCACGCCGCTCAGCATGAGTCCGAGGTAGAGCGCGGCCTGGTGGATGGAGAACGCAAGCGAGCGCGTCTCGCGGTGGTGCGAGGCGAGAAGCGACATCGCGCTCGGACCGTAGAAGCTCTCGCCTCCGCCCGTCGCAACGGACCGCAGCATCACGACTGCGACGAACGACGACGCGAAGCCGAGGCCCATCGTTGCGACGGACCAGAATATGAGCGACCCCGTGATGATGCGCTTGCGGTCAAATCGGTCGCCGAGGAATCCGGCGAGGAACGTCACGACGGCTATGGTGAGGAAGAGGACAGTGTTGATGTGTCCGAGCTGGCGCTCGGTGAGCGCGAGGTCGGACTGTATATACGGAACGAGCACGCCGAAGATGGCGCGGTCCGCCTGGTGGAAGAAGTAGGCGCCGCCGAGCATCGCGACGACCCACCACTTGTACCATCCGCTCACCTGTCGTTCGCGAGCCACCTTTCAAACTCCTCGTAGAAGCGTCCGAAGCAGGAGTGCGTCATGCCGAATCCGTGCCTGATCTCCTTGTCGGACGACTTTATCTCGTTGAACGCGGCGTAGACCGCGCACGGCGCGCACGTGGTGTCCGCGAAGCCGACTGCCACCCGCACCGGACACGTTATGCGCGAGGCGAAGTTGGCTCCGTCGAAGTACGGCGCGTTGCGCTCCGCCTCCGCCTTGAGCGCGGGCGTCGAGGAGTTGTTCTCGACAATGCGCGGCCAGCCGCTCTGCCTGCCCTTGAGATAGCCCATCGTGTCAGTGATCGCGGGGACGTAGAACGCGGCGCGCGTAAAGCGCCGGTTTAGTCCGCAGAGGTAGAAGCCGAAGCCGCCTCCCTGCGAGGTGCCGTGGTAGCGGAAGCGCTTCGCGTCCACGGGGAAGGACGTCGCGATCCAGTCCACAGCGCGGTCGATGCCGAGCAGCACGGGATAGAAGAAATACTCCTCGCGTGACGCGGAAATGCCGGCGCACGAGTATTCGTTGCAGGAATACTTCTTCCTGAACGAGGCGTTCATCTCGTCGTATTTGGACTTAAGCCCCTTCTCCTTCCACTTCCAGTCCATCGGCCAGTCGTAGACGGCGAACTGCGCGCATATCTCGTCCGCGCTCCCCCGCAGGTCGTTCGTCCAGTCTCCGAATCCCGCGGCATTGACCCCGATGGTCACCGGAAACGGGGCCTTGGAGCTGTCCTTGGGGACGGAGAGGAATCCGTACACGCGGCGCCCATACGTCGCGAACGAGACCTTGTAGAAGCTGAAGGCGTCCGTCGTGCGCTCGTCGACAAGCTCCACGCGGGCGTCGAGCGGGACATCCTTCGCGAGCTTCGCCTTCGCCTGCGCCCAGAACGCGTCGAAGTCGTCGGGCGAGGGACTGCCCTTCGCGATGCGCTCGGGCTCGTAGCCGACGGACCACACCTTGCCGTCGACTGTGAGGCGCAGGAACCCGGGCTCGTCGAGCGTCCCGGCGATGTCGAACTCGTTCGTCTCGGCGAGATTCCAGTCCGCCTTCGCGATCTTCTTCGGACCGAAGTTGTCGAGAACCGCCGTGAGCGTTCCGTTCGTCGGCGCCGAGCCGTCCGTCTCCGCGACCTTCACGTGGAATGTCGCGGTCTCGCCGCACTTGTAGAGAAGATTCGTGTGGTCGTTCGAGAAGCTGAAGACCAGAAGCGCCGCAAGAATCGCATTCATTGCACTGCCCTCATTACATAGCCCTTGAGATATTCGCCTTCCGGGAAGGCGAGCGAGACGGGATGGTCCGCTCCCGCGTGCGTGCGCGCGACTATCTGGAACGACCTGTGCGCGTCCTCCGCCGCCTCTGCGAGGACGGTGCGGAAGAACTCCGCGTCCATAGCTCCGGAGCACGAGAATGACGCAAGCGTTCCGTACGGCTTCAGCAGCTTCATCGCAAGGAGGTTGATGTCCTTGTAGCCGCGCGCCGCCTTCATTAGCTGGCCCTTCGTCGCCGCGAACTTCGGCGGATCGAGCACGATGAAGTCGAACCTGCGCCCTTCGTCGCGGCACTTCCTGAGGAACTGGAAGACATCCGCCTCCACGTATTCCATCGTCGTTCCGCAGTAGTGCTGCAGGGCCTCGTTCTTCTTCGCGAGCGCAAGCGCATCCGCGGAGATGTCGACCTGCGTGACGGACGCCGCGCCGCATGCACGCGCGAAGAGCCCGAAGCCGCCCGTGTAGGAGAAGCAGTTGAGCATTTCCGCTCCGTTCGCGAGCGAGCCCACAGTCGAGCGCGCGTCGCGCTGGTCGAGGTAGAAGCCGGTCTTGTGTCCCTTGCGGACATCAACGAGGAACTTCACTTCGCCCTCCGCGATCTCCACGAACTCTGGCGGCTCCGCTCCCGTGATGTGCGCGAACGCGGGCTCGGTCTTTAGCCCCTCCTTCGCGCGGGAGTCGACGTCGAGACGCTCGGAGACGCCAAGGCAGCCTGGAGCGAACTTCATGAGCGCGTCGGCGATCTCGGCCTTGCGCGCGTCGGCGCCTGCGGAGGTGAACTGGCAGACGACGTGTCCGGCGTAGTAGTCTGCGACGACGCCGGGAAGGAGGTCGCTCTCCGCGTTTACGAGGCGCACAGCGTTCGTGTAGCAGTTGACGAAGAAGTCGCCGCGGCGCGCGACGGCGTTCGCGACGAGATCGGCTACAGGCGCATCGGGAACGATCCGCACGCGTATCTGCGACGCAGGGGAGTACCATCCAAGCGCGATTTTCTCGCCCTTCGAATCACACACCTCGACAAGCTCGCCCGCAGCGGCCTCGCCGCCTTCGACAGCACCCGAGAACACCCACGGATGCCCCTTTAAGACGCTCCTCTCGCGCCCTTTTCTAAGTTGTATCTTGTTCACTTCACTCTTCCTCTATCATTGAAGGATAATTATATCACAGATTGGCCTAGTTTGCGCGAACGAGATGATTTTAGTGTGTGTCAGCGTCCGTCGCCCACCGCCGTTTATGAAATACGCCGCAACCACATCAGGCCACCAATTTCCTCTCGTGCGCCCCCGCGTCTCACGCCCTCCGCTTGAATTCATGGCTTTGCTCACTTGTGAATCAACCATGAACGACAGCTCTTCGTTGTTCATGCTATTGCAAGGCGAGCTCTGACTGGGGGAAGCGGCGTCTCGGCGCTTCGGACTCTCCGCGCGCTCGCCGCGGGGCAGTTGCTTGCCAGTGATTCGCTGCCTTGCTGGCGCAAGGCCCGGTGCAAAACCATGGTGCGACATCGATTTCGCGGTCTTTTACCTTTTTGCCTGTGCCGCCAAGCCTCTCGGCAAAAAGGGCGACGCGACGAAATCGGGTCGCCCTCATGGCTTTGCACCGTCGCTCATCATGCTGCGCAACCACCCCGCGCCTCACGCCCTCCGCTTGAATTCATGGCTTTGCTCACTTGTGAAT
>JAEEOY010000122.1 GCA_016284515.1 Kiritimatiellia bacterium | reverse complement strand
GGCGCCATGTCGCGCCGTCATCCGAAACCTCTACGACATAATGCTCGGCACGCGCGTTCTCCCAGTCGATCTCAACTGTCGAAACGGTGCGCTCCTTCCCGAAGTCGAAGCATATCCACTCACCGTCACGGTGCCTGCTCGACCAGCGCGTCTTCATGTCGCCGTCAGCGGCATACGCGGCGAGGAGTCCTCCGTTCTCCTCTCCAGACGCCGTTATCGCCGCGAGCCGGGCGAGATTGACCTCTCCGATCGCGCAGGCCTCGATGCGCGCCTCCGCGGACATCCCGCCGAGCTCCGTGCGGAGCACATACGTGCCCTTCGCCAGCGGGATGAAGATTCCGCCCTTCGCCGTCTTGTAGTCCTTGCCTGCCACGGCGGACTTGCCCGAGGGCGCGGTAACGGACGTCTTGCTGCCCTTGAGGGACATCTTTCCTCCGAACTGGTCTTCGCAGGAGACGGACATCTTGACGCCTTCACCCACGATCGCCGAAATGTTCGCCGGCGAGTACGCAAGCTTCCTCGCAACAAGCGCCTCCTCGACGGGAAGACGGACAGAAACGGAAAGTCCATTTGCCTTCGCCTCCACGGTGGCAAAACCGTTCCCGCGCGGCGTGAACACATCGCCATCGAACTCGCCGTCCGAGCTGGACCATTCCGCCTTGCAGGGCGTGAACTTGTCGCCGCGCCTGACCCTCGCGGACAGTCTGCACGGCTCGCCCTCCTTCAGGACGGCCTTCTCGGACTCAATCACAATGTCTTGAGAAACCTTGTCCGCGAGATTAGGAAAATCGAACTTCGGCACTCCGGCGCTCTTCAGGCCCTGGACGGTAAGGCAGCGCGGAGCGGCGTCGATCTCGCCGACGCTCTTTCCGTCCGCAGCGAAGAACCTGACTTTGCGCGGCCTGTCGCCGCAGTTGTAGGCCATGAGGGTGCGCTTTCCGTTCTTTACGAACGCCCTCGCGCACGGATAGTCGGCGCGCACGCCGAAATCTAGCTCGCCCCAGGTGATGTGCGAATGCGTCGCCCAATACGTCATGTGCGCCGTGTCGGCATTCATCGCCGCGCCAAGCTTCTTCGCGCGAAGGCCATCGAAGACATCTGCGGCCTGCACGGGATCGTGCCTCTGGAGATACGACAGCAGCACGTTGCCGAGCGACTCGTTGCCGACAGGCGGCGTTTCGTGTCCGTCCCTCGTCTTCCCCTTCTCGAACCATCCGCCGATCTCCTTCGTCTTCCACATCGTCTCCCAGTCCCACTTCGCGAACTTCAGGTCCTCGCTCAAGTAGTCGAGCGCAGGCGTGTTGGGAAGCCACTGGATCGAATGCATCCACACGGGATCGCCGCTGAAGTACGTCCACCAGCCGACGCCGTGGCAGGTGAGGTTGGAGTTGTACGGATGCTTGTACTTCGTGTAGTCTATGTTCTCGCGGTCGCGGTCGAACCAGTACTCGGCCGTGGCGCGCGCCTCGGAAACATAGCCGAAGATGCCGGCGTCGCGCATCGCGTCGTCACCCAGGGCGAGCCCGAGCAGATAGAGTCCGCCCCAGCCCTGCATCGCCTCGCTGGACGACTCCTGTCCGTTCCCCGCGCCGTCCCCTACGCCTCCGGCGAAGGAGTGCCCTGCCCACGGATCGAACGTGCGGAACAGAGGAAATCGCTTCTCGGTCCTGTCCCAGTTGGCGTAGTCCTTCGCGATCAGCGCCAGCATCGGTCCGAACTTCTTTCTGAAATCGTCATCGACCATGCACAGGAGCGCACTGGAGTAGGTGAAGTATCCGTAGTGGAAATGGTGGTCGTTGAAGGCGTCCGAGTCGTAGCTCGTGTCTTCTCCGACGAGTCCGCCCCATTTCGGAACATACGAGAAGTAGAAGCGCTGCTCGCCCGGCGTCCACGTCAGCCAGTCCTCGAACTTCGCGCGCAGCTTCGCGTGCGCGTCGCGGAACGTCTTTTCGTCTCCCGTCTCCCGCGCCGCCATCATGGCGAACGCCATCTGAAGAAGCCCCTTGCCGCCCCAGTACGTGTCGCCTCCGAACGAACCGCGGTTGGCGTAGTCGGATATGAGGTCCTTGAAAAGCGCCGCGTCGTATTTCGCCGATCTCTTTGCCTCGGGCGCGGCCCAGTACGGAAGCATCCCGGGGAAGTCATATGCGATTGAAAGCGAATTGCCTGCCGCCACTCGCTGCTTCCCGCGCGGAGTGTTCCAGACAAGACCGTCCACAGTTTTGAATCCGGGATGCGTCCGCTTGAGATGGTGCGGCTGGAAGCCCTGTAGCGCGACGGGGTTCTTCTCCTTCCCCGTAAGGTCCTCGGTTTCGACATTCCACGTCGTCGTCAGCACGGCCTTCGGCTCGTCGTACTTCCAGTCGACGCGCGTGCTTCTAACGACGGCGCGCGCATAGGGCGCGAGCTTGTCGAACGCGTCGGCGGACGGCAGGACGGCGACCACAGCCCACTGCGCGTCCTTCGGTCCGCCGCGCCAGACGCCATACGATTCGTCGCCGACGGATATCACCTCGCCGTCCCCGCGCTTCTCGCGCTTCACGTCCGCGCCAGAGTCGTTCTCGACGGACACCGCGAGCTCGACGCCCTTAGCCTCGACCCAGGTGAACGGCGAGCCGTGCACAAGCGTCGTCCTGATTTCCCTGCCGCCGTCATCAGCAAGCAACATCTCGACATCCCAGTCGTGCCAGTCGTCGACGAGCGTCGCCTCGGGCGCGAAGTCGCCCGACGCACCAACGACGACGGCGGAGCGCTCCTTCATCTCCGTCCCGTTGTCGATCCAGCGCGACGGATTCGCCACGCGCACTCCGTCCTGTCCGATGCGCACCTTCGCCGGATAGCTCCAGAGGTTCCCCGTCCAGCGCGAGACAAGCGCGTCCGTCCACCAGTCGTTTGTCGGAATCGGCTCGCCCTTCCGGCGCGCAGTCATGTAGACGGGGCGGTTCTGCATAAACCGGCTCTGGTCGCCGCGGCGTTTTCCGTCCGCCGTGCGCGCCTTCGCCCACGGCGTGTAGGAGGCATAGCTCCCGGCGCCGCACGGAACGATCTCCTGCGCGAAAAGTCCGAAAAAAGCGAAAGCCACGGCCGCAGCCGTGGCATGTTTTGTCATTTCTTTTGTCATGACTTGCCGATCTCCGTCGGTGGATGGAGTCTGGTTTACGCCTTGCGGCCGGTGAGCTTGCGTATGAAGCCCTCGAGGTTTGCGGACTCCTCGAGCGTGATCACTCCGTCCGCCCTCGCGTCGTCGAGCGCCTTCCTGAACTCCTCCTGTCCTTCGATCTTCGCGAGCAGGTCGGAGAGCTGCGCGGCCTCCTTCTCGTCGATCTTTCCGTCCGCGAGGATCGCGTCCGCCATGTGCGTGAGCTCGGCGGCGAACGCCCTGTTGTTGATGCTCTGGGCGAACTTGCGGAACACCGCCGGCATGGAGCCCTCGGCGACAGCTCCCTTGACGACGAGCTTGAGGAAGAACAGGGTCGCGAGCATGAGCAGCACCGCGAGCGGAAGAGCGATCCACGCCGAGCCGACGAACGGCGCCACGATGTAGGCGACGAAGGAAACGGCAGCGACGGTGAGCGCGTACGGGAGCTGCGTGTTGACGTGCACGATGTGGTTGCACTGCGCGCCCGCGGACGCCATGATCGTCGTGTCGGAGATAGGCGAGCAGTGGTCGCCGCAGACCGCTCCCGCCATGCAGGCGGAGACCGCGATTATCGTCATCGACGAACCCGGGATCGCCGCGAGGACAATCGGGATGAGGATGCCGAACGTGCCCCAGCTCGTGCCGGTCGAGAACGCGAGGATGATCGCGATGACGAAGATGATCGCCGGGAGGAAGTTCCAGAGCCCCGCCGCTGGTCCGCTGATGATGTCGGAGATGAACACCTTAGCGCCGAGCGAGTCGGTCATTGCCTTGAGCGTCCACGCGCAGCAGAGGATCATGATCGCCGGGACCATCGCCTTGAAGCCCTCGGGGAACGCGTCCATGCAGTCGCGGAACGATATGACGCGGCGGCAGAGGTAGAACGCGACGGCGAAGACGATCGCCGCGATCGAGCCGAGGGCGAGTCCGACGGACGCGTCGGAGTCGGAGAACGCCTTCACGAAGTCGCCCGCGTTGTCGCCGCCGAAGTATCCGCCCGAATAGATCATGCCGACCATGCAGCACGCGATGAGAACGAGCACGGGGATGACGAGGTCGATTACGCGTCCGCGGTCGTTCTTGGCGAGCGCCTCCGTCGCGTCCTCAATTGCGCCGAGGTCGGGTTCGCCTGCGGAGGTCGCCGCCTCGTGGCGCTTCATCGGGCCGAAGTCGAACTTCATGAACGCGATCGCGAACATGGCGACGATTGTGAGAATCGCGTAGAAGTTGTAGGGGATAGCGCTGATGAAGAGCGAGAAGCCGCTTTCCGCGCCGGCGCCCTTAGCGAATCCAGCGACCGCCGCCGCCCAGCTTGAGATCGGCGCGATGATGCAGATCGGCGCAGCCGTCGCGTCGATAAGGTACGCGAGCTTGGCGCGCGAGACCTTCTTCGCATCGGTTACAGGACGCATCACGCTGCCGACGGTGAGGCAGTTGAAGTAGTCGTCGACGAAGATGAGCATGCCAAGGATTATCGTCGCGATCTGCGCGCCGATCCTCGTCCTGATGTGCGTCTGCGCCCACTTTCCGAATGCCGCCGACGCGCCGGTCTTGTTCATCATCGCGACTAGCGAGCCGAGGAGAACGAGGAAGAACAATATGCCGATGTTGTATCCGTCAGCTATGGAGCCGATGAAGCCGTCCTTAACGACGTGCGTCATCGTCCCCTCGAGGGCGAATCCGGAGTAGAGGAGTCCGCCGGAGACGATGCCGATGAAGAGCGACGAGTACACCTCCTTCGTGATGAGCGCGAGGAAGATTGCGAGGAGCGGAGGGAAGATTGCCCACCACGTGCCGAAGAAGCGGTTCTCGGTGCGGATCGTCTCAAGCGCCTTCGCCTCGTTCGCCTTGAACTCCTTGTCTTTCTGGACGTTGTCGGCGTAGGAGTCGATGTAGGACTTCGCGCCCTTCACGTCGTCGGCGTCGGCAACAACGGCGAGGTTGTACGCGACAGTTGCGTCGTCGGTCACGACGGAAACGGGATACGCGGGCGCAGGGGCCTTCTCCTCCTCTGCGGCGAAAGCGCCGACGGAAACGAGCATCAGCGCGGCTGCAAACAGCTTCTTCATTTTCCCTCCTTGCTGTTGATGATCTTGAGAATGCCCTCAACCTCGGCGACGGTGATCTTTCCGTCCTTGGCTGCATCGAGCATCGCCTTCGCG
>JAEEOY010000121.1 GCA_016284515.1 Kiritimatiellia bacterium | reverse complement strand
CTATTCCGTATTCACGAAGAGACACCCGATAAATGCCAATGGAAGCCGTGTCGAAATCCTCGTAAAGAAAACGATCCTTAGGAATGATTGGCTGCGATGAATTACCAGGGTCCCACAACGAGATCTGACGCGATCGGCATTGTCCGTCGGCGTATGCTATTTCGGCATGGGAAATGCGACCCTTGATTATGTTCGTCACATCGGAAGTCAGAGCGCAAGGCAATGTGATACTCGGCGCCAGCGGCGCTCTAACCCGACTTTCCACGTTCGCGTACAAAAAGGCCGAATTTCCTGGGAAACGGGTTGCAGGTCTTCACTACACTTCTGTTTTTTGAGGTGCGGCGTTGCCTGAAATCTTCGGTGGGGGCTGGGCGGGGAGCGTGAGGCCGAGGGCCCCGAGCAGCAGGGCGACGTCCTCCTTCGGCTCGACGTAGCGCGGCAGCGTGACGACCCTGCCGTCGGTCGTGGGCATGACGACGTCCACCATCTTCACCGTCTTCATCTTCTCTATGATCTGGCGCGGGGTGAGCCCCGGCGCGTGTTCGCGGGCGAGCGCCCTGAGCGTCGTCAGCAGGCAGAGCGCCATGAAGCTCGTGAAGATGTGCGCTTCGATGCGGTCCTCCAGCTGGTGGTACACGGGCCGCAGGCCGAGGTCCCCCTTCAGCTCGCGGAAGGCGTACTCGATCTCGCCCTGTATCATGTACTTCCTCCAGAGGGTCTTCGGGTCGCACTCCTCGAGGTTCGTGCGCAGGAGGTAGGTCCCCTCGTCCTTCGCCCGCGCCTCGCGGATGCGCTCCCAGTCGAGGCTCCACCGGAACGTCTCCGGAGTCACCTCCTCGTCGGCCTTCGGGATCGTCAGCGAGATCATCTTCCACGCGCGCCCCGCCCTCGACTCCGCGACCGCGAGGCGCGAGATCAGCTCGTCGCGCGTCAGCTTCTGCCTTGACGGCTCGGCCTTGCGCCACTTCGACCTGCCGATGCGCCGGTCGATGGCGAAGAGCGCGCGCATCGCGCCCCGGATCCTCTTCACGCGCATGGACGTCTCCTTCAGCGAGCGCGCCTCGCTGCGCGTCAGGACGAACGTGTCGCCCGGCTTCCCGTCCTTGCCTTCCGCCCGCACGACCTTGACCGAGATGCCTTTCTGCACGTCCTCCCACTCTGCGGCGTCGAGCCTGTCCCCGATGGCCTTGAGGTGTCCGCGCCGCGCCCCGACGAGGTACCTGTACCCGCTTTCGCGCATCTCGCCGAGCGTCTCCTCCGTCGGGACGCCCCTGTCCATCAACCAGAGGTTCCCGATCTTCCCGTACTTGGCCTCCAGCTTCTTGATGAACGGCATCTGCGTCTCCTTGTCGCTCGCGTTCCCCGGAAGCACCTCGTAGGCGAGCGGGAAGCCGTCGGGCGTCAGCACGAGCGCGATCACGACCTGGAGGCAGTCGCCGCGCTTGTCCCGGCTGTAGCCGTAGCGCTGGAGGTCGCTGTCGAGCGCCTTCACGCCGTCCACCTCGAAGTACGTGCTCGTCAGGTCGAAGAGCACCACGTCGCACGTCGAGCCGAACAGCCCCGCCCAGCGCTCGCGCAGGAAGAGGAACAGCGCGTCCTTGAACGAGAGCTCGGGACGCCTCTCCGCGCGGGGCTTCTTCCATTCCCCCGACGGCCACATCACCCGGTCGAGGCAGCTGTAGAGCGTCGAGAGCCCCGTCAGCGCGCCCGGCCCGACAAGCTCCTCGACCGCCGTGTTGGCGAGCCAGTTCGCGTGCATCGCAAGCTCGCTCCCCGGATCGGTGAGGCGGTACATGACGATGGCCTTCAGGATCGCCAGCCAGTCCGTCCCCTTGCGGCTCGGGGGAAGCCGCGCCCGCCAGAAGCCGTCGAGCCCGAGCCTGTCCCACAGCTCCGTGCCGAGCCAGACCTCGCCCCAGTTCCGCGCGTTCCGCACCGTCAGGCGGTCCATGCGGATGCGCACGACCTGCCCGTCGCCCGTCTCCGGCGCGCGGTCCTCGGGGAACAGCTTCAGCTGGCGCACCTTGCCGTCGTCGCCCAGCGCCTCGACCGCGCGCTGCCACTCCGCGCGCTGCGAGTCGTTCAGCTCGCCGAGGTACAGCGCCCTGCGCTGGAACACGCGCCTGCCAACGCGCACGTTCTCCACCATGCTCCAGTACAGGTGGACCTTGCCGTCCTTGAATCTCTTTGTGGCTCGAAGAAACATGCCGGTATTATCTCACATCCGGCACGGCTTTCCAAGGGGGCAGGTCTTCACTACACGGCTTTTCGCGGCGATAGCCGGCTGAATCCAGCGCCAATTGCCGAACATTTGAAGTTATCAGCGTGAAAAAAGTTGAAACTTAGGTCGAACGTGGAAAGTCGGGCTAACACGCAACCCATGTAGGGATTTCGCTTCCTCAACGTATGGAGCCCACGCTCTCGCTGTGGCTCATAATTCCCCTCATTGTGGTTCACAATTCCCCTCTGTACGGCTCAAAAATCCCCTCCTAGTGGCTCAAAAATCCCCCCGTACGGGGGAACAAGCAAATCCCTCCTGCCGCAATTTTGGGATAGTCTGCGGAGCGGGGTTTTGCTATACTTTGTTCCGCTTCGGGAAAGCGGCGCTCTCGCCGCTTCGCCAGCAGACATAGGCCGGGAACTGGCCCCAAGCCCACCCCCGACCGCATTTTAGTTTAGCATCAACGCTAACAAGTCGTTCATCCGAAATACCACCACGTACTTCAAAACCGAACGGCATGTGAGTGGAGATGCGCCCGTAAGGGCGCATTCTCTTTCTCCATGTATTCGGTTTGGGCCCGTGGTGGGGCTCCGGATGAGTGCGTGGAAAAGAAAATGCGCTCTCTTTTTATGCATCGGGCATGGGGTCCGGCGGCGACGCGAGCGCGCTGGAGCATCAGGCATGTCAGACACAACCTCGCTTCAAAATGCGAAGAGGGCGAAGCTGGACGAATTCTACACCCAATACGCGGACATCCAGACGGAAATGAACGCCTATCTTGAATACAATCCGGATACGTTCCGTGGCAAGACGGTCCTTCTTCCATGCGATGATCCCGAGTGGAGCAACTTCACGCGGTACTTTGCAGAGAACTTTGCCACCTTGGGCTTGAAAAAGCTCATTTCGACGAGCTACGCGCCGGACACCAAGCGGGAGAAATACGGAATCCTGTTCGACTATGCCGCCGAAATGTCAGGCGAGAAACCGAAGAACGAGCGCGGCAAGATATTCGTCCTCGACCATGACGTGACCGGCGACGGCAAGGTGAACTTCGAGGACATCGAATGGAAGTACCTCGACGGCGACGGCGACTTCCGCAGCGACGAGGTGAAGAAGCTGCGCGACGAGGCGGATGTCATCGTGACCAATCCGCCGTTTTCGCTGTTCAGGGAGTTCCTTGCGTGGATAATGGAAGCAGGCAAGGAATTCGCAATCATCGGCAACCGCAACGCCATCACCTACAAGGAGGTGTTCCCGCTGATCAAGGCGAACAGGATTTGGCTCGACAATCCTTTTGTCAGAGGAGCCGGCTACTTCAAGTCGCCGATAGAGGTGGACAAGAAACTGAGCTACTACAACTCGCATGACTACCGCGAAGGGTTGATTCGTGTTCCGGGCGTGAGGTGGTTCACCAACCTTGAACACGGCAGACGCCACCAACCATTACAGCTTATGACAATGGCAGACAACATCAAGTATTCGCGCCACAAGGAAGTGAAGGGTATCGGCTACAGGAAGTACGACAATTACGACGCGATCGAAGTTCCGTTCACCGACGCCATTCCAAGCGATTACGACGGCGTGATGGGCGTGCCGATTTCATTCCTCGACAAGTATTGCCCAGAACAGTTTGAGATTGTGGGCGCAACGGAAAGTGAAGGCAAAGGTTTCTCGCTTGGATTATGGGACGAGACAAGTGGCGTGGCGCAACCATTAATTAATGGCGAAAGATTATACAAGCGTTTTTTCATCCACCATAAGCAATCCTGTGAATCTTGTTGATCCTGTCAAAAGAAAGGTGTCCGACAAATGAAAACCGAACTTCGTACCGATATCACAATAGGAGACATCTGCAAGGGATTTTCCTACAATTCGCTTGAAGGTCGTGGTCTTTACGGGTGGAGCGGCAAGCTCACCATCCAGCCGGAATACCAACGCAACTACATCTACGCAAACGGCAAGGATGACGTGGCTGTGGTGGAGTCGCTGCTGAAGAAATATCCGATCGGCCTCATCTACTTCCTGAAGGTCGGGGACGACAAGTACGAGGTTCTCGACGGGCAGCAGCGCATCACGAGTTTCGGGCGGTTCGTGACGGGACAGCTTGACGTCCTTGACGCCAACGGGATGCCGCATAAGTTTGACCCGGCACACCATGCATGGATGCTCGACATTCCGCTGACGATATACATCTGCGAGGGCGAGGGCGATGACCCCGAGGCTGAGATAAAGGACTGGTTCAGGACAATCAACATCGCGGGCAAGCCGCTCAACGACCAGGAACTCTTGAACGCGACGTATTCTGGGCCGTTCGTCACGGCGGCCAAGGCTGTGTTCAGCAACTCGTCGAACGCAAACATGCAGAAGTGGAAAGTCTTTGTCGCGGGGGACGAGAAACGACAGGCAGTTCTTGCAAAGGCGCTGGAGTGGGTGTCAAAGGGGAATGTCAGGGACTACCTAAAAGACCATCGCTACAGTTCCGACATTACCGAGCTGACGCGGTATTTCGAGAGCGTCATTGCATGGATAGACGGCGTGTTCAATGGGACGAGGAGCGAGATGTGCGGGCTTGAGTGGGGGCGGCTCTACGAAACGTACCATGCGAAACCGTACGATCCCGACAAGGTCTGGGCGCGTGTCGAATCTTTGTTTGCCGACGCGGACGACGGCAAGATCCAGAACAGGCGCAACATCTTTGAATACGTCCTTGGCGGAGAGTCTGAAAAGAAACTGCTGAAGGTGAGGATGTTCAGCGCGGAGATTGCGCGTAAGGTGTACAGGAGGCAAACCGAAGAGGCGAAGTCCAAAGGCATCTCAAACTGTCCTGACTGTGCGAATGGCCACGAAGCGAACGCAAAGCGCATTTACGCATTCAGCGAAATGGAAGCCGACCATGTCTCCGCTTGGTCGCGTGGTGGCGACACGACGGAGGCGAACTGCCAGATGCTCTGCAAGCATCACAATCGAGTTAAGGGCAATTGCTAGGCATTGAGCAGAAATCATGGTATACTGGGGGCGAATCAATGAAGGCACTATCTACATTTCTGGTAGTCTGCGTGTCCGCCACCGCGTGCGCGGCGATGGTGTCGCCGAGGTTGCCCGAGCCGGAATGGCCCGACCGCGAAGCAGCGACGAACGCCGCGCTTCCCGTGGCGACGTGGCAGAAACATGGGCACTTCGACGTGCAGATGTCCGTCGCGGCGGGGACGAACCTCGTGCAGCTTGCGTTCGGGCACGATGCGGACGGGGACGGCGAGTTGTCCCGCGCCGAGACGGCGCTCGTCGTTGGGCGCGGATTTGCCGATGCCTTCGTCGAGGACGTCGCCGCGCGGATGCGGTACGTTGAGGATCTACCGCCAGCCGCAGGGCGACGCGGGCTCGGCTGGCGCGTGTTCCTGCACGCGGACGGCGCGCCGACTGGACTCTCTGCCACGAACGAGGCGGGCGTCGCCGTGTTCACCGAATGGCGGCATGCCCCGCCTGCGTGGAGCTTCGACCCGTCGTGGGACACGGTGCGCGTCGTGTCCGCCGGGCCCGACGATGCCGACGGGTGCGTGCGGGTGGAGATCGGTCCCGACGGCACCCTGTTCATCATGAGGTGACGCCGTGGCATTGTTGGTTAAGGCCATCCCGACGTTCCTCATGCACGTGTTCGCGCCCGTGCTGGGCGTGTGCCTCGCGGCATGGCTCGTCGTGCTGCTCGTCTCTGCGGCGCGGGGCGCGCCGCAAACGTGTGGGGCGCGCCCGCGCGCCCCTAGAGGCGTCGTATGGGCTGGCCTGATTGCGCTCGCCGTTGCCTGCACGCTCTACTCCGGCAAAAGCCCGAACGGGACGAACGGGGTACAGAACCTTCCGCC
>JAEEOY010000015.1 GCA_016284515.1 Kiritimatiellia bacterium | reverse complement strand
GGCGCTGGCGCGCCGCGAAGGCGCCGACGCTCGAGAACGACCCCGACTGCCATCCGTCCGCGCAGGCGCCTGCCGTCTACCCCGGCTACGCGATGGCGTGGAACGACGAGTTCAACGAGGAGGGCGCTCCGAATTCGTCCGACTGGACCGTGTGGACTCCCGACACCGTCACCTGCACCGGCGGCGCGCTCGTGCTGACGGCGGCGGACGAGAGCGTCCCGCATGACGGCACTTACGCCAGCCTTACCACCGACGGAAAACGCACGTTCTCGTTCGGAAGAATCGAGTTCCGCGTCAAGTCCCCAGTCCTACCCGGCTTCCATCCGGCGATGGGACTCGTCGGAACGCGCAAGGACTATCCGTACGGCGGATACTTCAACTTCTTCGACACCGAGCAGGCGTCGGTGGACCTTCCGGGCGGAATCTACTCGGGGGACGCGAGGCCGTGCCTTGCGCAGTGGGCGACATGGGACGCCAAGGAGGACGGAAGAGAAAAGGACTACTGGTCCGCCATCGAGCTCAAGCGCTTCACGGACGTCGATCCCGCCTGGACGAACAAGTTCCACGTCTGGCGGCTTGACTGGGACAAGGACGGTTTCACCGTTTCTGTCGACGGCGAGACGCTGTGGACGCATCCGAACGCCGACTGGTCGGCAGGGGAATACGCCCCGTTCGGCGATCCGGAGAACGGGTGCGTCATGAAGGTGCAGTTCGACAGGCGCGACGTGGGCGGGGTGGAGAACGGATCTCTGCCGCAGACGTTCGAGCTGGACTACATCCGCTACTACGTCCCGGGCGAGCAGCACTTCCCCAGGGTCAACGGCGTCGAGCAGCCGACGAAGGAGCAGTTCCTGCAGAAGGCGAAGGACGGAACGTCCGTGGAGCTCCCGACGGCCTTCGCATGGGACGGCAACAGCGTCAGCTTCGGCGGAATGGAATGGGCGACGCTTCCGGCGTACTACGCAATCTCGGGCGGAAAGATCGCACTCGACGCGGCGGTTGTGCGTCCGGTCGTCGGACTGGACTCACAGGGGACTGTCCCCGGCATAGCGGTGGCCGACGGCGCGGTGCGGCTCAACGTTACGAACGCAAAGGCGGGGCTCTACTACGGCTACCGCTTCGCGGAGACGCTGGACGGAGTCGACTCCGCCAAGCCGGTGTGGAGCGGCGACTCGGCCTCGAAGGACGGGGACTTCGCCATCTCCGCAGGCGAGGCCGGCGTGTCGGGATTCTACCGCGTCACAGTGGGAGACGTGCCGGCCACTCCATGACGGCCGGCCGCCTCGCGAGATGGCATGCCATTTCCGCAATTTTGATATTCGGCCGCCCAAATGCGACATTTTTTGGTATAATGTATCCTAACTTTACCAAAAAAGGACTCAAATGGGACAGCTCGAAGAATCGTCGGAACTCACGCTTGATTTCACAAAACTCGAGAAGGTGGGCGCGCAGGTCGCGGCCAGCCGTGCGGCGTCGGTGGAGCATGATCCGGGCGTGATCCCCGTTGCCGTCCAGAACGCGGACACGAAGGAAGTCATCCTCGTCGCGTACACGAACGAATTCGCCATGAAGGAGAGCTTCGCAAAAAGGAAGCTCATCCTCTGGTCCACCTCGCGCAACAAGCTGTGGTTCAAGGGCGAGACCTCCGGCGAGACGTTCGACCTCCTCGAGGCGTACGTCAACTGCGAGCAGAACTCGCTCCTCTACATCGTCAGGCCCTGCCGCGGCGGAATCTGCCACACGAAGAACAAGGCGGGCGCACCGAGGAACTGCTACTACAGGAAGATCGACTTCGACACCCTGAAGCTCACGTTCGTCGATCCGTGAAGTATAGGTTAAAAGTTCAAAAGTTCAAAGATGGATTAACATCTAACGACTAACGACTGACGACTAACAACTAACAATTAACGACTAACGACTATGATAAGCCAAGGCATTGTTCTGATGATCGCCGGAATGGGCATCGTCTATGTGTTTCTCTCGATCCTGATCGTCGTGACGAAGGTCTCGATGAAGGCGATCGGCAACTTCGACTCGATCCTCCCGCAGGAAGCGCCGAAGAAGAAGCCCGCGGCAGCGGCGGCGACGGACGACGACGCCAACATCGCGCTCGCGATCGCGGTGGCGATGAACGGCTGAGTATTGGAACGGACGGGCGCTCTGGCGCGCCCGTACCCCAGCCCAAGGGATATAAAATTTTTGAAAGGTAAACCATTATGGCCAAGAAAACAGTAAAGTTCATGCTCACTGCGTTCCGCGACGGTTTCCAGTCCGTCGTCGGCGCGCGCGTTCTTTCCAAGGACTTCCTCCCCTGCGTC
Source organism: Kiritimatiellia bacterium (assembly GCA_016284515.1). Lineage (GTDB taxonomy): Bacteria > Verrucomicrobiota > Kiritimatiellia > RFP12 > UBA1067 > UBA1067. The sequence continues at coordinate 4,520 of JAEEOY010000015.1, read as the reverse complement.
GAGGAAGCCTACGCGGCGGGCGTCCGCTGGTTCGAGGCCGGCGGCGGCGCGCGGTTCCAGAGCTGCTACTTCTACTGCCAGGAGGACGCGTTCGAGGTGATGGACAAGTTCCGCAAGGCGGCTCCCGAGGCTGACCTCCAGACGCTTTCGCGCGGTGTGAACGTCGTCGGACTCGAGTCGCAGTCGAGCGACATGATCAAGCTGCACGCGCAGATGTTCAAGAAGCACGGCATGTCGTCCATCCGCAACTTTGACGCGCTGAACGACGTCAACAACCTCAAGTGGTCCGGACAGTGCATCCACGACGCCGGGCTCAACCACGAGGTCGTCGTCACGATGATGGGACTTCCGCCCGGAATCGACAACAAGGGCACGCACACGCCCGAGTTCTACCGCGACCGCCTGAAGATGATCATGGACGCTGGGATTCCCTTCGACCGCGTGGCGTTCAAGGACGCGTCCGGCACCTCCACGCCGACGACGGTGTACAATACGATGAAGCTCGCGAGGAAGCTCCTCGGCGACAAGGTGCACATCCAGTTCCACAGCCACGAGACGGCGGGCAACGGCGTCGCGTGCTATCTCGCCGCGCTCCGCGGCGGAGCTGACGGACTCGACCTCTCGATGGCGCCGATGAGCGGCGGCACCTGCCAGCCCGACATCATCACGATGTGGCACTGCCTCGACGGCGACCCGGACTTCGGCTTCGACTTCGACATCAACAAGATCAAGAAGGCCGAGGACTCCTTCAAGAACGCGATGCAGAAGTACTTCCTCCCGCCGGAGGCGATGAGCGTCAACCCGCAGATCGTGTGGAGCCCGATGCCGGGCGGCGCGCTCACGGCGAACACGCAGATGCTGCGCGACAACAACATGATGGACAAGTACGACGACATGATCGCCGAGATGTACGACTGCGTGCGCCTGGGCGGATTCGGCACGTCCGTCACGCCCGTCTCGCAGTTCTATGCGCAGCAGGCGATCCAGAACGTCATGTTCGGCAAGTTCAAGAAGTTCGCGCCCGGCTACGCCAAGATGGTGCTCGGCTACTTCGGCAAGACGCCCGTCCCGCCGGATCCGGAAATCGTCAAGAAGGCGAGCGAGTTCATGGCGTCGAGCGACCTCAACAAGGCGTACAGCCAGCCCACGACGAAGACGGTTCTCGAGATGAACGACGCCGACCCGAAGAAGGGCGGAGCGGTCGCGAAGAAGATGCTCGAGGACGCGGGGCTTCCCGTCACCGACGAGAACATCTTCATCGCCGCGTCCTGCAAGGAGAAGGGCATCCTCTTCCTCAAGGATCCCTCGAAGGCCCCGATGGGCTGCCGCTTCGCCGAGGAGGCCAAGCCCGCCGCCGGCAAGGGCGGACCCGTCACCGTCACGATCAACGGCAAGGCCTACGGCGTCGAGATCAAGGGCGACGGAAAGGCCGTCGTCAACGGCAAGGAGGTCGCGTTCAAGTCCGAGGCCGGCATCAAGGCCGCCGCTCCGGCCGCCGCGGCCCCCGCGGGCGGACAGGAGGTCAAGGCTCCCGTTCCCGGCACGATCCTGCGCGTCACGGCGACGAACGGCTCGAAGGTCGCGAAGGGCGACGAGATCCTCGTCATGGACGTCATGAAGATGGAGACCCCCGTCACCGCTCCGTGCGACGGCACGGTCACGGTAACCGTCAATGCGACCGACAAGGTCGCGACTGGCGACACGCTTGCGGTAATCGGGTAAGGGTTCAGACAATGAAGAAGATTATTACAACGCTCCTCTTTGCGGCGGCCTGCGCGTTCGGCGCGCAGGCGGCGGAAGCCGGCGGTGAAGCCGCGACAGCGCCGTGGCGCGAGATGCTCGCGAAGGTCAAGAACCTTCCCGCCGAGACCGGCATCGCCGGTTTCATGAAGAAGGAGGCGCCCGCATACATCACCGGAAACTACGCGGAGGCAGACAGGGTTGACGCCAAGGCGATGGCGGGGAAGGACCCCCACGACCCGAACAGCGGCTACAAGACGCCAAACGGCTACTATGACGCGACGGGCAAGTGGATCGGCGGCTACTTCGACGACCTTGGCACGTTCGTCAAGGGCCACGAAGTCAAGACGCTCTTCGGCATGCCCTACGGCGTCGGACAGCTCATCATGATCCCGCTCTGCCTCGTCATGATGTACCTCGCCATCGTGAAGGGCTTCGAGCCGCTGCTCCTCCTCCCGATCGGCTTCGGCGGACTTCTCGCCAACTGCCCGCTCGCGGGCGTTACGGCTCCGGCGATGATGCACGACGGCGTGATATCGGTGCTCTCGTCCGGCATCCCGGCGATGGCCGGCGGCATTGTCGAGCCCGGCGGGTTCCTCCACTACTTCTTCAAGTTCGGCATCGACACGGGCGTCTTCCCGATCATGATCTTCATGGGCGTGGGCGCGATGACCGACTTCGGCCCGCTGATCGCCAACCCGAAGATGGCGCTTCTCGGCGGCGCCGCGCAGTTCGGCATCTTCTTCGCGCTCTTCGGCGCGCTCGGCCTCGCGGCCGTCTTCGGAGCCGACTTCTTCGGAGGCGTCGCGCCCGTCAAGGCGGCGGCTTCCATCGGCATCATCGGCGGAGCTGACGGCCCGACGGCAATCTGGCTCACGAGCCGCCTCGCTCCGGACCTCCTCGGAGCGATCGCGGTCGCGGCGTACAGCTACATGGCGCTCGTCCCGATCATCCAGCCGCCGATCATGAACGCTCTCACGACGAAGAGCGAGCGCCTCATCAAGATGCCGCCGCTCCGCCCCGTCAAGAAGATCGAGAAGGTCTGCTTCCCGCTCATCGTGCTGCTCCTCTGCGCGGTGCTGCTCAAGGACGCCGTCCCGCTCATCGGCGCGCTCATGCTCGGCAACCTCGCGAAGGAAGTAGGTCCCTCGGTCGCCCGCATCGCGGACACGATGTCCAACGCGCTCATCAACATCGTGACGATCATGCTCGGACTCTCCGTGGGCTCGAAGCTCGCGTGCGAGAAGTTCCTCTCCGGAACGACCCTCGGCATCCTCGCGCTCGGCCTCGTCGCGTTCTGCGTCGGCACGGCCGCGGGCGTCATAATGGCGAAGATCATGAACGTCTTCTCGAAGGAGAAGGTGAACCCGCTCATCGGCTCGGCCGGCGTCTCGGCCGTCCCGATGGCCGCGCGCGTTTCGAACAAGGTTTCGCTCTCCAACGACCCGACGAACTTCATCCTCATGCAGGCGATGGGCCCGAACGTCTCCGGCGTCATCGGCTCGGCCGTCGTCGCAGGCGTTCTCTACACGCTCTGCCGCTGAGGCGGGACACGCAGCGATGAAACGGCGGCGCCGGGCCTCAGAGCCTGGCGTCGCCGCTTTGCATTCCGCCCCGAAAACTGCTATACTATCAGACATCCGCCTAATGGCGCGCACGGTCGTCCGAAGCGCCGGCGGCGGACACGAAAAGGAGCCAGAAAATGCACATCAGGCAGATATCCATCTTTCTGCAGAACGAGCCGGGTCAGCTTTCGCGCATCTGCCGCGACCTCGCGGACGCCGGGATCAACATCGCGACGCTTTCGCTCGCCGACACGACGGACTTCGGAATCGTCCGCATGATCGTCGACGACCACGAGAAGGCGAAGGAGACGCTTGCCGCCAAGGGACATGCAGCCAAGGTGAGCGAGGTGCTCGCCGTTTGCGTGCCCGACCGTCCGGGCGGAATGGCGGAGGTCATGGCGGCGCTGGACAAGGCGGGCGTCAACATCGAGTACAGCTACGCGTTCGCGTTCCACAGGGGCGAGAAGGCTGTTCTCGTTTTCAGGTTCTCCGACAACGCGAAGGCGGAGTCCGCTCTCAGGGCGGGCGGCTTTACGACGCTTGCGGAGTCCGAGATCGGCGAAGAGTGAGGCGTAAATTCGAAAAGACATGAAGTACATTTCAACAAGAACCGGCATAGAGGCGACTGCGCCGGAAACTGTTTTCCAGGGGCTTGCTCCCGACGGCGGGCTGTATGTGCCAGTGCTGGGCAATGACGGCGCGCTCGGTGATCGCGCCCTACCGGCTACGCTGGCCGGCGCCGAGAAGTTCGTCGTCGACGCGCTCTTCGGCGACTTCCCCGAGGAGGTGCGCAAGGCGGCGATAGATCGGCTCCTCTCGCGCTTTCCGGCGGAGGATCCGGTTCCGCTCGTCGAGAAGGACTCACTCCACATCCTCGAGCTATTCCACGGCAGGACTGGCGCGTTCAAGGACGTCGCCCTGTCGATGCTTCCCGTCTTCATGCGCCATGCCGCGGGCGGCAGGCGCGTCCTTGTGCTCACCGCGACGAGCGGCGACACGGGGTCCGCGGCGATGCAGGGCTTTGCGGGCGTAGACGGAACAGAGATCGTTGTCTTCTATCCCGCGACCGGCACCTCGCGCATCCAGCGTCTCCAGATGACGACGCCGTCGGAGGCGAACGTGCACGCGGTCGGCATCCGCGGCAATTTCGACGACGCGCAGGCGGCAGTGAAGCGCATCTTCGCCGACGCGGCGATCAACGCCGACGCCGCTGCG
>JAEEOY010000014.1 GCA_016284515.1 Kiritimatiellia bacterium | reverse complement strand
CAGGTGGTGAAGCCTATGCCCATGTATATTCCGACGAGCCCCTGCCCGACGACAAGCGATATCGCGAGGATGAACAGCAGCCCCGGCATCGACGCCACCGTTGCGCACATCCACACGACTAACGAGTCGACCTTCCCGCCGAAGTAGCCGCCGAGAAGCCCGAGCACAACTCCGAGCGGGATCGCAATGAGCGACGTCATTATGCCGACGTGAAACGCTATGCGAGCGCCCTGTACAAGCCGAAGCCCCACGTCGCGCCCTAGGTTGTCCGTCCCGAGCCAGTGCCGCGCAGACGGAGGCATGAAGCGCTCCTCCGTGTTGACGACGTTGTACGCCGGCGTCACGTCCCGAAAGCGCGCCACGCGGTACTGCACCTCGCCGAAAAGCGCCGCCGCGAGATACACGGCGAGAGCCACGAGGCAGAGCTTGACGGAAAAGCGCATGGGAATGATGAATTATGAATTGGGAGTCCAGTCGGAGGGTAGAGCGGCGAGGACGGTTTGGACGACCTGTTCAAGGGTGAGGTCGGAGGAGTCGATCTCGATCGCGCCGTCCGCCTTCCGAAGCGGAGCGTACTTGCGCGTCGAGTCGATCGCATCGCGCGCGAGGAGCGAGGCCTTTACGGATTCCGCGGACTGGTTCGCAATGCCCTTCTCGACCTCCTCCTTCTGGCGGCGACGGGCGCGCGCCTCGGCGGAGGCGGTGAGGTAGAACCTCGCAGGAGAGTCGGGGAACACAGCTGTCGTGATGTCGCGACCTTCGACGACGAGATCGCCGTACTGGGTCATTCCGCGCAGAAGCGCCGTGATGCGCTCGCGCACGGCCTTCACAGTAGCGACGTGCGAGGCATGGGCGTTGATCTCTGGCGTGCGTATCCTGTCGCCCGGTTTTTCGCCGCCGACGTAGTACGCTATCGCGCCGTTCTCCGGACGGCACTCGATCTCCACAGTCGGGGCGAACGCAGCGACGGCTTCGGGGTCTGACGTCTCCACGCCCTTCGCCAATGCCTGCCAAGTCATGATTCTGTAGAGCGCTCCCGAATCAACATGGAGGAATCCGAGACGTTCTCCGACAATGCGCGATACGGAGCTCTTTCCCGCCCCGCTGGGTCCGTCGATTGCAATTACTTTGGACATGATTATCAAGTTGAAGATTTAAGGTTGTAAAGTTGAAGGTCGTCGAGACGGCACCTTGTCCGCAGCTTTACAGCTTGCCCGTTTCCTGAAGGAACATGAGGACGGTGTATGCCGTGAAGACGAGGAGCCAGACAGTTGCGTGGCGGCGCCTTATCACACCTGGCCACATCGGATGACGCCTGTTGACGCCGAAGAACAGTATCGAGAGCGACAGCAGAGTGAGAAGCGGCAGGTCGCGCTTCAGGACGTACGGCGAGAAGGAATCGACTGGCGAGATGACGCAGGCGAGCCCGACGACGGCGAGCATGTTGAAGAGATTCGAGCCGATGATGTTGCCGAGCACGAACTCGTGCTCGCCGCGGCGCGCGGACGCGACGGCGCTCGCGAGCTCGGGGAGAGACGTTCCGGCGGCGACGATGGTGAGTCCGATGACGAGGTCCGACACTCCGATGAACTTCGCGAAGTCGACCGCTCCCCACACGAGAATGTGCGAAGAGCCGACGAGGACGGAGAATCCGACGACGAGCTTCACGATGGCGACTATGATGGAACCGTTCTCCTCTGGCTCCGCGTCGGGCGGCGCGCCCTTCCTCTTCCGACGGCCGTGTCCGACGGCCTTGGTCTTCTGGTCGAACCAGCAGTACAGCGGAAGGAGCACAAGGAAGGCCGCGAGGAAGATAGACGCGTCCAGACGCGAGCACGAACCATCCCGCAGGACAAACAGGGAGAAGAGCGAAATCGCGGCGAGTCCTGGTCCCGCGACATATGTGACAGCCGGACGCGTGACGAGCGGAAACACCATCACGGCGACGCCTAGGATGACGGCGATGTTGAAGATGCAGCTTCCATAGGCGTTGCCAAGGGAAAGGTTGGTGTGCCCGGAGCATCCGCTCATAACGCTCACGCACAGCTCCGGCGCGCTCGTCCCGAAGCCGATTATAACCATGCCGATTACGAACGGCGAGATGCCAAGCGCCTTCGCCACCTTCGCCGCACCATCGACGAACAGGTCGCTCGACCACGCCAGCGCGGCGAGCCCTGCGACGATCATCACAATCGACAGCCAAAATGGAACATCTGTGTACATTGAAATATATTATACCATTTCTGCGGCCATCGCGCCGAAAGGCGACACACTTCCATCGGGCGTGGTTGTCCTTGATAAAAAAAGACGCGGCAAGATGCCGCGTCTCCATGGTTAATCACATTAAATCACTTAGCAGCCGAGCGCGCGGCGGCGGCGCAGGCCGAGGGCGGCAAGTCCGAAGAGCATCAGCACGCCCGAGGTAGGCTCGGGGACGTTGGTAATCGTCGGATTCCAGGCCTTTTCCAGAGACGGAAGTCCAAGCCCCTGCTCATAGATCGAAGCCGTAAGCTGGCTGTAAGCGGCAATCTCCGACTGTCCGACCTTGACTTCATGACCCGTCGCCATCGAATAAAGCTCGATGAAGAAGCTGTAGTCGGTTGACGACAGACCGGAGAGATCGACTGACATCAAACCGACGCTCGTTCCAACGTCCAGTCCGCTGTCATCGGATGAGACTTCATTAGCCCAGATAGTGTCTCCTACCGGGATACCGGTGTTGACGTCAACTGCGCTAAGCGTAATCGCCGTGCCGCCACCGGAGGGCAGTGCCTTGATCTGGGCATAGGTGAACTCATACTGAGGATCGGCCCCCGTCTGGTCGATCATCCAGTAAAGGAGATCCGCCGAGGCGGCATATGATACTGCCGCCATAACAAGCGCTATAATTAACTTTTTCATTTTGTATTCCCTAAAAGTTCTGTATTATTCCTGCTGAATTATCCGTCAGTTGCCACTGGATCCACTATTTCCGGAACCTTCGTTCGTGCCAACAAGCCTCCAGGTTATCGTCGGGTGGCCGCCGCGGCTGACGTACCAGAATGCAGTGCCGACAGGAATGAGCGTGTCATCGGTCTTGAAGACGGAGCGTGTGCCGGTCTTTCCGAACCTCGTGAACGTTTCCGTCGTCCAGTAGCCCCAATTTCCGTTCTCGTAGGTGTAGATCTTGTCGACGCCGTCGCGGTGAACGACGATCTGATCCATGAACTGCGAGGCAGAAGTCGTGGCGACGACGCCTTCGGTGATCGTTGCGATGTCAAACGGCTCGTTGATGGAGGGCGAGCCGAGCATCGTCCACTTCGGTGCGCTGACACTACCCTGCTCGACGGCGGTCGTCACGGTCTCGTTCGTGTTGACCTGCCCGGCGAAGTAGATCGGCGTCGTGTTGTTGCTGCGGACAAGCCACGCCGCGCTGCCGCGCGGAATGCGGGCATACTCAGGCGCCGTCGCAGTACGCGTCGTCACCTTGCCAAACGCATCAAGCTTGTAGCTCGTCAGAGCCGACCACTGTTTCTGTGCATTAAGCAGATAGCAGTCGTATACGCCGCTATCGAAGCAGGTCGTCGACTCAATTTCGCTCAGCGCATCGTTCTTCTGGTAGACGCGGACATAGTCGATCTTGAGGTAGTGAGTTGTCTGGTCAACGACCTCATAGTCATTCCAAACACCTTCAACATTATTCTTCCAAGAATTATCCATAGGCAATGAGAATTCAAGATAGTGCTGGAAATTGGCGATGTTGCCTATATTGTCCTTTGTAAAGCTATACTTGCCGTCCAAAGTCATGGTAAGCTTATCATCCCATGTTATCTCCGCAACATGCTCAGCATTGTTCCAGTCATCGATTGAATCTACATCAAGTACGTTTCCTGAACCGGTAACTATTGGTTCGATAAGGGTGTTGATAACATCCGTGCCGGCCGGCCATCCACCAATGTCAGCATAGCGGTACAAAATAACGTCATTGTATCCATCATAGGACCTAGTATAGTAATTGAAAGCACCAATTCCTGTCCATGGATCACCCAAGCCCATGAGTGTCATGGAGGGGCGAAGTCCAGGAGCGATTGAAGTCTGGAACTTAATCACTATCTTGCCACGCTTAATCTGGAGGACGTTTCCGGACGTATCCACCTTGCCGACAAAATACCGCCCAGATTCTTCATCAAACATTTGCCTTATGACAAGCTTGCCATCCGCGCAATAAACGTTAGAAGACCTATACTCCTGCTTGTGATCCTTGCCATAGCAAGAAGAGATTTCTCCTTCCGCGATATTCCACTTCTCAGGATCAGGCGTGCCAGAGTTGTTGAACTCGTCAAACCATACAAGCTTATAGCCGCCGTCAAGATAAGTCGGCACACCTTCTGGCATGGAGTCGTTAGGACGATAAACATACATCTGATCGTTCTCGTTGAGGTTTGCCGTCTGTACAACGTTCGAGACGAAGATATACAGATCATCGTGCGGTGACAGATGCTTCCAGGGGATCGCGATCATCTCCTGCTTGTTCGTGCTAACGGCCTTGAGAATGCCGAGGGTGTTGACGCTCTTGCAGTACGCGAGGTTTTCGTCTTTATCCTGAATAGCAGCCTTCTGATCGTCCGTCATGCCAAGATACTTGAGGTTGCCGTTGTTGCTGTAGAAGTAGGCGTTGATCTCGTAGTGTCCCGTCGGATCATTCGAGCCAGTCGCGATGTCGAACTTCGTGTTGGCCGCCTTAACACTTCCAACGCTTTCGGCATAACCGCCCTCCTTCTCGCGCGTAACGAGCGCGAACTTGGGCGTGTAGCCGGATGCAGCAACAGGTTCAAGGGCATTGTAGTGAGCAAGAATCTTGGATGTATCGTTGTACTGCTCGGTGTCGATCCAGAGCATTCCGCTCTTGTCGTTAAAGCCGAGGACGTACGACTGCCACGCCGTGACTCCGTTCGAGTTGGTGACGTTGATCGCCTCAACAACATCGTGGAGAATGTTCGGATTGGTTGCATACGCAGTGTTTGCGTAGATCGGAATGTTGTTGTTCAGCCACGTGCTGCCAATAAGAATCGGCGTCTGCGCAGGGTCGGTGATGTACAGCGTGTCGATCACGGCGCCAGCCCCGGTGGTTGAGGTCGGAACATTGTAGTTTTCGCTGTCGCTGCCAGACTTCGTGATGTTAGACATCGTGATGGTGTGTCCGGTGCCGATATTGGCGTTGTCGTACGCGAACGAACCCGCAATCGAGATATCGTCGCCCGTGATCGTGTTGACGAGCGCGCTATTCTCGTCGATCGGACGGACTGCGGTCGTTCCGTCATACACCTTCCAGAACTTCGTTCCGTCAACCGTCACCGTCGCCACGCGCTGTGTAACTATGATGCTGCCCTTGTCAGAATCGACAACATAGTTTCCGGCGACAGACTGGGTGTTCGCGTCGACGATCGAGTAGGATTCCATTATCAGCGCATCGGGATACTCGCCGACAGGAAGGAATCCAGAACTCGACTGAGCCGTTGTCTTCGTCGTGTCAGAACCTAGCGTAACTTCGAAAATGTCATTGGCATACAGTTCATTGACTATTCCGCCGGCTGAACCCGTTGGCCTCAAGGCCTCGATTTCCGCAAAACGAGTGGAATTAGCCTCGAACGTTCCAAAGTTAACCTTAATGGCACAAACATCGACAGCTAGCGGACCTTCATTAAGGTTGTAGAGCCAGATATACGGACGGTACGCATTGTTATCCAGCTGATGTGTTTTCTTTGCATTCAAGTCTCCCCATCCATGCGTATAGTAGAAATTCGACCCTTGAATTGTTTCCCAGGTGTTATCGCTATGCTGAACCTGAATGGATTCAATGTTGATGTTAATCTTCTGCGCCTGTTGCGCAATTCCGCCTTCACCTTCGTCTATAGTATAGAACCGGAAGGCTTCAATAGTTTCAGGCGAAGGAAGTGTCCACGCAATGACCATGTTGTTGGAGACACCATAGACATTGGCGTCCTCAAGTCCATCTTTGTCACCAACAATCAAGCCGTCGGTAAGTACACTCGCAGGCCCGGATGCCGATACATCCCAGTCTGGACGATTGCCGTCGGGATTTGTAGGATCGCCCGCTTCTATAACTTCCGCTGTAAGACCGTGAAGTACATTGTTGGCTGCCGGAGCCCATGTTATCCCCTGCCAAGTATCCGCCACATTTCCTTCGTAGTTAAACTGTCCGTATTGATACGCTGGTGTTACAGTCCCACCCATTGCGGGCGGCACCTCCACCTCACCAGGAGTTGCGTATAGCGCAGTGAAACCAGACACGTCAAGATTTGTGGATTGGGGAGTTGTCGTCGCCGTTGCAGCATCCGCGTAGGCAATTTCAAAGTAATAACCGTTGTTCTGGGCGTAGTAGTCAAAGTGGAGCTTGTATGTGCCGTTTTCGGCGATTGTGACTTGCTTCGCCGCCCAGCCGCGACGATACCAGTGACCGTCGCTGCCGTCGTATGTTCCACGGTCAAGATCGGTAATCTCGGCAATCTGTCTGTTAGCATCGGCAAGGGCAAGTCTGAAGTAGCGCACATCATCGCCGGCAAATGGATTCTGCTGCGCCGTGTTGACCAGAAACACATATGTGCCCGCCTTAAGCTCGACCTCTCCGTCAAGTGTGACGAACTTATGGTTTGAACCGTTAAGATGATACCTGAATGTTCCGCCGGCCGTATCGGCATTGGGAAGATTCATGCTTCCCGTCTGCTCAATGCTGTAACCGGCGGAGGCGTCAGAGACGTCGCCATAGAGGTTGTTGTACTCCTCGGCGAGCACCTTGGCCCTGATATGGTCGAAATCAATGCCTAGGTCTTCATCACCACCGTGGAAATCCTTGCCGACCTGGACTCGCTGCTCAACAAAGCCGTTGTGAGCATACAGCGCATAAGTGTTGTCCAGAGACAGGGTATCTCCGTAACTTACAGTCTGATCGTCGATCTCGACCGTGAGCGGACGCCTGACGATGACGCCGACGGTTTCATGCGTGATATTGTAATTCGCAGGCACGGAAACACTGTCAGCCGTTGTCACAGTGTACAGGAGCGCACTTTCATTCGGCGTGGACAATGTCGGCAGAGGATTGCTTGGATTATGATCGGGCGTGTGCGTAGCGGCGGCGGCGGAGTACTGCGCCGATTCAACAGTGACGTAGAACTTGTCTGCCACACGGGTGTCGGCCGAGTTGGAGTCATCTTTCACTGTCGTAGTGAGAATGTAGCGCCAACCGGGACCAGTGTAGGTGTAGACCGGCTCAGTGAGGAGCGGGGTGTTCGTGTCGGTGTCGAGCGCACCGAAGTGGAGATACTTGACGTCAGTCGTTCCGTCATATGTCTTCACCGCATGGAAATAGAGCTTGATCGGACGAGGATTGATGTCGATGTTTGCGTTTTCATACGTCTTCGTAGGAACAATCTGGTAATCCTGCGGAAGAATGTGGGGCTCCTGGTCAAACCGCCCGACAAGCGTCAGATTTGTCCATGTTGTCGTGTCTGTCGTCTCGCCCGTCGTGGCATCGCGATTGCTGACGTTTACACCAGTTCCGCTAAGGCCAAGTCCGACGTCTCTCGGAACAAGTCCGCTGTCATTCGTGGGATAATTATTCGAATCAACTGTCGCCTGTTCGAAAGTGAATGCGCTAATCGACAGTTCATTAGTTGAACCGTTGTAGTCCTTCGCGCCAGAAATGGAAGTAATGTTCAACGGACGCGGATAAATTTTTGAATTTACATGAAGCCTAATTTCATAGTTATTGATATCGGCTCCATTCTCCGTTTCCCACGTGATTGTATTGTAGTCAGAAATGTATGTCAGATCATACTTTGGATTCGTACGTTCCTCATCCCAGTATCCCACAACAAAGACAACATCCTGCCCGTTGACGACGTCGGTAGTCGTATTAGGGTAGCATGTGATATCTCCATTTTCATCAAAGAGCGGGTAGCTGGGATCCCATTGCACATGCTCCGTCTGATAGCTGGCCCCAGTGAAAGTGGCGAGAACAATCCCCTCTGGATTTGTCTGACCATCGCGGATCAAAAATTGATTCTCGCCAACTGGAACAAGGCCAAACTGTCTAGGAGTCTTACCATAGTTAGCCGTCGCAGTGTCCTTGACGATCATCGTACCGTCGTAGTACCGCTTGGTAGGAAGTGAATCGTAGTAATCTATCTTCCTACGAACAATCGAGGCCTTGATCTTCTCGCCATATTCAAAAGTGAAATTTGAAGTGATGTCGTTGTTATTGTTATCAAGAACAGTGAAAGTTCCCCGGGCGAGAGTGTACTCGTTTGTCAAAATTGTGCGGTCTGTCTCGGATACGAAACTAACGTCAGGCCCAAGTTGAACTTCAGTACCGCCATTGAACATGAAAATGTTCCCGTCTATGCGTCCGCCACAGAGACATTCAGCCAGTGTATCCTGTGCAACCTTATCATTGTCCTCGGAATTGTAGGCAATATAATTGGCTGTTACCGTTGAGTTGTTTAGGACAAGCTTCTGCCCGTCATACTCCTTAATCGCATCGGTTGCTGTGACCGTCACCTTCTTCGGAAGGATGATCGCGTAGTAGTCCTCGTTGGCGATGATGTAGTCGTCGAGGTATATCTGCGTGCCCTGAAAGCCGAACTTCGCGGGATCCTTGACGAGCTTGGTTGACACATTTGTTGTTATGATTCCTTCACCATTGTTGTATGCAGCAACATACGCGGGGACGACATTGGCGTTCTGATAATCGAGACCGGGGTCATCTTTCATCGCGACTTCCGCGTTTAGAACGCCAGCCTTGGCGAGTCCCTCCTTCGAAACATGGACGTGTGTCGTGCCGTCATACTCCTTCGCCTGCGTGTAGCCGAGCGTGAGCCTGACCGTGCGCGGGACGATATAGAGCTTGGCGTAGTCCGTGAAGGATGCGCCTTCCGCGACAGGATCGACGTTCTTGAGCGTGATCGCGTAGGCGTCTGTGAGCTCCGCTCCGTCAAAGAAGAGATGGACATCCTCAAAGGCCGCATCATAGCCCTCGTAATTGCCGCTGCCGTCCTTCTTTACGTGGATCTGGCGTCCGTCCTCGATCGGCACGACATTCGCGGTCATCGTGAACTTGGAGCCGACGATAGGATCGGCAAGCGACGAGGAGCCAAGATTATATCCGCTTGAGGGAGCTGTGAAATTGAATGTCTTGTAGACCTTCTTGTCTTTGGACGAATAGTAGAGCGCGTTCTGTCCGTGCTCGGAAGCCATCGCCGTCTTGATGGCGAACACGGCGTCATCGGACTCGATGGCGAGCGGCGCGCTGGCGTACTCCTGAATCTGGTCCATCAGCTCGATTTCCATCGAGACGTACGGCGCGAACGCGCCGATGGCATACTCGTTGAAGCCGACATCCTCGCAAGCAAGACGCGTGCGGCCAACCTGGTCAGTCTCGATGATCGTAAGCCCAGAAGGATCAGAGAGGACTGTACCGTTAGAAACACTCTTCCACTGCCACATGCTGCTGTCCTGGACCCAATTCGCAGCATTGACATTGGCGAGGTTGGAATTGCCGCGGTCCAGATAGTACCAGTTGCCGCTGGAATCCTTCGCGACCTTGGTGCCCTGCCAGCCCGCGCGGCTCGCGTAGGCGATCCATATCTGCGTGCCCCAGGGGGTCTGATACGGAGTGGCCTGCCCTTCATAATAATCGAAAATAGTGGCTGCGTCGTTACCCGAAGTTATCGAATACAGGCTCGTGAATGAGTTCCCCACATTAGGATTGAGGTTTGTCTCGTTCCCGAACACAAGCGTGTTGACAAGCGTAAGTCCCGAAAAGTTCTCGTTGTTACTTTGTGGACCACTCCAGATGCCAGTCCTGTTGCCGGCGATTGTGACATCGTACATGCTGTAGCCGCACCCACGTCCGGAAACACCAACATTGTTGCCAGTCAAGGTAGTGTTCACCAGTTCAATTGACGCGCCAGCCGCAGCATAGACACCATCTGTGGTATTGTTAAGAATGGCAACGCCATCAATCTTTACTGTCGCATTCGCCTGGGCTTCGATGCCCTTCTGCGCGCAGTTCGCAACTTGGAAATTGGCAAGTGTTACATTCTTCCCTTGCGCGACAAGAATGGCCCGCCCCATGTTTGTGTTGTTCTCGACATAGTGTTCATCGGAGGAGATTATCGTCGCTGTCGTTCCCATGCCGACGAGCGCCATGTCCTTCTGGATGTAGACGCGATGATAGGTAGCGTCCAGCTTCTCGTTCGCGATGTAGTCCGACCAGAGATAGAGTGCGTCCTTGCCTTCGTAGTCTTCGACACTTGCACCTGCGGTGGCTACGGCATCAACGCCTTCCTGCACCGTCGGATAGTAGTTGTTGCGCGAGATCTGATCGGCGCCATTTATGCCGAGCACGGAGTTCGAATCTTCCGTCGACTTCCACGCGACGGCCTTGTAGGCTGTCCACGCGCCCATAGTGCAGTAGCCGACGTTCGGAAGACGAAGCTGACCGATTTCATCGCCCATCACCGCGACCTGGAGCGGTCCAGCGGTAGAGGAGTCGTCAGTTCCGAGTGCGACAGCCTTCCAGGTGTCGGGCACTATGTTGCTGCTTGTGGAATTCTCGCGGATTCCGTAATAGAAGGCAGGCGTCTTGACGTTGTCGTCGTTTCCTGTGTTAGACCAGTCCCAAGCGTACTGCCAAGCGACGACTGTTCCGTTCTTCGCCCAGGCGAGAGTGTCGGAGAACGTGAAGAATCCGTTGTGGACATCGTGATAGCCCGCATTCTCGACCTGAATCGCGGAAAGCCCGAGCGTCGCGCCCGTGATGTTGTCTGTGGAGGAAACGGCGGGGGACGAAGAGAACGCGGAGAAACGCGCCCATACGGATGCACCGGAAACCGCACCGTCGACGATGGAGTTGGCGGCCTTGAACGCACCTCCCGCTGTGACACCGCCCTTCACCGTCGCGTCGAGAAGCGTCGTCGCACCAGTGGTCTCAACTGTGCCGGCGACAGTCGAATTGACGAGCGTCGCCTCGCCAACGGAAATTTCCTTCCCGGTCACATTGTAGACAGAGGCATTGCTCATGACAAGCGTGCTCGTCGAAGTTCCCATGATGCCCTTGGCGGCGTCATTGACGGAAACATCCTCGAGGTAGAGCATGGAATTCTCGCCGACGAGGAAACCGTCATCGGCGTTCTTGACCTCGAGCGAGACGATGTGGGCGCGCGTCGAATCGGCCACGTCGAAGGCATCGCGATCCTGCGCGTCGATTGCCATGCAGAGCGCCTGGTTGAATCCGGCAAGAATCTCGACCGTCCCGTCGATCGGGAGCGGCGTGGCGGCGTTGAGTCCGGCGGTTTCCGCGGCATTGTCGTCGAACGACTTGCCGAGATAGATCGTATAGCGCTCCCAGCCAGCGGGGAGGACTTCATTTGTGAGCTTGTCGTAGTCGAAGGTGATCTGGCGGACCGCCTTAGGTCCGAGGCGGCGGGCGTAGGCCAGCGCTTCGCGCAGCGACGTCTCTCCATCCGAGCCGTCGATCGTGTCGCGCGCAGTGGTGACGACTAGGGACGGGACCTCGACACGGGCCCAGTAGGCGCCGGCGGAGGGGAGGTTCGAGGCGAAGGAGCGTGCGCTCTGGTCAAGAGTGACAGTTGTCGAGAGGTCGCCGTTGCTGCCGCTGTTGAAGGAACACCAGACGGTGGTCCAGTTGGACGCGACTGTGCGGTCGCCTGCAACCTGGAAGGCCTTGAGGGCGCCAGTTTCGCGATCGGTCCAGTAGCGGAGCCACACGCCGAGACCGCCGGCGACGGAGGGCGTCCCGCCAGTCTTGATGGCGATGGAGCGGGTAAGGGCGTCTTTGCCGCCTACTTTGCCGCAGGCGAGCGTCGGGCCGCTTGATCCAAAAATCTGTGCCTTTGTTATGTTCACCCCGTCATATACGGTGCAGGCGCTGGTCGTCACACCGCTGCCACCGAGATTGCCGTAGAGTGAGTTGGCCACGACGAGCGTGCCAGCCTTTGAGAGGTTTATGTCATAGTTGTCGGTGGAGTTGTTTTCAACAGACAGAACGTTGTAGACATGCGCATTGCCCGTCGACGCAATGTCGAGAGCCGCCCAGCCTTTGTTGCCTTCCTGGTAATTATTTCCGACAAACGTGGAAGCGGCGACGATCGAGTCGATCGCGCCTTCAATCTTGAGACCGTAGTACTTGTTTCCCTGGAACGTGCTGTTGAGGACCATCGCGACGCCAGACTCGCCGCCGATAGCCGCGCCGTTGTTGTACGCACCCCAAATGGTCGAGTTGCGGATTATTGCATTGAGGGCTGCAGTCGCGTGGACGTCGAGGTTCTGGTTGCAGGAGGCGAATTCGCATGTCTCGGCCACAAACGTTACGTTACCGCCCGTGACGCTGAACTGCGTACCGCTAAATTTAACATAGGCGAGGTCGACCCACCAGTCGTTGCCGGTAGGAAGGACAATAGCGCCGCCTCCAATCGACACGATTGTATCGCCGGCGTTCGTCTCAAGGTCAGCACCGGCGTCGAGAGTGCCGTCGATGTAGAGCTTCTTGTTCTGCCACTTCGCCGAATCGAGCGTTATGTCACCGTTCGCCGACCAGTCGATTGTGACGGAAGTACCGCCAATCTTCGCGTAGTCGAAGGTGATGCGGTAGCCACTGTCCTCCGAAAGAGCACCTGGGATACCGGGAGTGTCATTCTCGGCATACTTGAACGCCTCGCGGAGCGATATCAAGCCGTCGTCTGGATCGACGACATCATTCGGAGTCGTCACCGTAAGCGACGGCTTCTCAGCGGCCTGCGCGTAGCCAAACGCGGCCAAAAACACAGCAGAAACAAGCATTTTGCTCATTTTCTTCCCCTTAACTCCCCTAGTTTGTTAACAACACATCTCGGCGGACTTTACAATCCTCCGTGAATGAGTAATATTTTATCATATTTTCCCCTACGGAACAATAGCGAGGGAATCACCCAAAAGGGTTACCCTTCGGCCTTGAAATGGAGACGCGGCTTCCAGCCGCGTCATTTCCAGAGTTTGACGCGGCAGGATGCCGCGTCTCCATGCGTTTGCGAACCTTTCACGTACCTTGACGCGGCAAGATGTCGCGTCTCCATGTGTTCACAGTATTTCGGGTAAAGCGAGGAGTATTTTGCGCGCGACTTCATCCGGCGTGCCGGAGGCGTCGATAGTGACTATGCGGGACGGGTTGGCGGCGGCAAGTTCGAGAAAGCCACGGCGCAGGCGCTCGTGGAATTCGTCTCCGGCGCGCTCTATGCGGTCCGCCGACGTGTTCGTCGCCGCCTCGCGTCCGCGCATCCTCCGCGCCGCGACGGACGGCTCGACATCGAGAAGAAGCGTGAGGTCTGGGGCGAGCCCCTCGCACGCGAATTCGTTCGCCGCCTTCACGAAATCGACGGGGAGCCCCCTTCCGTACCCCTGGTAGGCGATCGTCGAGTCGCTGAACCTGTCGGAAAGCACCCATGTGCCGGCGTCAAGGGCCGGACGTATAACGTTGCGCACGAGCTGCGCGCGCGCCGCGAGAAAGAGAAGCAGCTCCGCTCGGTCGACCGGCGGATCCTCCGCCTCGTCCTTGAGCAGCGTCCTAATCATCTCCGCGAGGCGCGTGCCGCCCGGCTCGCGCGTCAGCAGCACCTTTACGCCCTTCGCCTCAAGCTCCGCCGCGAGGCGTTTCACCTGTGTAGACTTTCCGCAGCCTTCGCCGCCTTCGAAAGTTATGAATCTTCCCCTCTCCACCATTTTCCTCTCCGTCATTCGTCGACAGTCTCGTCTCGCTGGTACACTGGCAGCTGCCTGAACGGGACCGCAAAGGCAAGTATCGTCATTGCCGTCGCATACGGCTCAGAGCGCTCGCTGCCGTGCTCAGGCCAGGCTCCGCTCGCGCGCTGGCGCGGCAGATACGCCGAGTGCATCCAGTCGTGGAACTCCCTCCAGTTTTCGCCGCCGATCTGGAACAGCCCCTGCGCGGCGTAGTAGAGTCCGTAGTAGGCATAGCCCTCCTCGGCAAGCTTCTCGCGGTACACCGACATCAGGTATTTCGCGGCCGTCATGGAATCGGGGTCCTCGTGCTTTCCGCATAGCTCCAGGCAGAGTATGCCCGCGCCCGAGAGCGTCACCGCATACTGGTCCGCGCCCTGGTATCCGAAGCAGCCCTTCTCCTTGTGGTGGTGGCGGTGCATGTAGGCGACGGCGCGGTCGATTGCGGACTTCGGAACCTGCGCGCCGTTGAGACGAGCGGAGCGCAGCGCCATGAGTGCCCAGCCGGAGCAGCTGGTGTCGGAATCCCTGGAGTCGGGATTGTAGCGCCATCCGCCGTCGTCGTGCTCGCTCTTCTTGACGTTCTGCGCGTCGAGAATCACCTTGATCGCCTTCGGCAGAATCTCGTCGATCTCCGCCTGGCGTTCCTTGGAGACCATTCCCGAAACCTCAGTGAGGAACAGCGTGGCGATGGAGTGGGCGTACATCCTCCCGTTCCCCTTCGCGCCGAAGTATCCAGTCTCGTCATGGTTTGCGAGGACGTAGTCGAGCGACTTGTCGATGAGCCTGCCGTACTTGGCGTCGCCCGGAACGTGCCCCGTCGCTAGGCAGGCCATGCTCGCAAGGGCAGGAACCGCGACAGTGTCGCCGAACTGGCCGTGGAAGGATCCGTCGTCCTTCTGGGATGCCAGCAGATACTCGAGCCCCCTGTCGATCGCAATGTCAACGGCATCGGGCTCCTTCGCCGCGAGTGCCGACAGGGAGACGCCGAGCGCAAGACAGAAGACGCAAAGCCTGGACGTTCTCATTTCTTGCTACCTCCCTTGTTGAGCGCCTCGAAGTAGTCGCGCACGAGCCCGCGGTACTCCGCAGGCACGTCGTCGAGCGAATCGACTTCCGCACCCGTTCCGGACTCGCTCTTCATCTTGAACCAGTTCTCGTCCTCTCCCTTTTCGCCGAAGACTCCCTGCGGAACCTTCCGAGCCTTTCTGGCTCTGCCCCTGTCGGGAAGTGACGACTTCGACTCCGAAGTGGACTTCGAGTTCTCGCTCTGCTGCCCTTCCTGCGACTGCGAGCTCTGCTGCTCCTGCTGGTCCGGAGACTCGAACTGGTCGATCGGCATGTTGTTCTTCTCAGCCCTGCTGTTCGCCTGGTTCTTCACCTTCTCGGCGGCTGCAGCGGCCTTCTGCGCGGCATTCTGCATCTGAGGAGTCTGCTGTTGACCCTGCTGCTGCTGCCCTTGCTGTTCGCCTTGCTGCTGCTGTTCGCCTTGCTGTTGGCCTTGTTGTGCGGCCTGCTGCTGCGCCGCGGCCTCCGCTGCCTTGCGCTCCGCCTCGGCCGCTTCCCTCGCGGCCTTCACGGCCTCTTCCATGGACTTCTCCATGTCGCGCAGCTCGTTTGCGCTTTCGGCGAAGTCGCCGTTCTTTGCGTCCATCCTCTTCTGGGCTTCGGCAAGTTTTTCCTGTGCCTCCGCGAGTGCGTCCTTTGCGTTCTTCATGTTCTCGTCCGCGCCCTGCGCGTCGCCGTTGCGCATCTTGTCGGTGGCGGACCTTGCGTCTTCGGCTGCGGACCTCGCCTTGTCGGACGCCTGTTCCGTCGGCTCGGCCGTCTTGTTGGGATCCATCTCCTTGGTGCCCGCCTGCTTTTCTATGTCGCGAGTGAGCGCATCCGTCTGTTTCCTGAATTCGTCTATGTCGTGGGCGAGTCGGTCTTCCTCGTCGGCGGCAGCCTTCATCGCGCCCTCGTCGTTGTTCTTCGCGGCCTCCTGCGCCTTGCCGCGGAGATCCTCCTGGCGTTTCTCGAGATCTTTGCCCTTTTCCTGCAGCTCCTTCGCCTTCTCCTTCTGCTTGTCGAGGTTCTTCGCGAGGTCGTCGCGTATCTCGTCCCTGAGATCGTCGAGAAGTTTCTGCTCCTCCTCCGCGAGGTCCTTCGCTTCGATCTCTCCCTCTTCTGCCATTTCCGAGAGAAGCTTCTCGCGTTCCGCGATCTCCTCGATGCGCTGGAGGTCCTCCGCCGTCTTTGTGAGGATGTCGAACTTGCGCTGCGCCTCCTCAAGCGCCTTGATCGCAGATTCCGCGTCCTTCATGAGACGCCGGTTTGAATCGCGCTTCTCCTCGCGGCGCGCCATGAGAAAGATGTCTTCCGCGCCCTGTCGTATCGGCGTAAGGCGCTTTTCGAGAATCGGACGGAACATCTCCGCCCCCGTCTCGAGGCGGCTGTCCATAAGGCTGTCGACGAACTCCGAAAGAAGCCCCTCCGCGTTTTGCGCTGCGGCCTTTGCCTTTTCGCTGTTCTTCAAGGCCTCCTTGCGGTGCCACTCGTTGTTCGCGGACTTCTCGTAGTTCGATGCGGCCCACTCGAAGTTGTGCCTTGCCTCGCGGAGATGGTCAACGGCAGTCCTTATCTCCTTCCTCGCCTCGTCGATCTGTCCGGAAAGCGACTGGCGCGCGAAGGACTTCTCCCAGCGCGCGGCAAGCTGGACCTGTATCTCCGGCGTGCGCGCGACGCCGGGTCCGCCAAGCTCGACGGGCAGGTTGTCCTCGATCCTGATGCGGTAGCGGACCGTCGCCGCGTTCTTGAAGTCGACGTTGGACGCCTCGGAGAGGAACTTGACGACATGCGTTCCGTCCCACGTAAACTCGCCCTCCTTCGAGACCTCGACGGGGCCGGCGTCGGTCCACTGCCCGGCGCCGATGCACATCTCGAGAACCGCGCGCGCGACGCCGAAGTCGTCCTTCGCCTCGAACTCGACGGGGAGGCTTCCGTTGCGCGGAAGCTTCAGCTCGAGCTTCTCCGGCGTGACGAGCTTGACCTCGGGCGGAGTGTCCTTCGCGACGGTGATGGACGCCTGGTCTACCTGACTCGTGAAGCCGTTGGAATCCCACACTACGGTGCTCCACGTTCCCTGCAGCTCGGGCGTCAGAACGAAGGAGAACTTGAGACTTCCGTCGGAATAGGGCGAGCCGTTCACGGTTATGTCGCCGGGCAGCCTCGCGACGCCCTCGATGCCCTCGCGCGACGGACGCGCGGAGACCATCACCTTCGATCCCGCGATGCCGACGACAGCGGCCGTGTTCGTGTAGCGCTCCGGTTCGCGTCCGGTGTACTTGGGATGCACGATCTCGACGACGCGGTCCGAATAGGTCGGCTCCGGCACGGCCTCGACGCGGTACGAGCGCGTGAGCGCGCTGCCGCAGCTGATGCGGTAGCGGAAGCTCGACGTGACGCGCGGATAGCTGAACGAATAGAACACGGGACCATCCGCGCCCTCCTCCGAGACGCGCACCATGCGCTCGACGCTCTCGCCCTTTCCATCGGGGCGCGTGCGCACGAACGCGCGTGACGGGAAGCCTCCGTCGACCGCAAGGTTCACCGTAAGCGGCGTGCCGACGAGAACGACCTGATCGCCTGGCGAGACCTTGAGGGACGACGCGTAGATGTTGTCGACCTCGGCGGACGGCATGATGGCGCGCGTGGCGAGCCTGAGCGTCGCCTTCGGGAACAGCGCGAAGAGAGCGCCAAGAATGCCGAGCGCGACGGCTGCGGCGACGAGGCGCGGCTTGACCGTGCGCCCCGTGAACTCCTTCTTAGGCGAGACCGTCCCGGCATCCTTCACGGCGTCCTTCGTTATCTCCGACATGAGGCGCGACGACGCGCCGATGTCACCTGCCTCCGCGAGCTCCACGACTGTCGAGAGGCGCTCCTCCAGCTCGGGGTGGTTGCGCTCGATGAGCGAGGCGATCTCCGCCGCGGTGAACTTGCGCCTCAGCGGCTTCACGAGCGCGAAGTACGCGACGGAGCAGGTGAAGGCGAGGCCCGCCGCCCAGAGCGCCCAGCGCACCCAGGACGCATAGATGGTCACCATCGCGTCGATGGCCATGATGGCCAGCACGGACGCGACGAGCGCGGCGAGCGCGGCGCATGTGCCGCGGAAAAGCAGTATGCCCCTGACGCGCCTCACGGATGCGTCAAGGATCGCCCTGATCTCTGGCGGAATGTTTTTATGTGTGCTCATGGCTCAGGCTAGGGACGCTCTCTTTCGGAGAATCCACTCTGTTGTGAGGAATGCTATGACGAGAATGAAAAGCGGCGGAAGGCTCCAGAGGTGGAACTCGACGCGGTCGGAGATGCGCTTCGAGCCTCCGCCGAAGTCGGCGTCGAGCTTGACGTACTCGGACGGCGTGAGGACCGTTCCGCCTGTTGCGGCGGCAACGCGCTCGACCTGGTTGCGCGTCGCCGTTATGTCGACCTCCTCGGCGGGCTGCTTGGCGGTGACGACGACGAAGGTGGTGGTGAGTCCGTCGGGATACCTCGCCCCGAGCGTGTCGCGGGCCTTCTGGCAGTCGAGGCTGAGCATGTAGGAGCCGGGCTTCTCGCATCCGGGGATCTCGCATTCGTAGACGCCGTTGGAGTCCGGGCGCTTCTCGGCGCGGTACGCGGCGACCCTCGCGTCGCCCGGCGCGCGCACGAGGATGCGCGGTTCGAGTCCGTCGATGCCGTTGTGGCTCTCGTCGAGGAAGCGCACGTACGCCTTCACCGTCTCGCCCGCGCCGTAGCGCAGCTGGTCGGTGCCGATCCTCGCGAACATGTTTCCGCTCCGGAGCTTCTCGCCCGCGCCCCAGCGCATGACCTGTCCCCAGAAGCGGTGGTGGCGCTGGTCTCCGAACTTGGAGCGCAGGCGCCACATGGAGTCCGTCGTGAGCATGAGTACCCTGCCCTTTCCGCGCGCACCTGCGACGACGAGCGCGTTGCGGCTCTGCTCTCCGCGCATATCCTCAAGGCGCTTGAGCGCGGCCTCGGGATCCTCCTCGATCGTCGCGGCGATGGACTGCGCGACGACCGCCTCGCCGGACGAGCCGTCCGTCCTGCGGGGCTTGGCGTACGCGAGCACCTCAGCGCCCGGCTTGACGCCCGAGATCGGAAGCCGCCAGTGGAAGTCGGGAACTTCGTTCCATATGTCCTCGTTTTCGGAAGACGAAGAGCTCTGGTTCATCACGACGTGTCCGCGTCCGGCTGCTGTGAGCTGGAACGCAAACGCCTCCTCCGGCGCCTCGCGGTGGCTCGCGCCGTCCGGTTCGTACTCGATGGGCATGAGGTCACGGAGCTTCTGGTTCCGTATCGAATACGGCATGTACTCAGAGCCCGATATCAGCACGAGGAGGGTTCCGCGCTCCTCGACGTTGTAGCGCAGCTGCTCCACTACGCTGTCCGTAAGCACATCCTCCCCGACGTCTCCGACGATTATGACGTCGAACTGCCGCCAGTCGCTTTCTTCCTTAGGCCAGCCGCCCGCCTCGGAGTCGCCGAACGGACGAGCCGCGCTCGCGTACTCGAGCTGCTTCGGCTCGATGCCCGCGATGGAGTCGGGATGGACGAGCCAGTCCTGGAGATGCACCGACTTGTCGCGTCCGTAGAAAAGGTTGCGCAGATACCTGTACTCCCAGCGGGGGCGTCCGTCGACGAGCAGCACGTTCGTTCGGTCGTCCGACACGGCGACGTCCAGCCTGCGCTCGTTGTTGTCCGCGAAAAGCTCGCCGTCTAGCGCCGTCACCTTTATCGTGTAGCCGTACACGCCCTGCGTCTTCGGAACGTCGGAGAAGCGGAACTCCTTCGACCATTCGTCTCCCTCGACTGTGAACTCGCGTGCGTCGATCTGTCCGTCGGCGTCGAGGAGATGCACCTTCGCCTTCCTGCCGTTCGCGCGCGTCGCCGAGACGCGGACGGTGAAGCGCACCTTGTCGCCGAGGAAAACCGACTCCGGCGCGTCGGCAGCGGCGATGGAGAGGTCGAACGGCTTCACGGTGCCTCCGACGACCACGGCGGAGACCTGGATGCCGTATCCGCCCAGCTTGCGCGCGATGGACTCCACTCCGGCGTCGCCGTTGTGGCGTCCGTCGGTGAAGACGATTATCGACGAGACCTCCTCCGCCGGAACCTCCTTTATCGCAAGCTCGAGGGCCTTGGTGAGGTCGGTCGCGGACCTGAACGTCCTCTCCTTGTCGTCAAGTGCGCGCTCCTCCTGGAGCGACTCCTCGCGAACGAGCGTGCTGCCGAAGCGGAACACGTCGACCTCGTACTTGCGCGAGGCCTTGGAGAGGAAGCTCGACTCGCCGCCGGCCGCGACGAGCATGCGCACCATGTCGGCGCGCGTCATGCCTTCCGAGGGGAGCTTGTCGAGTCCGAGCGCGGAGACAATGTCCTTCTCCTCCTCAGGCGTCATCAGTTGGTCCTTGAAGTGCATCGACGCCGAGTCGTCTACGAGAACAAGCACGCGCTCCTTCACGGTGCGCTCGCGCTCTCCGACGACCACGGGCTGCATGAGGACCAGGAGCGCGACGGCGACGGCGGACATTCTGCACGCGACGAGCCATTTCGCCGTGCGCGGCGGGACGCGCGCGCACTCGTGCGAGTAGAAGGCGCTAACCAGCTCGAACGAGACCGCGGCGACTATCGCGGCGAGGAAGAGCGACCACGGAGTCGCGAGGAAGAGTACTCGCGCGAGCGCCTGGAGGACAAGCCAGCAGGCGATGACGCCGGGCGGGACGCCCATGAGCGCGCGCGTCCACACGTTGAAGCGGTTGGATCCGTATCTCTTCACCGCCCAGTGGCACGCTGCCCACGCGGCCAGCGCGAACGCCGCGAGCGCGGCGATCAGCCAGAGCGACATCGACTCCGGAAGAAGGTCCGTGCGTATTACGTTCTGATCCATGATCCCTCCGTGTCGATTACGTCGCCCGTGCGGCGGTTGATGGCGATCCAGCGCGCGATGGCGGGCTCTGTGACGAGGAATAGGAACGCGAAGAAAGCCAGCACGCGCCACACCTCCTTGCCAAAGCTCTGTCCGCCGATCGCCTTCACGACGTCTTCGTCCTTGATCGCCTGCGATATCTGCACGTAGCTGCAGAGGTCGGAAAGCTCGTTCTGCGTTATCGCCGTGAGCGTCGACTCCTCGACGCCGGCGGAGACGGTGATTTTGATCTTACCCTCGGCGTCGGAGACAAACGAACAGGACTCCTTGAAGGTCTCTGGCACGGCGTTGACCGTGTAGACGCCCGGAATGACGCTGCGCGCCGTGCGCAGGAGCAGCCCCTCCTCGCCCTGGACGATCTCGGCGTAGAACGTCTCGCCGTGCGGATCGGTCATCTCGACGACTTCGCCAGCACCGGCGACGCCTGACGCGCGCGTGCGGAGGACGTTCTGCGGGACGCGCTCCTTCGTTCCGTCCGGACGCTGCCAGTTCAGCTCCACGCGCGCCTCTCCGCCGTCCTCCTCGAAGCGGCCCTCGATCGCGTACGCCTTGCCCTTCTCGAGCGGAATGTCGACGTTGCTCTTGACGTCGCGCCCTGCTACGCGCAGCCAGAACCTGTCGTCGACGCTCCACGAGAACTTGTACGGGCCCGTCTCGGGCGCGATGAGCGCGCCGCGCCAGCGCACCGAGAAGTTGTCGTTCGGTATCCCGCCCGCGGGGGAGTTCCAGCCCCAGCGGAAATCGATCTTCGGATCGAACTTGATGACGGGCTTGCCCTGGCAGCCGATCTGCGGGAAGTAGTAGCCGACGAGCCCGTTGTCGCCCGCCGCGATGTCGCCGGAAGCGCCGGAAGCGAGCAGGAGGCTGAGCCCTTCGGAAGGCCTAATGTCAAGCGACACTGCGGCCGGGCTGGAGAGCGAATATGCGAGCTCGTGCATCATCGGTACGAACCCGCGCTTTGAGACGAGACCCGACGAGGCGTCGAAGACGGACGCGGACTCGAACACGGTGCCGCGCCCGAACGAATGCGCGAGGAGGAACGGCGAACCATCCGCAAGCTTCGCAACGACCGTCGCGTTGGAGGTCCATCCGTCGGAGAAGTCGACGATCTGCTGCGGAACCGCGGAGCCGAGGTCGGTTCCGCTCCTGAACTTGTAGATCGGCCCGCCGAAGCTCTCCGTCGAAAGCGGCGAGGCGCTGTCGCGCCACTTCCCGAGCGGAGCGGGCAAGACCTTCGCGCCGTCGAGCTGCCATCCGTTGAAGAACTCCGCTTCGGAGCCGGCATACGGCATCACGAAGAGTCCGCCGCCGAGCGAGACGAACCTCGCAAGCGCGTCGCGCGACTCCTCCGAGAGCCTGCGCACGCCGACGAGAACGACTGCGGCGAAGCCTCCGAACGACGAGCGGCTTCCAGCCGCCGAGACATCCTCCACGACCGTCTCAAGCAGATAGTCTCGTCTCTCCGCGCCCGCGGCCTCCGCTGCCTCTGCGAGCTCGGGCTTGAGCGCGAGCCCTACGTAGGTGGACGCGCGGCGCAGAAACGGCGCGCCCGCGTTGCCGTCGACGATAAGCACCTTGAGGCTGCCCATGACGGGAAGCGAATGGCGGCACACGTCGTCCGCCGGAAGATCGTCGCCCGACTCGACGCGCGCCGTCACGACGGTGCCGCCCGAGCTGCGGAACCTGTGCCTGAAGGTGAAGGTCTGGCTTTCGCCCGGCTGCAGCTGGCGCACTTCGCGCGCATGCTTCGTCTCCCCTTCCACGTCAAGCGACACGCCCTTCGGCGTGACCGCCTCGGTTCCAGCGTTCACGACAGTCACGGCGAGTCCCACTTCGCGGTCCGTTCCGACGATGTCGCGCGAGGGACGTATCGAGGCGACCGCGAGGTTGCGTATGGAAGTCGGAAGCGGCAGCGTGCGCCACGTGATTATCGGCTGCGTCTTGAGGGATGAGAACACGCGCTTGAGGGTCTTCCAGCGCTCCTTGTCGTCCAGCTGCCACCCGACGGTCTGTCCGTCGCCGACGATGACGATCTGCTTGACGGCGTTGTGTCCGGCGGCGAGCGTTACCGCCGCCGCGGTGAGGTTGCCGGCGATCTGCATCGTGCCGTTCGCGGGATAGAGGCGGTCGAGCGTGGAGAGGATGACGCGCTTGTCGGAGACGGGCACGGGGTTCATCACCTGCGGGACGGGTCCGCCGATTATGACGGCGAAGGACGTGTTGCGCGGCGCGAGCTCGACGTACTTCTTCGCCTCCTCGACGGCGCGCTCGAAGTTCGACCTGCCGTCGTTGACGATCGACATGGACGCCGAACCGTCGATTATGAGCACGACGTCCTTGGTGGCGCCGAGTCCGAACCGCTTCAGGTTGAGCTGCCGCTCGAAGACGATCGTCGCGATGGAGAGGACGAAGAGCACTATGCCGGCGGTCATCATCCAGAACCTGTGCTTCGGATACCGCCAGAGCGCGAAGGAGATTCCCGTCGCCGTTATCGCCGCGAGGAGCATCGGCATCGTGACGGCCCACGGAACAGGCGAGTCGGGGCGGACGAACGGACGCGCGAACGCGAGCGCGAGGAGGCCCACCGCGAGGCAGCGGCACGCGAGGAGCAGGATATCCTCGAGCAGGACCTTGCGCTTGAGCTTCTTCATCGTCTTGTCGAGGAAGAGCCATGCGCCCCACGGGATCTTGCGCGCGTTCCTGCGCGTGAATATCTGGATTATGATCGGAATCGCGACCGCGAAGAGCGCGAAGAGCATTGCGAAGTTTATGAACTGCATGGTCTAGCGGCCTCCGCTTCGCCTGCGCGACAGGTACTCAACGAGCGCCTTGTCGAACGGGATCTTAGTGTTCATCGGCGCATAGTCGGCGCCCATCTTCCTGACGCCGTCGCCGATCTTCTTGAGAAATGCGTTCACCTGCTCGAGGTAGCCCGCGCGGATCGACTTGGCGTCGAGCATCATCTCGTCCGTCCCCTCGAGGTTCTCGAAGTGGACGTGTCCGTCGAAGTCAAAGGTGAGCTCCTCCTCGGCCATCACATGCAGCACGACGACCTCGTGCTTACGGTAGGTGAAGTGGTGGAGCGCCTTCAGGAGCTCGTCGGGATCGGACGTAAAGAGGTCCGACACGATGACGACGAGCCCGCGCGGCGGGATGCGCTCCGCTATGTCGTTGACGACGGGCGCGGGATCCGTCTCCCCTCCCGGCTTCGACTTGTCGAGGAACTCGAGAATGCGGCGCGTCTGCGAGGCGGACGACCTTGCGGGCAGGTACTCGCGTATCTTCGTGTCGAACGTGACGAGTCCGACGGCGTCCTGCTGCCCCGCGAGCATGTACGTGAGCCCCGCCGCGAGATAGCGCGCGTAGTCGAACTTCGAGAGGCGTCTGCCGTCCTGCTCCGCGGCCGCCTCGCCGTCGTACGCCATCGACCCCGAGCAGTCGAGGAGGATCGTCGTGCGGAGGTTCGTCTCCTCCTCGTACTGGCGGATGTAGAGGCGGTCCTTTCTTCCCAGCACCTTCCAGTCGAGCGTTCTGAGGTCGTCGCCCGGCATGTACTGCCGGTGCTCCGCGAACTCGACTGAGTTGCCCTTCTTCGGGGAGCGGTGGCGTCCGGAGATGAAGCCGTACTTCATCGTGCGCCCGAAGAGCTCGCAGCGAGAAATAGTGGCCGTCGTCTTTGGCGGCAGCCACTTCATGTACGAGGGTGCGGAGTTCTTCATCGCAGCGGAAGGTCTTAGATTTCAACCTTCTTGTAGTGCGGGACGAGAGTCTTCATGCACGTCCAGCCGATGAGGTAGGCGACGGCGCAGTATCCGAACACGATGAGATAGCCCGCGGGCTTGCCGGTGTAGCCGAGGAACTCCATCGCCGGACGCGCGAACTGCGCGCCCGAGGCGAGAAGGTCCTTAGTCATCTCGACCTCCTTGCCGTCGACTATCGTCGTGCCGGCCGCGTAGCTGAAGAGCGCGCCCGCGCACTTGTTGACGAGGAAGCTGCCGCATCCGGCGGCGAACTGCGCGATGCCGGTCAAGGTGCCGATCGTCGACTTCGGGAACATGTCGCCGACAACGGAGTAGACGTTGGCGGACCACGCCTGGTGTCCGGCGCATGCGAGGCCGATGAGAATCGCCGGCCACCACGCGGAGTACGCGCCGAGCGGCTGAGCGCCGAGCGCGAGGAGCGGGAAGCACGCGAAGATGAACATCGCGACCATGCGGCCCTCGTAGGCGTTCATACCGCGCTTGTCGACCATGTACGTCGGGATCTTGCAGAGGTAGATCGAGACGAAGGTGACGATAAGGTAGAGCGTGAAGATGAGCGCCATGCCCATTCCGTCGGAGCTCTTGTAGCCGAACTGGTCGCTGAGGTAGCCGGGCGTCCAGAAGAGGAAGAACCACCACACGCCGTCGGTGAGGAATCGCCCGCAGATGAGCGCCCAGGTCTGCGGAAGCGAAAACGCCTTGGCGTAGGAAATAGATTTCTCTTCCTTGGACTGGGGTTCGGGGGTGCCAGAACCCCCGTCCGTTCCGTCCTGGTTGATGTACGCAAGCTCCGCCGCGTTGACGCGCGGGCTCTCGGCGGGCTTCCTGTAGAGCCACATCCAGAAGCCCATCCACGCGAAGCCAAGCGCGCCGATGATGATGAAGGACATCTCCCAGCCGAAGTACTTGGCAATGAGCGGAATCGACAGCGGCGCGGCGAGCGCGCCCACGGAGGAGCCC
Organism: Kiritimatiellia bacterium; assembly: GCA_016284515.1. GTDB lineage: Bacteria > Verrucomicrobiota > Kiritimatiellia > RFP12 > UBA1067 > UBA1067. Next base: position 5,904 of record JAEEOY010000014.1, on the reverse strand, counting down.
GCGTTGAAGATCGAGGTCGCGAACGCGCGGTCCTTCTTCGGGAAGTACTCGGCCGTCACCTTGATCGCCGCCGGGAAGTTCCCCGCCTCGCCGAGCGCGAGCACCGCGCGGCACGCGAGGAAGAGCCAGACGGACGTCGTGATGCCCATCATGCCGAGGAATCCTGCCGCCTTGAGGAAGGACGTGCCGACCCCGCACCCGGCGTGGAGGCACGCGCCGAGCGACCAGATGAATATCGCCCAGAGGTAGCCCTTGCGCGTGCCAAGCCTGTCGATGAACTTGCCGGCGAAGAGGTTGCACAGCGCGTAGATGATCGAGAACACGGCGGTGATGGTGCCGTAGTCGTTGTCGGACCACCCGAACACCGGGGCGATGAAGTCCTTGTAAGTCAGGGACAGCACCTGCCTGTCGAGATAGTTCACCGTCGTCGCGAAGAACAGCAGCGAACAAATTACCCACCGAAAACTGGACATCCTGTCTGATTTAATCTCTTTCATGGGTATATTATACCACAAATGACGAAATCGTGTACCCCGATTGCTAAACGCGCCCTATCTTCGGCGCTGCCAGGAAAGGAGGATGCAGACGACCGACATCGCGGCCATGCCGATCCAGAAGACGGCAAGCCAGTCAAGCGTCCAGCCGTTGGAGAACGTGTGGCCCGCAAGGGTCGCCGTGCCGTCCGCAGCGCGGTTCACGAGATGTCCGGAGACGATGGACTGAAGCCCGGCTCCGATGTAGTTGCCCATGCCAGCAATCCCAAGCGCCGCACCCGCCGCGCACTTCGGCACGCGGTCGACCGCCATAAGTCCGCCGAGGAACGTGAGGAGGATGCCCACCGCAAACCCGAAGAGCACCATCGCCGTGACATCGACCCAGACATGTCTGCCCGGGACGAGCATGAACAGCGCAAGCGCGACGACGTTCATGAGTCCCGCCGAAAGCGCAAGCTCCTGCCGGCTCGACTTGAAGAAGCGGTCGGATATCACGCCGGAGAGCGCGGACGACACCGCGCCGACGACGGAGTTGACGGATATGACCGTCGCCGCGCCAGCCTCGGAATACCCCTTCTTGACCTGAAGGAAGAACATGCCCCAGTCGATGACGGCGTAGCGGCTCGCGGCGAAGAGTCCGCCCGCGAGCGCAATCATCCACACCACCGGAGAGGTAAGCGCGATCTTCTGCCCGCCCGTCGTGTCGACCTTCGCCTCGGTCGCGTCAACCGGAACAGGCGGAAGCCCCTCGTCCTCCGGAGAGTTGCCGAAGAACAGGAACGCCGCCGCAATGCCGACGAGCCCGAAGGCCGCCGCGCCCCAGAAGCAGCTCTTCCACGCCCAGTCCGGTCCGAACGCCTTGCCGACCCAGACGACGATTCCGGCGGAGAGGACATACGCGAACACCTCGCCGAGGTTGTTAGAGCAGCTCCAGATTCCGTAGTACGTTCCCCGCTTCTCCTTCGGCCACCAGCGCGACAGCGCGACGACGCAGCACGGCGAACCGGACGCCTGGGCGAAGCCGTTTACGAACCAGACGACGGCGAGCATCAGCGCCGGCACATGGAAGCCTACGACCAGATTTGCGAGAGCCGAGACGAACAGCCCCAGCATTATGTACTTCTTGACGTTCACGTGGTCGGCGATGAAACCGTTGACGATCTTGCCGATCGCATACGCGAACAGCATCGCGGACCCGACATAGCCTATCTCCGCCGGCGTGTACGCGCCCTGCTCGATCATGCCCTTCTTGGACGCCGAAAATGCAAGTCGGCAAACATAGAATATGGCGTAGACGAACAGCATCGCCGACACCTGGCGTATCTTAGCCCTCGCGAGCGCGCCTTCGCGCCCGCGTCCGGAACTCTCCCCTGTCATTTAGACTCTCCCCTTTAGCCTTTCTTTGTGTTTTTGTTAGTTGTGTGTATCTTTTTTGACAAGCGGCCTGTCCAGCATCTTCTCGTAGAGCTTGATGTACTCGCGGGCGCACGCCTCGTGGTTGAAGCGGCGTAGCGATTCGGACATGATGCGCGAGATCTCCCTTGCGCGGACGTCCTGAGGCTCGTGGAAGAAGTCCATAGCCTTGTCCATCGCCCAGAAAAGCCCGTTGGAGTCGTATGTGTCGAAGATGAAGCCGTTGCCCTTGGATGCGCCGACGTCGAGCATCTCGACCGTGTCGTGGAGTCCGCCCGTGTTGTGAGCGACGGCGAGCGAACCGTATATGGGAGCCTGCATCTGCGGAAGTCCGCACGGCTCGAAGAGCGACGGCATGAGCGTGAAGTCGCTGCCGGCGAAACCGAGCTGGGAGAGGCGTCCGTCGAAGTTGTGCACAGCCAGGCGCTCGGGAATGCCGTGGAACGTCTGGATGTCCCAGAACGGCTGCTGGTACGGCCCGTTCGCGATGATAGCGAGCTGCGCGTCCGGATGCTTGTCGAGGAAACGGAACGTGATGTCGGTAAGGAGCTGCGGACCCTTCTGCACGGGGTCGAGGCGGCTCGGCCAGAAGAACAGCGCCTTGTCCGGATCTTCCTCAAGGCCAAGCGCGTGCTGCAGCGCGAGCTTGTTCTGGCGCTTCATCTCGACATGGTTTTCGGGTCCGTACTTGAACGGAATCTTGTCGTCGGTGAGCGGATTGTCCGCCGGGTCGGGCGCGTTGAGAATGCCCGCCGCGCATCCCGCGTTGAACTTGTTCCTGATCTCGTTGCGGATCGAGTCGGGGATGAACGAGTGCCAGCCGTTCACGATCTCGGTGAGGAACGTGGGCGAAACGGTGTTGATGAAGTGCGCGGCAAAGCAGCCGGACGCCTGCAGGTCGACGAGGTTGTTGTTGCGGCTCTCCTCGTAGTTGTAGGGCGGATAGCTGTAGTAGAGGTTCATCCAGAACTCGGCGCCGTCTATTCCCGCGTCCTCCACCTGCGCAAGCGTCAGCTTCTGCGTGTGGATGTTGTGCACCGTGAAAAGGCACGGAATCCCCTCGCGCCTCGCAGCCGCCGGGATGAGGCCGGTCATCCAGTCGTTGCAGTGGATGAGGTCGGGCTGCACGCGTGGAATGATGTTGTTGATCACCTCGCGCTGGAACGCAAGCGCAAGCTTGACGTTGCCGTCGCCGCGCGAGTACACGGTGTCGCGGTAGTAGAAGCAGCGATCCTCGGCGAGATGGATGCGCTCGTCGGGGAGGTGGCTCTTGTACTTCCTGAGCTCGTCGGCAACGAGCTGCGCCGTCTCGACGTGGAACATGCGCCTGTAGTGCGGCAGCGCCACATGCACGTCGGCGCCGAGGCTGTGGAGCGCCTGCACGAGCGACGCGGAGACGTCGGCCATGCCGCCGGCCTTCGCGGACATCTTGCCCGCGAGGTTGCCCATTCCGTCCGGCAGATACGTGATCTCCGGCGTTACGATCAATATTCTCGGGTTTCTGCTCATCTCAACCATTTTGTTCGCACTCCTAAATTGATTTTCGGTGAGTATTATACCATAAAAATCAATGTGCGTGGAAAATTCCAGCGGGAGACCATCCGTCGGATCCCTTCAGAATGCCGAAAGGAACGTCGGTGCAGCCACGCGAGGTGAAGTAGGCGTCACGATCCGCCGCGGAGCCGTGGGTCCACGCCGGGCGCTCCGCGCGGTCCGCGCCCGGGCCCGTGCAGTCGAATTCCGCATAGTACGCCGTCTTGTCGCGTCCGTCGTCCGGACGCCACGTCGTCCAACCGACCGGCTTTATGCAGTCGCCTATCTCGCACTCGAGGAAGACCGTCTGCGCGTGCTCGCGCCACGGACGGCCCAGGATGCTCTTCTGCGCGTTCGGAGCCGACACGCGGCATTTGTGGAAGACATATCCGAACGGCTGCCCCTCCGGAGTCGCCGCGGCGGTCACTACTCCGGAGATGCGCAGCACGAGATCGCAGTTCTCGAAGAGCGCGGTGGACTGTCCGAACACGAAGTCGACGCTCCCTTCGATGCGGCAGTTCTCGAAGTACTGACGGCAGCTGCGCGCGTAGGTCGGCTTCGCGTCCCACTTCGTCACGCTCTGCGTCGTGTAGAGAGTGTCCTGGTAGCTGCGGATCGTGCAGTTCCTTACTGCGATCCTGTCTCCGTCGACGTGCAGCGCAACAGCCTGCCCGACGCCGCGTCCGCCTGACGCCACGTTCTCGTCGGACGCCGTGTTGACGATCGTCAAGCCGTCAAGCTCAACGTCGTCCGCCTCAACCTTCAGCGTGTAGCTCCTGAACGTTCCGAGGTCCGTCCCGTCCGCGCCCTTCTTCCCGGCATAGTCGTCCCACGTCACGACAGCCTTGCCGCCGCCGAGAAGGCGAAGTCCCTTCTTCTCGCGCGGAATCACCACCTTCTGCCTGTACGTGCCGGGCGGAACCTCGATTGTGCTGCCCGGGGCCGCCGCGTCTATCAACGCCTGAAGATTTTGACCGACGGCCGTAAGCGAGATCGTACGCGAAATGCCCGTCGGGATCAGTTCCGCCTTCTTCGAGATGTGCGGCTTCATGTCGTACTTGTCGATTCCGGGCGAAGTCGTGAACGCGGCCTTTGCGCCGCGGTCCTGGAAAAGGTCGCCGATGAGCCTGTTCCGCCACGGATTCGTAACGCGCATGGAGAAACGGAGCTTGCCCACGCGGCGCCCCCCTTCCGTCGCCGCCTCGGTGATGTCGAGCGGAGCGTACGGATCCCACATCGTCCCGGCCTTCTTCCCGTTCACATTCACCTCCGCGGTAGCGCCGAACGCAGGAACCGAAAGAAGAAGTCTCGACCCTTCCGTCGGCGCGTCGAGCGTGAAGTCGTAGCGCAGCACCCCGCAGTAGTATTTGACGTCGGGGTTATTCTCCTCCGTGAGCGAGCGGAACTTCCCGATGGGCATCGGCGCGATGTCGGAATCGCTCTCGAAGGTAATAGTCCCTTCCGCGCCGTCGTACTCCCGCCTCGCGACGATTTTAGGGTTCATCACCTCGTCCTCGTACGACGGCAGACCCTCCGTGTCTTCGCCGAAGATCACGAGCAGCGACTGGCGCGGACGCAGGCGGAAGGAAAACAAGTTTCCGAACGGCATGGTGGTTTCGGAACCGCGGATGGAATAGCGCCTGCCGTCGACAGGATCCAGCACCACCGCCTTGTCCGCCCCAGAAACGCGGTTTCTGAACGAAACCTTCAGCGTGCGCTCCGCGAAATCGAATGCGCTCGCAATGAAGTAGACGTCCTTCTCCCCCTTCCTGACATGGCGCGAGAACACCGTCTCGATGTCGCCGTCCGACAGGAAGTCGAAATCGTGCCACCCACGCATCAAAGGCATGAACGCGCCAGTGCCCCATATGCGGTCCGAAATCTCCTTTAGTTTCGCGGTCTCCTCTGCACGGTTCGTGAGGCGCAGCGTCCGCATCGGCTTAACGCCGGAGACCTCGACCCCTGACTTGGCAAGTTCGTCCAGCTTCTCGATCGTGTCGAGATCAAGGGCGTCATGGCGGACTACAATTCCCATGTAGCTCTTGTCTCCGTCGAGGACTATGCGCCCAGACTTGTCGACGGTGATGCGACCGGAAAGAAGGACGTCCTTGTTGATGTACTGGAATGTGCGCCCGTGCGGAATGAGCCGCGCGATCTCGTCGTCCTTCATCTCAAACGCGGGGAGTTTGTCTCCGATGTAGACGAGCAGGTCCGCGCACTTGACTCCTCCCTGTAGCGCCTTATGGATGCGCTCGTGGTACTGCCAGAAGGAGTCGGAGAAATTGTACCACGGATTCAGCCTGTTGAACGCCTGGCCGTAGATCCCAAGCGTAAGTCCCGGCGCGGCGTCCGTCGGCTGGTGGACGTACGAATGGAGTATCATCCGCGAGATTCCGTGCGCGAAGGCGCGGTCTCCGTACGGCTTGAGGTCGAACGGAGCGTCGGAGGAGAGTCCGTAGCCGGT
>JAEEOY010000120.1 GCA_016284515.1 Kiritimatiellia bacterium | reverse complement strand
CCTCTCGCTCAGCGGACGCATCTTCACTGCAGCTGCCATTTGTCGTACCTCTCTTTCAGGCTATGATCCTTTCACGATACGCTCTCGCCCCGTGGGGTATGCAGCCGAATACCTCACTATGGCATCTGATTGCCACAACATGTGCCGTTTTAGGTCCATGCTTATGCCTATATTATACCATACTTGGTAACTTTTGGGTTACCTCCTGCGGGCGCAGGGGTGCGATTCTAAACCGTTGAGCCGCTTGCGCGTAGCGCGGTTGATACCGAGGCCTACGCCGACCTGCTCGCCCGACCCGCATGAAAATTTCCTGAAATAAGCCAACACGGGCGCGCGAAATTATGGTATAATTTATCAATGCCTACGGTAGGCATTGACACGAACGAGGGCCACGACATGAAAAAAGACGCCGAGACACGCATCCGAGAAATCCAGGCCGAGGTGGCCGCAATCGACGAGTTCGCCGAAGGGTCGATCGCGTCCAGCCGCAAGCCATACAGGCTCAAGGACGGGACCGTCCGCCTGGCCAGCCCGCAGTACAGGTTCAAGTCAAAGGGTGCGCGCGGCAAGCAGGTCAGCAAGTACATACCGCCGTCGGCCGTCGCCCGCGTGAAGAAGCTCATTGAGAACGGCAGGCGCTACAGGAAGCTGGAGGCTGAATACTCCCGCCTCGTAACGGAGGCAAGCCTTGCAGCTCTAAAAAAAACGGCAGGCGAAGGCTGACCCTGCCGCGCCCACGCCTCGTCAACGTCATCGAGCTCGTCGAGTCCATCGAGCGGGCAGGTCCGAAGGATAGGCGCGAGGCGCTGCCGCGCTTTGACGAAGACCTCGCGAAGGCCGTGTCGGAGGACATGGCGAAATACGTGGGCGGCGTCATGTCGTCCATCTCCTTCAGGTCGAACGCCCCGGGCGCAAACGGAGTACGCACTAAGCAGGTCTTCACGCGCTTCGGGTGGTGTGAAGCGAGACACCCGTACCGCGTCGGCAGCCCGGAGGGGTCGGACGTGTTCAAGGCCTTCGGCGTCGAGCGGAAGATGACGCCGTCCGCGTCGAAGGCCGCGACGCGGCTCGCCGTCACGCAGGGGTCGTTCAGGGAGGCGAAGGACACGCTCGCGCTGCTCGGATGCGGGAACATCTCCGTCTCGAAGCTGCGCAAGGAGACGCTGCGCGTCGGGGAGGCCGCGCTGGCCGAACTGCGCAAGCCGGAGAAGGACGTCCGGAAGTACCCCGCCGCGAAACTGCGCACCCCGGATGGCGCGCGCAGGGTCCCGCGCACGCTCGTCGTGATGGCCGACGGGACGAACCCTCCCTGCACGAAGGCGGACACGGCCGGAGTCAGGGGGAAGAACTCCGCGCAGGCGAAGTCGCGCCAGCTCAGGGTGACAAGCGCATGCGAATACGTCAACGTGACGGACAAGGGCGTGCCGATCCCGATAGCGGGCTCGTTCTCGTACTCCGTCACCGACCTCGGGATCGGGGAGCTGACGAGCCTCATCCACGAGCAGGCCGTCTCCAGGGGTTCGGGGACCGTCCCGCGCGTGCAGTGCGTCGCGGACGGGGAGGAGGCGCTGGAGAAGGCGATGCGCGACGCCCTGCCCTTCGCCGAGTTCACGAACGACTTCATGCACGCGGCGGGATATCTGAACACCTGTTGCGAAAAGCTCGGCATCGCAGACGCCGCGAAGGAATTTAGGACATGCCGCGCCATCATGCTCCGCCACGGCGCGGGCTCCGCCGTGGACCGTATCAGGCGACTCTACTCCAGGGAACTGGAATCATCGGCAGAGGCGAGCGACGCGCTCAACTACCTCGACAAAAGGCGCGACAACATGCGCTACGGCTGGCTGAGGAAACACGGATACTACATATCGTCCTGCCACATAGAGGCCGCCGCGAGAATCCTCGTCGCAAGAAGGTGCAAGCAGGCGGGGATGCACTGGCGCCACCACAACGCGGCGTGCGTATGCGCCATCATCGCACAGCTCAGGAGCGCGGCATGAAGGCCGAATGTGAAGCCAATGCGGACGCCGCGCGGCGGAGGGAGCCGACAGTCGGGCAAGAGGCGGTTTCGCCTCGCAGCCGTATGAGGCGTCTCGTACGCAGCCAGTGGTTTACGCCGAGGCACGGCAGGCTGAACACGGCTTGTTGTCTAAGCGCGGAAGGCGTCGCGACGACGAAACAACGGCTTGACCGAGCTGTCGGGCCCGCAGCCGCGCCCTGCGCCCAGATACCGCCGCGACCTCAGCGATTTTTCAACGAATTAAAATCGCACCCATCCATCGTTCAAAGTTACTTTCGGTGTTGGTTCATCCGCTACAACTCAATGGTCCAATGAAGCAACA
>JAEEOY010000119.1 GCA_016284515.1 Kiritimatiellia bacterium | reverse complement strand
CGTGCGGCTGATGTCCGAGGCCCACATCAACGGCTACTACTACAACGCGCGAATCGACCATTCGCTCCTCGAGAAGTACCACGAGGGGCTGCACTGTTCGTCCGCGTGCATCGCGGGCGAGATCGCGTACTACCTCGACACGTCCGTGAAGGGCGGGAACAATCCGAAGAAGGCGGAGGAGATCGCGCGCTGGTACAAGGACCTCTTCGGCGACGACTACTCCCTCGAGGTGATGCTGCATCCGCCCGGGAAGGGCGAAGGCGACGGGAAGATGATACCGGCGTCCGCAATCGACGACTTCCACGAGCTCTATAAGCGCCAGACGGACGTGATGAACGCCGTCCTAGACCTCGGCAAGCGCCTCGGGATACGCGTCATCGCGACGAACGACGTCCACTTCCTCGACAAGGAGGACGACGATTCGCACGACGTCCTGCTCGCCCTGTCGACGCAGAAGAAGATGTCCGACACGGATCGAATGATCTACACCGGGCAGGAGTACTTCAAGACCGAGGAGGAGATGCGCGCGCTCTTCGCCGCGCACCCCGAGGTGATCGACGCGACGCGCGAGGTTTCGGACATGATCGAGCAGTACGAGCTCAACTCAGATCCGATCATGCCGAAGTTCCCGATCCCCGCCGAGTTCGGAACCGAGGAGGAGTACGCCAAGAAGTTCGGCGAGGAGGCGCTCCGCACCGAGTTCAACACCGAGGACAAGCCGAAGAACTTCGAGCGCCTCGGCGGATACGACAAGGTGCTGCGAATCAAGTTCGAGGCGGACTACCTGCAGTCGCTCGTCTACGACGGCATGAAGCGCCGCTGGGGCGATCCGCCGCCTGCGGACGTGAAGGAGCGCGTCGACTTCGAGCTGAACGTAATCAAGACGATGGGCTTCCCGGGATACTTCCTCATCGTCAACGACTACATCGCGAACGCGCGCAGGATGGGCGTTTGGGTCGGTCCCGGACGCGGCTCTGCGGCAGGCGCGGCCGTGGCGTACGCGCTCGGCATCACGAACGTCGACCCGATCAAGTACGATTTGCTTTTCGAGCGATTCCTCAACCCCGACCGAATCTCGATGCCCGATATCGACGTCGACTTCGACGACGCGGGGCGCGGCAAGGTGCTCGAGTTCGTCACGCAGAAGTACGGACAGGACCACGTCGCGCACATCGTCACGTTCGGACAGATGGCGGCGAAGAGCGTCATCAAGGACGTCGGCCGCGCGATGGAGTATCCGCTCGCCGACACGAACAAGCTCGTTGGTCTCGTCCCGGACACGCCGAAGATCACGTTCAAGAAGGCGACGAGTCCGAAGGACAAGAACGGCAACCCCAACGGCGACTACTCGCAGGGGCTCGTCGATGCGTTCAACTCCGAGGATCCGACGGTTCACCTGCTCATGGAGCGCGCGAAGCGACTCGAGGGCGGAATGCGCCAGCCGGGCATCCACGCGTGCGGCGTCATCATCTCGCGCGATCCGCTGATCGAGACCCTGCCCGTCATGCCGACGGAGGGCGAGTCGCTTCTGACGACGCAGTACGACGGACACTTCGTGGAGCCGGTCGGACTGCTCAAGATGGACTTCCTCGGGCTCAAGACTCTCACCGTCGAGAAGGAGTGCGTCGCGATCCTGGGGCCGAACAACCCCCGCGTCCCCGAGTTCCTGCGCGGCAGCGACGGATGCCTCGATCCCGACAAGATACCCGACGACGACAGGGAGACGTACGAGCTTTTCGGACGCGGCGAGACGACGGGCTTGTTCCAGTTCGAATCGGACGGAATGAAGAAGTGGCTCATGGCGCTCCAGCCCGAGAAGCTCACCGACCTCGTCGCGATGAACGCGCTGTACCGTCCGGGTCCGATGGACTACATCCCGACGTTCGTCCGCCGCAAGAAGGGCGAGGAGCCGATCGTCTACGACCATCCGCTGATGGAGAAGTACCTGAAGGACACGTACGGCGTGTGCGTCTACCAGGAACAGGTGATGCTTCTCTCGCGTCTCCTCGGCGGCTTCACGCGCGGAATGTCCGACAAGCTCCGCAAGGCGATGGGCAAGAAGCAGCTCGCCGTCATGGAGGAGCTGAAGGTCAAGTTCGTCGACGGATGCCTCGCCAACCCCGAGTTCCGCATCGACAAGTGGAAGGACGAGGCGGAGGCGCGCAAGCTCATCGACAAGATCTGGGACGACTGGCGCGCGTTCGCGTCGTATGCGTTCAACAAGTCGCACGCGGTGTGCTACGCTTGGGTCGCGTACCAGACAGGATACCTCAAGGCGCACTATCCGGCGGAGTTCATGTGCGCGCAGATCTCGTCCGAAATCGGCAACTTCGACAAGCTCCCCGGATTCGTCGCCGAGGCTCAGGAGATGGACCTGGAGCTGCGGCTCCCGGACGTCAACGAGTCGGGCGCGCGGTTTGTCCCGACGCCGGACGCGCGCGGAATCCGCTACGGGCTCGGCGGCATCAAGGGAGTCGGCGAGCTCGCAGCGGACGCGATCGTGGCGGAGCGCGAGAAGAACGGACCCTACGCCGGCTTCCTCGACTACTGCGTGCGCCTCGCGGGAACGCCGGCGTGCAACAAGCGCGTCCTCGAAAACCTCACGCGCACAGGAGCGTTCTCGACGATCGAGCCGAACCGCGGCAAGCTCTTCAACAACATCGAGTACGCCATCAAGAAGAGCCAGCAGAAGGCGAAGGAGAAGACGAGCGCGCAGACGAACTTCTTCGATCTGATGTCCGACGGCGGAGAGGAGAAGGTGTCCGACGCGGAGTTGGTCGACACGCCGCCGTTCTCCCCTGCGGAGGACCTCAAGAACGAGCGCGACCTCCTCGGAGTGTACGTCTCGGGTCATCCGCTCCAGGCGTGCCGCCGCGTTATCTCCGAAGTCGCCACTTTCAAGGCGTCGCAGCTCGCGAACCCGGCGGAGGTTGACGAGCTCCTCAAGCCTCTTCCCGTCGACAAGTGGAAGAAGAAGTCGAATCCGCACCTCAAGGAGGACCGCGCGCTAAAGCACCTCGACGTGAGGATGGTCGGCATCCTCTCCGCGTGCACCGTCAAGCTCGGCAAGCCGCGTCCGGACGGAACGCCCGGGCAGAAGTGGGCGATTCTGCAGCTCGACGACGGATCTGGCGACGCGATCGACGCGTTCTGCTTCGCGAAGGCGTGGGAGAAGCATTCGTCCGTCGAGACGTGCGTCGACCAGCTCGTGATGCTTTCCGGCGAGGTGTCGTACCGCGTGAACTACGAGAAGGACGACAAGGTAGACAAGAAGAACCCGACCGTCGGAGACCTCAACTTCACCGTGCGCGAGGCGCGTCCGCTCACCGAGGCGCTTCTGGAGCTGTCGAAGGGTCTCACCGTGCGCCTCAGGTACGACGACCCCGATTTCGCGGACAAGGCGAAGCGGATACGCGAGGCCGCGACAAAGAACCCCGGTGCGCTCCCCGTGCTTCTCGACGTCTTCTACACGGACGGCACGCAGGTCGTGATCGACTTGGGGCCAGATGCCCGCGCGGCGATCAGCGTCTCGTTCCTTTCCGAGCTCGCGAAGATCGTTCCGCAGTCCGACACCGCGTACTGCCCCAACGACAAGGTATACCTCGACCCTCCCGAGCGCAAGCCCTGGGAAGGTTGATACAGGCAAATACACCCAAAAGGGGTATGGTGCCGTTCTGCGGTTCTGTGCTATAATGTCGGCACAATGAGCCGTACATTCAAAAACATCGTTGCAGCTGTCATGCTGTCTGCCGGCGTTTCCGCCGTCCTCGCGGCGGATGGTGACGCCTATCTTTTCGCTTACTTCAGCAACAACGGCTACGGAGGCAGGAAGGGCGAGGCGGCCGGGCTGCACCTCGCCTATTCCCGCGACGGGCTTTCGTGGACCGCGCTGAACGGCGACAAGCCGTTTCTCGTGCCGGAAGTGGGCAAGGACAAACTCATGCGAGATCCGTCAATCTGCCAGGGGCCGGACGGGACGTTCCACATGGTATGGACGTCAAGCTGGCATGACAAGATCATCGGCTACGCGTCGTCGAAGGATCTCGTCCACTGGTCCGAGCAGCGCGCGCTCCCCGTTATGGCGCACGAGCCGACGGCGCGCAACACCTGGGCTCCGGAAGTGACGTACAATCCGGACGACGGACTTTTCTACATCTACTGGGCGACGACGATTCCAGGGAGGCATTCGCCGATCCCTGGGATGGACGAGAAGGAGGATAGACTGAACCACCGCATCTACCTCACGACAACGCGCGACTGGAAGGAGTTCACTCCGACGCGTCTCTGGTTCAATCCGGAGTTCAGCGCGATAGACGCGGCGCTTCTGCGAGTTCCGGGAGGGGAGAGGAAGTGGCTCATGGTCGTGAAGAACGAGAACCATACTCCGGTTGAGAAGAACATCCGTCCGGTGTGGATCGACGATCTTTCCGCCGAAATCCCGGGCGATGCCGCGCGTGCGCCTATTACCGGCAGCTGGGTGGAAGGGCCGAGCGCGCTCATGGTCGGCGGCTCGATCTTCGTGTACTTCGACTGCTACAGGAGGGGGCGCTACGGCGCGGTGCGTTCCGACGACCTCGGCAAGACATGGCGCGACGTCTCCAGGGATGTGTCGTTCCCTAAGGGTATCCGCCATGGCACGGCGTTCCCCGTAAGCGCCACGGTACTCGACGCATTGCCCAGATAATGGCTTTGCGTCTGCGCAATTTGGCGCAAGGGATGTAGACAACATGTCGACAACCCTTAGACATCTGTAGACATTTCGACGCGCGGCGGACAGGGGGCGTTTGGTATAATGGGGGCATGAATGACATGAAGACGCCGCCTAACAGCATTGAGGCAGAGAGGGCCGTAATAGGCTCGATTCTTTTGGACACCACCGGACGCGACGAGCGCGTCATGGACCTGTGCCAGTCCGCAGGGGTCGTGCCGGAGTCGTTTTTCGATCCGAGAAACCGCACCATCTACGCCGCCATGCAGCGCATGGCGCGCGAGTCGAAGCCTCTGGACGCGCTCACGCTCACAGAGGAGCTGATGAAGGCGGGGACGCTCGAGGCCGTCGGCGGGGCGGCGTACATCCAGACGCTCATCGACCAGACGCCGACAACGGCACACGCCGAGTACTACATGAACATCATACTCGGCAAGCACCTCCGACGCACGATGATCGAGAGCGCCACGAAGACGATTGAGAAGTGCTTCGACGAGCGGGAGTATCCCGACGCGCAGGCTGTTCTCGGCGACGCCGAGAAGTCGTTTCTCGAAATCGGCGTGCGCGGCGACACGACGATGCCGTGGGCGTCGGCGATCGACCTCAGCTTCCAGCGCATCGACGCGATGTTCGACTCGAACGGAAAGACGCTCGAAGGCCTCTCCACCGGCCTTACGCACCTTGACGAGAAGCTCCAGGGGCTCAAGAACTCCGAAATGATCGTCATCGCCGCGCGTCCGTCGGTCGGCAAGACCTCGCTCGCCATGAACATCGCAGAGAGCTGCGCGCTCGGGCTCGACATGAACAACGTGCCGGTGAAGACTGACGACGGCAAGCGGCATCCGGTGATGATCTTCTCGCTGGAAATGCCGGTCGAGGCGCTTGCGAAGCGCATGATCGCTGGACGCGCCCAGGTTAACACGTGGCGGCTCAATCGCGGACTGTGCACGAAGGACGAGAAGCGCAGGCTTCTCCAGAACCTCTCCATCGCGGCCGAGGAGCTCAGGGGCGCGAACCTCATCGTCGACGACACTGCCGGACTTGACGTCATGGATCTCCGCGCCCGCGCGCGCCGCGCGAAGAAGCAGCATGGCATCGAGCTCATCGTGATCGACTACCTGCAGCTTTGCACATGCCGCGAGGCCGCGCGCATGGGAAGCCGCCAGATAGAGGTCTCGATGATCTCCCAGCAGATCAAGGCCATGGCGAAGGAGCTCAAGATACCGGTGATCGTCCTCTCCCAGCTATCCCGCGCCAACGAGCAGCGCGGCGACAAGGAGGAGAAGCCGAAGCTCTCGGACCTCCGAGACTCGGGCGCAATCGAACAGGACGCGGACGTCGTGTTCCTGCTGCGCCGTCCGTCGCGCACCGCCACCTCGAAGGACGCCGCGGACGAGCAGCTCGCAATCATCGACGTCGCGAAGAACCGCAACGGCGAGATCGGAGAGGTGAAGGTGAACTTCTACCGCGAGTTCACGCGCTTCGGGGACAGGCCCATAGAGCATGCCGGCGTCGAGGCCTTCAATTCGTCCGAACCCGAGCCCGCCCAGGGCGAGTTTCTCGACAATCCCATGATGTAGTTCTCCAGTTCCCTGGAGTACAGTTGCCTGATCCGCCGCGATGCTGGGCGGTGCCTAAAATATTTTCAAGACCCCCCTTGCGCGGCGGACGGCAAATATGATATACTATGCGTCACTTGATTGTTCGGGCGTGGCGCAGTGGTAGCGCAGTTGACTGTTAATCAATTGGTCGCTGGTTCGAATCCAGCCGCCCGAGCCAATTTTCCAAATCTTCTTCCCTCATGGGGGTGATCCGGTTTCGACGGGACGCGTTGAGGTCGGGTTGCGCGTCGTGGATCCTCGTTGGCCACGTAAAAAACGAGGAAAAAAAGTAATTGCGAACAACGATTACGCTCTCGCCGCCTAATTAACGGCCGCGATGTCGAAGCGCCGATGTCTGCTGAGCGCCGAGGCATAATTTAGCAGGCCACGCTTAAGGACGCTCCGCTCGCGCGCTTAAGGGTGCCGAACCGAGCGGATGGATGGGGATAAGCCCGGACGTCGGCGTACTTCATCCGAGATCAAAGGCGCCATACACGCGTAGAAGCTCGGTTGATTCCGTTTCGGACAGGGGTTCGACTCCCCTCACCTCCAAAATAGGGAATAGGTGATAGTGAATAGTGAATCGCCGCCTCCAGAAGTAAACGCACGTTCTGAAAGTAAACGCAAGAAAGTTAACTCCGAGCGTTGGGGCTCCCGCTACCGCTCCGCAGCTTCGCGCCACTCAACGACTGTATATGTGTCAGGGTGAGCATTTTGGGATGCGGCTGTGCCGCATAAATCGGCCGAAGACCGCTATAATCACTGCAAAACAGCGTCTCCTGATTATGGTTGAAAAGTGCGAAGCCGTGGAGCGGTAGCGAGAACATCAACCGTCGGAGTTTTCCAAAACCGCGCAGAGGGTCGCAAAGGTTCGGCAGCCCAAAGT
>JAEEOY010000118.1 GCA_016284515.1 Kiritimatiellia bacterium | reverse complement strand
CCCGCGGGCCTTGCGCCGCGCAGCGCGAGCTGCGCGCACACCGCGGCCGCCGCGAGCGCGAGCACAAGAGCGGCGACGAGCGCTCCCCCCGCGGCCCCGCCGCGGAGTATCGAACGGACATGTCTGCCATTTTCCTGCGCCATGCGACTATTATATCAAAATCCGCCGCGCGATGCCGAGGCGCAACGTGCGGTACGGAGGTGGAGCTTCCAGCTCCGCCACACCGCCGCGGCAAATCCGCCGCGTCTTTTCGACAACGGAACACACGGAATAACTGTTGAGCCGTGTAGAACTTGTAGAAACATGTAGAATCAGGGATCTGCGCACATAGGAACACTATGGATGAATAGCATTCACTACACTTATTGCAATATGTGACGGGGATAGCAGCGGTAAACAGCATGATGAAACTCCGACGGTTCACAAAACGCCTTCGCTACCGCTGCGGCCGATGCTTCGCGCTCCTCAACCACCCTTTCCCGCCCTTTGCGGGCCGCACGGCTACGCGGTGACTCCCATGAGGTCCTTGAGGGCGGCGATCTGCTTGTGGTCGCCGAGCGCGACTATCCTGTCGCCGGCGCGGAACTCCCACTCTGGGCCGATGTTCCTCGTCGTCTTCCCGCCGCGCACGACGGAGACGACGGACGCGCCGGTCTTCGCGCGGATGTTGAGCGTAACGACGGTTCCGCCGATGGCGGGCGAGGTCGCGGGGATGACGACCTCGGAGATGGTCCCCTCCGGAATCGTCACCGTCATCGTGCGCTTCAGCCCCTCGCGCCTCTCCTCCGCGGTGAGCGCCTCGTGCAGGCGCTTCGACGCGCGGTGCCCGGCCTTCACCATGCGCCGCCATCCGAAGACTCCGACGAGCACGATGACGGCGATGCCTATCCAGAGCGACGGACCCTTCGCCGGCGCAATCGAGACGGCTATCGCGCCCCACTCCGCGAGGAAGAGGACGAACACGACGGCGAAGGCGACGAACCTCACGAGCGGCTGTATCGCGGACTGCCATCGCGTAGTTCCCTCGCCGCACAGCAGCTCCGTCACGGAATCCGCAAGCGGACGCGCGGCGCCGGTCCACAGCGGAAGCATCAGCACGCAGAACAGGTTCGCGAGGCAGAAGAAGAAGATCTGGTCGTTCGTCTCGAAGAACTCGGAGAGCCCGCCGTAGTCGATCCTGTAGAGAAGCGTGCACGCGGCGGCCACGGCGAACATCAGCACGGCGTAGACCCCGAGCCGTATCGCGGCGAACTTGAGCCGCCTGAACGCGGGAGACCCCTCGGACGCGCCGATCTTCTCAAGCCAGGCGCGGTATGCGTCGAGTACGACGCGGAAGCGATCCGGCACGAGCCGCTCCGCAAGATCGCCCGCCGGACCAGACAGGCGTATCATCCACGGATTCAGCAGCGTCGTCAGGAGCGACGCGCCGATTGCGATCTGGAACATCGGGATGGACGTGTCGTTGACGATGCCGGCGTAGAGAATCGCAACCATAAACGCGAACTCCCCGATCTGCGCGAGGGCGAAGCCGTTCTGCACCGCAGTGCGCACGTCGACCCCCGCGAGAAGCGACGCGAACGTGACGTTGAAGAGCTTGCCCATGACGACGACGAGCGAGACGACCAGAATCGCCGTCTTGTTCGCCCATAGTCCTGCGGGGTCGACGAGGAGTCCGATGGAGACGAAGAACATCGCGGAGAACATCGACTTGAGCGGATCGACGAGCGTCGCGAGCCTCTCGCGCACGTCACTCGTCGAGCCGATGATGCCGACGAGGAACGCGCCGAGCGCGAGCGAGAAGCTGAAGTGGTACGCGAGGAACGAGACGAGGAAGCATACGCCGAGGAGAGTGAGCACGAGCGCCTCGTCGTCCTTCCGCGACGAGACCGAGAGAAGGAGCCTCGGAACGAGGACCATCCCGAACACCAGAACGGCGAGAAAGAAGACGGCAAGCCATCCGAGCGAGCCGGCGAACGCCGAGGCGGACATCCCGCCGCCGGTAGCGAATCCCGTAACGACGGCGATCGCACCTACGCAGACGATGTCCTCGCACAATGAAGTGCCGAGGACGTACTTCGCGAACGGACGGTTCCCCCAGCCCATCTCGTCGATTACCTTCGCGAGCAGTGTCGTCGCGGAGTCGCACATCGCGACGCCGAGGAACGCGGACTCGACAGACCACCATCCAAACACGCGCGTTCCGACCGTGTAGCCCAGCCATATCATCACGACCGTGTCGAAGACCGCGGCGGGAAGCGCGACGGACCTTATCTTCTTCATCTCCTTCGCGGAGAACGACAGGCCCATCGAGAACATGAGAAAGACGACGCCGAGCTGTCCGACGGTGCTTATGGACTGCGGGTCGCCGAAGAGCCGCACGCCCCACGTGTGCTCGCTCATCAGCGCGCCGGCGAGGATGTAGCCGATTACCTTCGGCCATCCCAGGCGGGAGAACAGCGCCGCCGAAAGCCCGGCGACGGACATCAGCAACGCGAGGTCGCGGAAAAACGCGCCTTCGTTCATTTAGCCTTCGGCGGCGGCGGAAGCCGTCCGTTCTGAAGGAGATCGCGCACGACCGCCTTCACTTCCGTGTCGAAGTCTCCGCGGAGGATCCACTCGAGGAAGTTCTTCTCGCGGAAGAGCATGTCGCGCAGCTTAGAGCCCTTCTTCTTGCCGAAGTTGACGTAGAGCTCTCCGTCGCGCCACAGGAGCTCCTTGTTGCGCCCGATCGCGTTCGGATCCTTCGGCGAGAGGTACTCGGACATCGCCTCGGAGGTCTTCGGCAGCTCAGGATACTTCACGAGCTGCGCCTTGAGGACGTCGAGCGTCGCGCGCGTGTCCGCCTCCGCCCCGTGCGCGCCGGCATGGTCGCGCCCGAGGTAGAAGCGCACCGCCGCCGTGAGGTCGCGCGGCTCCATCTTGTGGTAGATTCGCTGGACGTCTATGCAGCGGCGCTGCGAGACGCCGAAGTTCCTGCCTACGCGCGCGAACTCCTCCTCGAGGCACGGGATGTCGTAGCGGTCGGAGTTGAATCCGCCGAGGTCGCATCCCTCGAAGAACGCGAATATCTCGTCCGCGCGCTCCGCGAACGTCGGGCAGTCCTTCACCACCTCATCCGTGATGCCATGCACCGAGGAAGACTCCGGCGGAATCGGAATCCCGGGGTTGAGGAGCCAGCACTTCTCCTCTTCGGTTCCGTCGGGCATCACCTTTATCGCTCCGAGCTCGATTATGCGGTCCTTCTTCGGGAAGAGTCCAGTCGTCTCAAGGTCGAAGACGACGAGCGGCCTGTCTAGATTCATCGAAAACATAGTGGAGATATTATACCAAAAACCGCGCCTCCGCGGACGTGCGCTATATCGGGTCGGACGCGGAGATGCGCGACTGCGAGTGCGCGTGGCAGATCGCCATCGCAAGCGCGTCCGCGGCGTCGTTCTGCGGAAGCTCCGGCAGCGCTAGGAGAGTCTTCACCATCCGCTGCACCTGGTCCTTCTCCGCCATGCCGTTGCCGCACACCGCCATCTTCACCCTGCGCGGCTCGTACTCGTACACGCTCCTGGACGCCTCCGCCGCCGCGACGATCACCGCGCCGCGCGCCTCGCCCAGCACCATCATCGTGTTCGCGTTCTTGCCGTAGATGACCTTCTCCACGCTCAGGACGTCGGGGTTCCACGAGGCGATCAGCTCCGCGATCTTGGCGTGGATGCGCCTGAGGCACTCCGACAGCGGAACGTCCCTCGCGTTTGGGATGTTCCCGTAGTCGAGGGCGCGAAGGCGGCTGCCGGCGGACTCCACGACGCCGAAGCCCGTCGAGCGAAGCGACGTGTCGACTCCGAGTATGACCATTCTCAGCCCCCTACCTCAGACGACGGGACGGATGTACTTCGACTTGAGCGCGCGCCACAGGACGGCGCAGAAGGCGGACAGCGGAATCGCGAGGAGAAGTCCGAGCACCGGCCCGAGAACAGTCCCCCAGAAGAAGAACGAGAAGATGACGCCGGCGTATCCGAGGCCGGTCTTGTTGCCCTGTATCTTCGGGGTTATGCAGTATCCGTCGAGCAGCTGCCCTATTGCCCAGACGGACAGCACGAGCACGAGCCGTGTCACAGACCCGCCGCTGAAATAGGCGAGGGGAAGCGCTATCGGAAGGCACACCACAGTGCCGAAGAGCGGCACGAGGTTCAGGACGCCGAGAAGGAATCCGAGAAGGAATCCGTAGGGCAGCCCGACGAGAGCGAAGCCGAGCCCGTAGTAGACGCCCTCTATGAGGCAGATCACCGTCTGGCGCTGGAAGAAGCTCACGAGGATGTCCACGAACGCGTCGATCTGCTCGGCTACGAAGGCGCGCGTCTCCGGCTTGAGGAACGGCATCTGCGCCACTATGTCACTTCCGCGCCTCGGCCTCGACGTGAGGAAGAACACGAAGAATATGAGCGTGACAAGCGCCTGCACCGCGCCACTGAAGAACTTGAGCGCACCCGACCCCGCCTTGAGCGCCGCGCCGCCGTAGTTCGTGTAGAGCTCGCCGATGTTCTCGTACTTTATGCCGAGCTGGTCCATGAGACCGACCGATTTCGGGAATGTCGTGCGGAGCCAGTCGAGGACCTGGTGCGCCATAGTCGGGCCCTGCCGGATGAGGTTGGATATCTGGTCCACCGTAACCGCACCAGCGTACCATAGGAAGAACCCCAGCGGGACGAATATCGTCAGCAGCATCGCCGCGAGCGCGAGCGAGGGGTTCTTGACGAGCCGCCTCCACCAGATGTAGTACGGCTTGAAGAAGAGCGACAGGAAGAAGCCGAGCACCACCGGCACTATCGCGTTGGAGGCGAAGGACAGGATCTTGAGTATCGCCCATCCCACCACCGCGACGAAGGTGAACACAAGCGAAAGCGCGAGCACGGTGATGCCCGTCGCGACCGTCTTCCGCTGTCCGTCAGTAAACTCTATCATTCTTTCCGTCCCTCCGATATTTTCCCGTCCGTGACTGCGACGCTCAGCTTGGCTCAGCGGCAGAGCTCTAGAGCAAGAAGCGCGAACGAAGTGCAGAGCACGGGATCCGCCTCCCAGAAGCGGTTGTTCTCATTCGCCCAGCTGCCGTCCTCCCGCTGCAGGGAAACGATCCTGGACGAAAGCTCCTTCTTCCATTCGTGTTCGCCCACCTTCTCGATCTTCGCCGCGTCGAGAGCGCGCGCCATGATGTCGTAGAAGTAGTAGAGCCCCTGGTTGCCCATGCCGGGGTTCTCGTCGACGGACCAGTTCTTGTCGAGCCATTCCACGGACTGCCTTACGCGCGGATCGCCCTTGTCGAGCTTTGCCGAGCACATGGAGAGGACCGCCGCGTAGGTCATCGCCCCGTAGGCGCGCAGCGAAACCTTCCCTTGCGCGTTCGTCGTACTGCCGCCCTGGGGCGTGCGCTCGTTGTACGCCGCGCCGCCCGCATCGGGTCCCTCCTTCTTCATCAGGTTCTCGACGAACTCAAGCGCCTTGTCCCAGTCAAGGTCGACGCGCTTGCCGCCCTCGCGGAACTCCTCCAGGGATGCAGTCTTCGCCATCGCGGAGAGCGCGTACGACGTGTTCGAAAGGTCGGCGTAGCGCCTGCGGGAGACCTTGTCGTATCCGAACCCGCCCGCCATCGTGTCGTCTCCAGTGAGCTGCGAGGACGCGACGTATTCGCGAGCCTTGAGCAGCGGCGCGGACGGCGCAAGCTTCGAGTCGAAGAGCGCGGAGAGGCACACGGAAGTGTTGTAGTTGCCAAGCCCCGAGCCGCCGCGGCCGGGCTTCGGAACATAGAACCCGCCGTCCTCGCGCTGCGTTCCGAGGACGAACGCGGCCGCCTTCTTCTTCGCCTCTGCAACCGCCTCGCCGGCGTCGCTGGATCCGCTAAGCGCCCACAACGGAAGTGCCGTCAGCGCGGGCATCTGCGGATCGGAGAAGTGTCCGTCCGCCTGCTGGTTCGCGAGAAGGAACTTCACGCCCTTCGCGACCGACTCCTCCAGCGGCGTAACCGCCGCCGCAACAAACGCCATCGAGGCGAAAACCGCCGCTGCAACTGCTTTTTTCATCATTGACACCTTTTTTCAGGTTAAACGGCCCGTCGGCCGCGAAGGTTCAGAACGAAGTGTCCGGAGGCATGTTCATGAGCGCGTTTATACGGTCTTCGAGCGCGGGATGCGACGCGAAGAGCGAGGACATCTTGCCTCCGATTCCGAACGCCTTTAGAGAGTCAGGCAGGACGCCCGGCTGTAGGTTGCCGAGGCGCCGCAGGGCGGCGATCATCGGCGCGGGAGAGCCAAGGAGCCGCGCCGACCCCGCGTCCGCGGCGAACTCGCGGCGGCGGCTGTACCACATGAGGATCATGGACGAAAGGAAGCCGAGAGCCATCTGCATCACCATCACTATGACGTGGTAGAGTCCGTATCCACCGCGGTTCCTGCGTCCGTCCCTGCCGCTCAGCGCGCCCTGGACGATCTGTGCGACTATGTGAGCAAAAAATATGACGAAAGTGTTTATCACGCCCTGCGTGAGTCCCATCGTGACCATGTCGCCGTTCGCGACATGCGTCATCTCGTGTCCGAGCACGGCGCGGAGCTCCTCCCGCGTCATCTGGCCCATGATGTCCGTCGAGACGGCGACAAGTGCCGAGTTCTTGAACGCACCCGTCGCGAACGCGTTCGCCGCGCCAGGGTATATGGCGACCTCGGGCGTCTTCAGGTTCGCGCGGCGCGCGAGATCCTCGACGGTCGACACGAGCCAGCGCTCCGCCTCTCCCTCCGTCCCGTCGATGACGCGGCACTTCATCCGACCCTTCACCATCGTCTTGGAAAGGAACAGCGAGATGAGCGAGCCCGCCATTCCCATGACGAACGAGAAGACAAGGAGCGGCGCGTAGCCGCCCTCCCCTAGCGCGGCCGAAAGGTCGACGCCGAAGAACGAGCAGACCAAGAATGCGGCAATCGAGAGCATCGCAACGGCGGCGATGTTCGTTGCAAAAAACAGGAAAAGTCGTTTCATGGGGCTATTATACCATAAATCGCGGGGGAGGGCATATGAAAGGCCCGGCTTTTCGGCCGGGCCTTCGCGGTGCTTACTTGTTTTTGTGCCGCTGCGCCTTCATGCGCTTGTCGTATTTGTGCTTGGACATTTTTTTGCGGCGTTTCTTCTTGATGGAACCCATGGGTTTTTCTCCTTGATTTGTTTTTTCGGCTAGCTAGGCCGTTTTCTGACTCAGAAAATTATCTTGTTGAGCGGAAGCTCGATGATGCCCGTCGCCCCGTTCTTCGTGAGCTGCGGGATGAGGTCGCGCACCATCTTCTCCTCGACGACGCTCTCGACCGCGAACCAGTCGCCGCCGGAGAGCTTGTTGACCGTCGGCGCGTGCAGCGCGGGCATGACCTTCACGACCTTGTCGAGCGTCTTCGCCGGGGCGTTGCACTTGAGAAGGACGCGCCTCTGCGCCTCGAGAGCTCCCGTGAGGAGCATCTTGAGCTGCTCGAGCTTCGCGCGCTTAGCGGAGTTCTTCCAGCTCTTCTTGTTCGCGATGAAGCGGGTTGTCGAGGTGAGGATCGTGTCGACGATGCGGAGGTTGTTCGCGCGGAGCGACGAGCCGGTCTCGGTGAGGTCGACGATCGCGTCCACGAGCTCCGGGGCCTTGACCTCGGTCGCGCCCCAGCTGAACTCCACCTCGGCCTTCACGCCGTGCTTCTTGAGGTAGCGCTTGACGAGCCCGATCGCCTCGGTCGAGATGCGCTTGCCCTGGAGGTCCTTTACCGTCTTGATCTTCGAGTCGTTGGGGACGGCCAGAACCCAGCGGACCGGATTCGACGTCGCCTTCGAGTAGTTGAGCTCGCAGATCTCCTGGACGTCCGAGCCGTTCTCGTACACCCAGTCGTATCCGCAGATGCCCGCGTCAAGAAGCCCCAGCTCGACGTAGCGGCTCATCTCCTGCGGCCTCAGAAGGCGGCACTTGATCTCCTCGTCGTCGATCGTGGGCGTGTAGCTGCGGCTTGAGCACGAGACGTTGAAGCCCGCGCGCTTGAACAGCGCGAAGGTCGACTCCTGCAAGCTTCCTTTCGGTAGTCCGAGAACGATTGCCATGTGTTGCTTTTCTTTCCCTTGTTCAAAAAACCCGCAAATTATATCATAAATCGGCCGCGTTTGTCCAACGCGGGCAGACGGCATTTCTCGCAGTCGGGGTGAGCGGACGAGCAAAACTCGCGGTAGACGCCTATCAAACCCTGTATCAGAAGCCCGTTTCCGGCGTAGAATGCGGCGGGGTTGTGGTCGCGTCCGAGCATCCTGAACGCCATCAGCCGCACGGGCTCGGAGACGTCCTCGGGCGGAAGCCAGTCCGGCGCTCGCTCGAGCCGCCCCTCCGCCATCGCCCACGGCACGACGATGTTCGCGAGCACCGCCGCGCCGCGTCCGCGCCCTACGATGTGCCGCGCGGACATCGTCCCGACGAGCTCGCGGCAGGCCTTCGGCGAGAAGTCCCATGCCTCGGCGAGGCTCATCACCGGCGTCGTCACGAAGAGCTCCGCCGCCGCCTCGAGCCTGCGCTCCGGCGCATTGCAGGGGCGTCCGCCGCGCGACACCTCCGCAAACGACGCCGCAGCGACGAGCGCGGCCGCCGCGTTCTCGGGCTCTGCTACGAGCCGCCTATAAGGAACCGCCGCAGCGATGGCGCGGAACGCCGCCGCGTTCCTGCTGTAGCCGAGCGCGCCCATCATCTCGGCGTAGAACAGCTGCGCCGGATCCCGGCAGCCTGCAAGCTGCGCCCGCATGCGCGACGCCTTCTCCGCTAGTCTCCTCCGCCCCGCCTCCGCAAGCGCCGCGCGCGCCGCGTCCGGATCGCCCCTCAGCGCCTCGAAGCACGCCCTCTCGCCCGACGGCAGCCGCGCGAACGGATACGCCCCGAGGTCGATCGCGTCAGGCGAGAATCCCGGGTCGGACGCAAGGAAGCGTCCGAGCCAGATCGAGACCGCGCGCGGCGGAAGCGACGCGGGGGGAGGTCCGTACCGCCACGTTACGTGCGCGACGACGTTGCGGTACGCCGGATCCTCCCCGTGCCCGTGCGCCGTCCAGTCCGACGGTCCCATGTGCACCTCGACGTCCCCGCAGAGCCTTCGGCGCTCCGGCCCCACCTCGATCACCGCGCCGAGGAAGTCGGGGCCGGGCCCGAGGTTCCACGCGCCGGGATCCACGACGCGGACCTCGCCTCCCGACGCGGCGGATCTGCCGACGGCGTAGAGCCTCTCCGGCCGGAGCGCGCGGTCGTACCAGATTGCCTGGACGTGCCGCTCGCTTATCATGCCGCCTTTCTCGCCGCCTTGGCCTTCGCGGGGTCGAGCGGCGTCTCGCGCACTTCCTGCGCGATCTTCTCCGCGATCTCGGGATGCTCCTTCATGTACGCGATCGCCGCGAGCGAGCCCTGGGCGAGCTGCTCGCTCCCGTGCGCGAGCCAGCTTCCGCGCCGCTCGACGATCCCGCGCGCAAGCGCCGCGTCGAGGACCGATCCCTCCCACGATATGCCGCATGCGTAGAGGATGTCGAACTCCGCCTCGGTGAACGGAGAGGCCACCTTGTTCTTCACGACCTTGACGCGGGTGCGGTTGCCGACGATCTCGCCGGCGGCGGACTTTATCGCGCCGATCCTCTGAACCTGCAGCCTGCAGCTCGCGTAGAACTTGAGCGCCTTCCCGCCGGGAGTCGTCTCGGGGTTGCCGAACATCACGCCGATCTTCTCTCGCACCTGGTTCGTGAATATGCACAGCGTCTTCGTCTGCGCTATCGCCGCGGTGAGCTTGCGCATCGCCTGCGACATAAGGCGCGCCTGAAGGCCTACATGGCTGTCGCCCATCGCGCCGTCGATCTCCGCCTGCGGAACGAGCGCCGCAACGGAGTCGACGACAACGATGTCCACCGCCCCCGACTTCACGAGCTCCTCGCAGATTGTGAGCGCCTCCTCGCCGCTCGACGGCTGCGAGACGACGAGGTTCGCGAGGTCGACGCCGATCTTGCGCGCGTAGCCCGGGTCGAGCGCGTGCTCCGCGTCGATGAACGCGGCCGTGCCGCCGGCCTTCTGCACGTTCGCGACGGCGTGCAGGGCGAGCGTCGTCTTGCCGGACGACTCGTGCCCGTACAGCTCGACGATGCGCCCCTTCGGGAGCCCGCCCACGCCAAGCGCGAGGTCAAGCCCAAGCGCCCCGGTAGACACGGCCTCGACGTCCTTCTGCGCCGCGTCGCCGAGGCGCAGCACGGACATCTCGCCGAACTGCTTACGTATCTCCTTCATCACGTTTTCGAGAAGATTGCTCATCTTTTTGTTCTCCTTGCTATGCTGTTTATCTGCTCCAGTCCACGAAGCGCTCCGTTTTCTCGAAGAGCCTCACGCCCGGGATGTGGTCGATCTCGGCGCGGCACGCCGCGTTCGGCGTGCCGTACACCTCGATGACGTCGAATCGGTACGCGCCGGTCCAGCGCTCCTTCGCGATCCACGTCCTGCACGCGCGCCTGAGGAGGTCGCGCTTGCGTCGGTCGACGCTTCGGAGGCGCATGGCGTACGGACTGCGCTGCGCGTGCTGCTTGACCTCGACGAACGTCATCACGTCGTACATCCTGTCGTACGCGACGACGTCGATCTCGAGCCTGCGGTCGCGCGAGCAGGGGCGGACGTTGCGGTCGACGATCTCGTATCCGTGGACGCGGAGAAACTCGACCGCGACGTCTTCGCCCCATTCGCCGTGGCGGACGCCGACGTTGCTTGTCTCACGCCGCTGCCTGGGCATTGCGCGCCTCCCGCGTCTCGCGGCGGTACTTCGACGTGTCGTGCGGCACGAGCATCGGGATCCCGAAGCAGATGACGCCAAACGACTTCTCGATCGCGAGGCTGATGCCGAGCGCCTCGTTGGGCGCCAGTATGAACCGCGCGCGCGACTCGCCCTGCCCGTCCCGCGACGAGCGGAACAGCTCGAGCGAGTAGCAGCTCGTCGGCTCCACAATGTGCCGGAGGTTTATGCTCGTCGTGAACTGCGACGTCGTGTGGAAGAGCCCCTTCCCGTCGCCTATCGACTCGCGCTCGCCGCGGAAGACCATCAGCATCTCGGTGAGGTCCGTGAAGTCGAGCTTCACCGTGAGCCTGCCGTCCCAGTCGAACCTCGGGAAGGTCGGATTCGGCCCGCGCCTGTCGCCGATAGTCAGCTGGTTCGCCATCGTCAGCATGATGCATCCGTCAGTGTCGTCGTGAGCCGGGTGGAGCGTCATCTTGATCGCCCCTCCGGTGCCCTTTCCGTTCGCGTGGTAGAGCGCAAGGCTGGGACGAAACTGCCCCGGCTGCTGCGCGACCTTCTGCTGCATTGTCTCGTTCATCTTCCTGTTCCTTTCCTTTTCTTGGTTTTGTTTCCCCGGGCCCGACTCAGGCCCAGAAAGAGTCTCCTCCGCGGTCGAGCTCGCGGTAGCTCGCCGCCGTGAACACGTCATCCTCCGTGACGTCGAGCCGCCCCTTGAGGTCCGCGCACGTGCGCGCCACCCTGAGGACCCTGTCGTACGCACGCGCAGAGAGGTTGAGCGCGTGGAGCTTGTCGTGGAGCGCATCCGCCGCCTTCTCCGTGAGACGGCAGATGTCCTTGAGGTCCCTGCTCTTCGCGTCAGCGTTCGTGACAACGCCGCGCATCCCGCGGTAGCGCTCGGCCTGTATCGCCCTCGCCGCGACGACGCGCGATCTTATCGCCGCGCTCGACTCGCCGCGCTCCAGCCCTTCGAGCTCGTCGGGCTTCACCGCCCACACGCCGCACTGGATGTCGATGCGATCCAGCACCGGGCCGGACACGCGCTGCTGGTACTTGAGCACCTGCGCCTGGTTGCACCTGCAGTCGTCCGTCGGATAGTATCCGCACGGGCACGGATTCATCGCCGCGACGAGCATGAAGCGCGACGGGAAGTCGTACGCCGCCGCCGCGCGGGATACCGCGACGTGTCCGTCCTCAAGCGGCTGGCGCAGCACCTCGAGCGCGCTCCTCGGGAACTCCGCGAACTCGTCGAGGAAGAGAACGCCCCTGTGAGCGAGCGACACCTCGCCCGGCACGGGACGCGTCCCGCCGCCGAGGAGGCCGATGGAGCTCACGGTGTGATGCGGCGCGCGGAACGGACGCGACGTCACGAACACGCCGCCGCCCTTCTCGCGTCCGGCGACCGAGTGTATCTTCGAAACCTCAAGCGCCTCCTCCACCGTCATCGGCGGGAGTATGGACGGAATCCGCCGCGCTATCATCGTCTTCCCCGAGCCGGGCGCGCCGATCATGAGCATGTTGTGTCCGCCGGCGACGGCGGTCTCGATGGCGCGCCGCAGGCTCTCCTGGCCCTTGATGTCCGCGAAGTCGTCGCCATGCCCTTCCTCCGCGGCGACGAGCCCGGCGAGGTCCGTCGCGTGCGGCTCTATCGTTATCTCGCCGTTGAGGCACGCGACGGTCTCGGCGAGGGTCCGCACGGGAATGACGTCGATTCCCGGAACGACGCTCGCCTCCTCGGCGTTCTCCTCCGGGACGAACACCGCGCGCCGCCCGATGCGGCGCATCTCCATCACTATCGGTATTATCCCCCTTACGCGCCTCACTCCGCCCGCAAGCGAAAGCTCCCCCGCGAAAGCGTATTCCTCGAGCTGCTCGTTCCTCAGCCGCTTCGTCGCGCGCAGCAGCGCTACGGCGATTGGAAGGTCGTAGATCGGACCTTCCTTCCTCACGTCCGCCGGCGCGAGGTTGACGGTGATGGCGTATTCGTCCTTCGTGCGGAAGCCCGAGTTCTTGAGCGCCGTCGACACGCGGTCCTTCGCCTCCTTCACCGCCTGGTCGGGGAGACCGACGATGGCGAACGAGCTCGTCGACTTCGCCGAGCTGACCTCTATCTCGACCGTCGACGCGTCAACACCGTTTATCGCGCCCGAATAGCATCTTGCGACCATCTTGTTTCCGTTCCTTTCCGATTGGTTCTGGATACGGAAACATTATCGCATATTCCGCAAAAAGTATTCTGACAAATCACTGATATTTCACTGATATTTTTGTCAGTTAAGGATTTTAAAAATCGGCGCGACATGCGTTTGAGGCCCATTTTACAAGGGTTTCACGCACATCGCCTTGACGAGGGTCAAAATTCGCCAAAATTCGCCAACATGAAAATCCGTCAGTTTGGGGTTTTCGCGCGTGCCCAAACGCACGGTTATTTTGCAAAGCGGTGAAGAAGGCCCGTCACGAACAGGGAGAGGATTATGAGCGGAATGCCGTAGGCGCAGTAGAGGCGGAGCCTTTCCGGAAACGGCCACCCCTCGCCCGCGTTCACCTCCGCGAGAAAGTTCTTCCATCCCCAGCCGTAGCGCCGCGTGCAGAAGAGCACGAAGGCGAGCGAGCCGAGCGGAAGAATAATGTCGCTCACGACAAAGTCCTCAAGGTCAAGGACGCACGACCCTTTCCCGAACGGCTCAAACGACGACCAGACGTTGAACCCGAGTACGCACGGCATCGAGAGGATGCCTATGAGCAGCGCGCAGAAGGCGCACGCGCGGCGGCGCGAAAGCCCCGTGAAGTCCATTACGCACGCGACGACGTTCTCGAAGACGGCGAGCACGGTCGTGAGCGCGGCAAAACCCATGAACGCGAAAAAGAGCGACCCCCAGAGGCGTCCGAGCGGCATCGAGTTGAAGACGTTGGGCAGCGTGACGAACACGAGTCCCGGACCCTGCGCGGGCTCGATTCCGAACGCGAAGCACGCGGGGATAACGATGAGCCCGGCCATGATCGCGACGGAAGTGTCGAGCGCCGCCACATTGAGCGCCTCACCGA
The DNA here is from genome assembly GCA_016284515.1 of Kiritimatiellia bacterium. Lineage (GTDB taxonomy): Bacteria > Verrucomicrobiota > Kiritimatiellia > RFP12 > UBA1067 > UBA1067. The sequence goes on along the minus strand of JAEEOY010000118.1, from coordinate 4,774 downwards.
AGAGCTGGTGCCTGCGGCCGATGTAGCTGCCGAAGATGGCCATCGAGCCTATTCCGAGCGACAGGGTGAAGAACGCCTGGTTCATCGCCTCCACGAAGACGTTTCCGACGCCGATCTCACGCACCTTCGCGAAGTCCGGGACGAGATAGAACGCGACGCCCTTACCTGCGCCAGGCAGGAGTACGCTGCGAACTGCAAGCACGACGATGAGCGCGAGCAACATGCCCATCATCACCTTCGAGACGCGCTCGACGCCATTCTGGAGTCCGATGGAGCAGACAACGGCCGCCATCGCAGTGACGAGCGCCGCGGCGGTCCCCATCGAGACGGGATCGCCGAGCATCGCGCCGAACGCAGCGCCTATCCCGGCGGGGTCGAGTCCGTCAAATCGCCCGCAGGCCATCCTGCAGAAGTAGATGAGCATCCATCCCGTGACGACGGTGTAGAACATCATCAGCACGAGGTTCCCTATGAAGCCCACGACGCCGTGGAGGCGCCAGGCCTTCTTCTCAGGGACGAGCGCGGAGTGCATCTTCGCGATCGAGCGCTGCGCCGCGCGTCCCGCCGCAAACTCCATCGCAAGGACGGGGATTCCGAGGAGCGCGAGGCTCACGAGGTAGAAGAGGACGAACCATCCGCCGCCGGACTTGCCGGCGACATACGGAAAGCGCCACACGTTGCCGAGGCCTATCGCGCACCCGGCAGAAAGGAATATGAACCCGATTCTGCTTGCAAGCTTTTCTCTCATGCCAGTCTTCTCCAACCCCGCTATTCTACCATTAGCGGACGATTTGGGCAACTGGGCACGGAGAAAATGTCAGCAGACGTGGTGGACGAAAAGGGAATGCAGTCCGAGGACGACGGAATCCTCGGGATGCTGCGCGACAATGAACTTTACCTTCCCCCACGGCGTCCACACATGCTCGTATACGTATGCTTCCGCCGCCTCGAGAAGCGCGGCGAAGCGCGAGCCTCCTCCGGAGAAGATCACGGTCTCAGCGTCAAAGGCATGAATGAGCGAAACCGCGCCTGCGCCAAGCGCCTTCGCCTGGATGCCGAAAAGCATCTTCGCCTTTTCGTCGCCGGCGAGGTAGTCCCTCTCAAGCCGCTGGAAGTCGTAGGACTTGTCCTCCGCCAGCTCCTTGAGCGCCCAAGTCCCGGCGTATGCCTCGAGGCAGCCGGTACCGCCGCAGATGCACTTGCGGCCGTTGTCGAAGTCGATGGAGAAGTGTCCGCCGAGGAGTCCCGCCATCCCGTGCTTCCCGCGGTAGACCTTGCCCTGGCAGACGGCCGCCGTGCCTATTCCCGTGCCGAGGATAAGCATCACCGCGTCGGTCTCGCCGGTCGCGGAACCGTAGTTGATCTCGCCGATGATCGCGGCGCGAGCGTCGTTGATGAGCTTCATCTCGAGCCCGAGCGATTCCGAGGCCCACTTGGGAAGGTCAATCTTGTCCGCCCCGGCGTACTTGCCGCTGCAGTAGATAACATGCCGCGCCGCCTCATCCAATATCCCAGGGAAGGCCACGCCCAGGCCCTTCCATTCTCCCGCATGGCGCGACATCATCGCCCGGCAGCGGACAGTCAGGTTCTCCAGGACGCGCTCCATCCCGGCGTTCGTGTCTATGGGCGTCACCTCGTTCTCAAGTACGACCCCGTTCTCTACGGCGGCCAGCTTCAGCCGCGTGCCGCCAAGATCGGCGCAAAGTGTCTTCATGTGGCGAACCTCCAGATTGTTCTCGTCGTTTGCATTGCCTTCCCCGCCCCAGCACGAGCGCAGACCACAGGCAACTGTCGCGGTATTGTAGCATATCCCCCGCCCCAGAATCAATTATACGGAGGTATAAGCAATGGAGACGAACTTGGCCTCAGCCCTATCGGCGGACAACGCGGAACCAGTCGACGTCGATCCACCCGCGGTCGCGACAGCCCTCGTTCGACACGGCATAGATGCCGACTGTCGCGCCGATCCACTTGCCTTCGCGCGCCTGGAACGTCTTCTCGCACTTCGTCCACTTCTCGCCGTCGAGCGACCACGAGAATTCGCACGTCGCCTTCGGACCAAGCCCCTTCTCCGGAATCTCCCCTGGCGTGACGTCGACCTTGAGCCAGACGTCCTTCACGTTGGCCGTGCGCAGCCCCGCGCCGATGACCGTCGCCGGCACCGTCGCAAGCACAACCGCCTTGTCCTCGTCCTTCCCCTTGTCCGCGTCGCGGCATTCGACATAGACGACCACGAATTCCTGCTTGCCCGTATACCTGAGTCCGATGCGCGCATAGCTGCGTCCCTGGATGATGAGGCCCGACTCCTCCGTCGCCTCCTTCGCGCCGACGCGCGCCTTCATCGTCGCGGTGAACGCAAACGCGGGGAACTTCTGCACCATCAGGTTGGGCGTGTCCCAGAGGCTGCCCTTAAATTCCCATTCCCTTGTCGATCCGCTAAGACTGCCCGACAGTACGATGCGTCCGTAGCTAGTCGTATACTGACGGTAGAAGCCATACGGCGTCGCCCAGCCTGCGAAGTCCTCGCCCTTGCCGAGCCACTGCCACTGGAGTCCGATCTTGCCGTCGTTGAACTCGTCCGAAACCTGCGGGGTAAACCTCTTGACTTCAGCCTTGTGGACGTCGTTGGTGCACGGAATCGACCGACATTTCCAGCAGGCTGCAACCTTCGGCATCTCGTACTCCTCGACGGGATCGCCGCATCCATCGCCGTCTTCGTCCACGCCGATCACCGGCCACCCGTTCTCAAGCCACTTCATAGGCTCGAGGTAGACGATGCGCCCGTAGGCGTCGCGGTCGGAAAAGTGGACGAACCAATTCTCCTCGCTCCCGTCGGACAGCTTCCTGCCAACCCATCCGCCCTGGTGCGGGCCGTTTATCTTCGTCTTACCCTGCGCCATCACCGTCTTCGCCTCGAACGGACCGAACGGCGTCTTCGCGCGCGCCGCGACCTGCCATCCGCCGCCTACTCCGCCTGCCGGGAAGAAGAGCCAGTATTCGCCATTGCGCTTGTAGAACTTCGGTCCCTCGGTGGTGAAGTTTCCGTCCGGCACGCCGTCGTACACCATCACCGGATCGGATATCGCGTGCGTCTCGTCCTTGTCGAGTTCGCGCACGGTAAGCACCGAGTTCATTCCGGCGCGGCTTTGCGCCCAGCCGTTCACAAGATAGACGCGTCCGTCGTCGTCATAAAGCGGACACGCGTCGATAAGCCCCTTTCCCTCCACGACAAGACGCGGCTCGCCCCACGGACCTTTCGGGTCGTTAGCCGAGACGCGGTATATACCCCGATCGGGATCGCCCCAGTAGATGACATACTCATGCTCCTGTCGCAATCCGACACTGGTCTCGGTACGTTCAACAACATCAATCGTGCGATATCGGATCGAAGGAGCCCATACCGCATTTCCATGTTCGGGACCGTGGGTGTAGAAAGGATGTTCCTTGAGCGCGTATGCGGCGTACTGCCAGTTGACGAGATCGTCCGAGACGAGAATCGGCAATCCCGGCAGACCGCCGAAGCTGGACGCCGTCATGTAGAACTTTCCGTCATGTCCAACGCAGACGTCAGGATCGCTGAAGTCCATCGTCAGGACGGGGTTTTTGTATGTCGCCGCGCCTACCGTAGCAGCCGCCGCAAGTGCAAACAAAGACAGATAACATTTTTTCATGGTTAAATTGTACCATATTCGCATCTCGGCAACCACCCCCTGTAGGGGGTAGCTCCGGGCGCTCGTCGCGGGGCGGTTGCTTGCCAGTGATTCGCTGCCTTGCTGGCGCAAGGCCCGGTGCGAAACCATTGTGCGACATCGATTTCGCGGTCTTTTACCTTTTTGCCTGTGCCTACAAGCCTCTCAGCAAAAAGGGCGACGCGGCGAAATCGGGTCGCCCTCATGGTTTCGCACCGTCGCTCATCATGCTGCGCAACCACCCCGCGCCTCACACCCTACGCTTGAATTCATGGCTTTGCTCGCTTGTGAATAAGTCATCAACGGCAGGCCTTCGTTGGCGATGCAATTCCAGCGCGAGCACTGACTGGGAGAAGCGCCGTCCCGGCGCTTCGGACTCTCCGCGCGCTCGCCGGGGCTACGCCCGAACCGTCAATTGGCGGCACCCCGCCGACATGGCTCTGCGACCGTCAATTCTACGCGCCGCTTGTCGCTTACGCTTACAAGTTCACCGCTGTTTATGAAATACGCCGCAGCCTCGTCGGACCATCAATTTTTGTTTCCTTGCACCTTGGGCGCTTTCCTTATGCCGCCCCAGCTTGAAGTCGCAATTTGCGACTTCAAGTGCGAAAAATTCCCGTCTGGACCTGAAGCCGCAATTTGCGACTTCAAATCCGCAAACTCCAATGCGCTTAATTGGAACATGAATCCGGACGGGAATCTCACGATGTTGCGGCTGACTTGTTTGTTGAGACGCTTCACCGGCACGCCATACAGTTCTGCCAAATCACGGTCAAGCATGACTTGTACACCACGAATGGGAAGTATGCGACCTTGAATCTTGTCTGGCGAAACATCATTCGCGATTGCCTGAATTTCATTCTTCATACCGCACCCCTTTCTCCGCACCAAACTTTGCAAGGATGCCCTCAATCAAAGCGACTGGCCACTAGAGCCGAAGCCGCGGAAGATTTCAGCGAAACCTGGCGGAAGGTCCTTGAGAAGATCCTCGCCGCTCTTGCCGACGTCATCCCTCGCGCAGACATAGTTCCTGCACATAATTCCATCACGCCAGGGGCATGTTCCCGTGGCGCACTTCGGACAGA
>JAEEOY010000117.1 GCA_016284515.1 Kiritimatiellia bacterium | reverse complement strand
ACGGTAATACGGAGGCTGGAAACTACATGTGGTACAGGGTTAACTCTATGTTTACGACTAATATTGTGGGAACGAAGACCCCGAATCCGTGGGGACTTTACGACATGCACGGAAATGTGCGGGAGTGGTGCCTTGATTGGTATGGAACTTTGACGTATGGCACGGATCCCAAGGGTTCGTCCTCAGGGTATCGCAGGGTGTTTCGTGGCGGCAGCTTTCGAAGTGGAAACGGCGCAGAAGGCTACTACTGTACCTCGTTCGACCGAGGCTCCTCCACACCATCGGACGCGAACGCCGAGTACGGCTTTCGCATAGTCAGAACCCTGTCATATTAAAGCGAGAACGCAAAGGTGGGCGGACCGGCGCGGTAGCGCAACGGGTCGCTCGCCCGCGAAAAATAGGCCATGCTGATACGAGTCGTCACATTGAGATACAACGAGGCACGCCAGGAATTCGCCGAGGATGCACTTCGTGCAGTCACGTTGGGGCGTGAAGTGTTGAATGTTTCGGAACATTTCTTCGTACATGGAAACGTTCCACATCTGGCGCTTGTATTGTCTCTCCAGCGGCCTCTGCCTAGTCAGCATCGTGTCAGAACAGACACTGTTCCATTTCGGCATGCCAGTGCTTCGCGTATACGAAGACGAACATGCGTGCTCCAGGTCGGTTAGGAGCGTGAGTGACCGTCGCGCTGGGAATTTTCAATCTAAGAAAGGAAGATGACAATGAAGAAGCAAACTGTGATATTGGCCGTGTGTGTCATCAACGCATCACTTACATTCTGTGACACGCTGTGCTCGGGTGAGAGTGCGGCGACTGCAATCGACCTTGCGTCTGGTGCGCGGACTGCGGCGCCGACAGAACGCATCCGCTATTCGATAAGTTGGGTGAGCGGAGCGGCGTCAGACGCGACAGCGGATGTCGCTGTGAACGGTGAGTTGCTGAATTCTGCGACAGGGAATGGATATGTTGATTGGATGCCGTTAAGCAATGGCGTATATGTGCTGACTCACAGTGTGATGTCTGGAGGTTCTCGGGTTGAGGAGCCGCTGGCGGCGACATTTGTTGTGGACGGAATAACAGATGCCCCAGTCTTTTCGCCTGCGAGTGGGACGATATTTGACGCGTCGCTTTCGGTATCAATTTTATGCTCGACGGAGGGTGCGGTGATACATTATACGATGGATGGGAGCGACCCGACGATAGAAAGCGCTGTGTATCGGCGTTTTCGTATTAACGGCAAAACAACGGTAAAGGCAATCGCGGTGAAGGAAGGGTGGTATCCAAGTGCCATTGTAACGGCTGAATATGCACTTGGCCAATGCGGCAATCCTGTGATTACGCCCAATGATGGCGCGACATTTGAATGGGCAGGGGAGCAGGTCTGGATTGACTGGCAGGGCGGGGATGGCGTATTGCGGTACACGATGGACGGGAGCGACCCGACTATAGAAAGCCCCGCTTACGAAGGGCCATTCACCATCAGCGATTCCGCCATTATAAAGGCAAAGGTGTTTAGTGACGATTATTTTGATTCTGTTGTTGTGACGGCGAACATTACGCGTGTTTGGACTGATGTTGCGACACCGCAGATTGATGCGTCGTCGTCGTTTACAGGCTCGAGGACGATGGTCGCTATATCCTGCGCGACAGAGGGGGCGACTATTCGCTATACGCTGGATGGAAGCGAGCCGGATTCAAATTCGAGCGAATACACTGGCCCGATATATGTGACGGATAGCTGCACGATCAAGGCGTACGCAATTAAGTATGATTATCATGATTCTGCCGTGGCAGAAAAGGCAATCGTCAAGGTGTGGGACATCGGCGACTCGCTTGGCAAGCCGGACCATGGATTCACAACGGACGGAAGCGCGGGCGCTGGTTGGATGCCTGTTGTCGACGCGGCGGCGCCGAACGGAGAGGCGATGAAGTCCGGCGCGATCACGCACAATCAGAGTTCCGTCCTTGCGACGACGGTCGTGGGGCCGGGAACGCTGACGTTCTCCTGGCGGACGTCGTGCGAAGATTCGGGAGGTGCGTATGACTGGGACCATGTGGAGTTTGCGGTCGACGGTGATGTGCTGTTGAAGCGCGATGGCATCAACAACTGGGCGGCGGAGTCTGTTGTGATAGCGGGTGAAGGCGAGCATACGGTCACTTGGACATACATGAAGGACGACGTCGAGGGGGATGGCGATGATGCCGCGTATGTCGCAGGCTACGGTTGGGCGTCGGATCTCACCGAGACGCAGACGACGGAAGTGCACGTGCCGTATTCGTGGCTGCTCGCACACGATCCCGAGATTGTCGACGAGTACGACGCCTACGAATCGGCGGCGAAGCTGACGGGTGAGAACGGACACAAGGTCTGGGAAAGCTACGTGGTAGGCGCTGATCCGAACGACAAGAATGATTTTCTGAAGATCACCGCGTTCCCGATGAAGGCGGATGGTACGCCTGACTTGGATGGGATAACGATCTCCCCGCCGCAGACGCAGTGGAACGTCGAAGGTGCGACGCCGGTCTTGAAGGGCAGGGCGACGCTGGATGGTGCCGAGTGGCAGACGGTGACTGACGAGAATAAGGCGGATATGCGCTTCTTCAAGGTCGAGGTTGTGTTGCCGTAGCGGCGCGCTCGGTGATCGCGCCCTACCGGGAAAACAATGACGGCACGACGGTGACGCTTGGTGTCGATGTTGTGCCGGGGTTTTACTATGCGGTGGATTCGGCGGGGACGATGTCCGTCGCGGAGCGACGGACCCCCTGCGAAGCGGCGAGACGCACCCCGCATTGAGCTCGCCTACGGCGACTTCGGCCTTAGGCCTTGGGGGATATGCTTCCCCCAGTCAGGGCTCGTGCTGAAATCACGGTAGAACGAAATATCCGTTCATCGGCGATTCAGAGGTGAGCTAAGCAATGAACATAGCGGAGCGCGTGAGGCGCGGGGCGGTTGCGTAGCATGATGAGCGACGGTGCGAAACCATGAGGGCGACCCGATTTCGACGCGTCGCCCTTTTTGCCGAGAGGCCTGGCGGCACAGGCAAAAAGGTAAAAGACCGCGAAATCGATGTCGCGCCATGGTTTTGCACCGGGCCTAGCGCCAGCAAGGCAGCGAATCACTGGCAAGCAACCGCCCCGCGCCGAGCGCCCGAAGCGACGGCGTTTGGGTGAGTGACGGGCCGATAGAGGCGGAGTGAGATTGTCCGTCGCGGAGCGACGGACCCCCTGCGAAGCGCCGGGACGGCGCTTTCCCCAGTCAGGGCTCGTGCTGAAATCACGGTAGAACGAAATATCCGTTCGTCGGTGATTCAGAGGCGAGCTAAGCAATGAACATAGCGGAGGGCGTGAGGCGCGGGGCGGTTGCGCAGCATGATGAGCGACGGTGCGAAACCATGAGGGCGACCCGATTTCGACGCGTCACCCTTTTTGCCGAGAGGCCCGGCGGCACAGGCAAAAAGGTAAAAGACCGCGAAATCGATGTCGCGCCATGGTTTTGCACCGGGCCTTGCGCCAGCGAGGCAGCGAATCACTGGCAAGCAACCGCCCCGCGCCGAGCGCGCGTAGCGAAAAATATGATATAATCTTGGACGTGCAAAGTCACGGTATGCTATGAGATTCGCGAATCCTATATTTCTCGTCCTTTCGTTGCTCGTTCCGGTTGCGGGGCTGTGGTGGACGTTCCTGAGGGCGCGGCGCGAGAAGGCGCTCGGCGCACTCACGCTCAAGGTGCCGAAGTCGTCCGTCTCCGGGTTGCAGACGGCGTGCATCGTAGTCGGACTTTTCCTCTCGCTCTTCGCCGCGGCGCGTCCGCAGTGGGGCAAGTCGATGGAGAAGACCGTAACCCGCGCGCGCAACGTCGTCATCGCGATCGACGTCTCGCGCTCCATGCTCGCGGAGGACGTCAGGCCCAACCGCCTGGAGCGCGCGAAGGCCGACGTCGCCGATCTCATCGACTCGCTCGAAGGCGACCGCTGCGCGCTCGTCGCGTTCCGCCGGGCAGGCGTCGCGGTGTGTCCGCTCACGACCGACCACGGCTACCTGAGGAGCGCGCTCGAGCGCATGAGCCCCGAGTCCGCTCCGCGCGGCGAGACGGACCTCGGCGGCGCGATCCGCACGGCACTCGCGACGCTCGACCCCGCGGCTGACGACCACAACGCGATAATCCTCATCTCCGACGGAGGCGACCTGAGGGGCGAGGCGCTGAAGAACGCAGAGGCGGCGAGAAAGCGCGGAATCCCCATCTTCACCGTCGGAATCGGCGACCCCAAGCGCGGCGCGACGATTCCGTCCGAGGACGGACGCGGCGTCGTCAAGTTCGACGGCAAGCCTGTGACGGTGAAGCTCGAGGAGGCTGCGCTCGACGCGATCGCGAAGGCTTCGGGCGGAAGCTACGTCCCGCTTGCGACGGCCGGCACGGCCGAGACGACTCTTGGCGCTATCTACCGCCGCCGCCTTCGCCAGATCGCGCTCATGGAGCAGAACGAGGAGGAGTCGCGCCTCGGCGAGCGCTACCAGCTCTTCCTCATCCCGGGGCTCGTCCTTCTCATCATCGGCGCCTGTCTCTCCAAAGGACGATTCGCAAAGAGGAAAGAATGATGGCAATTCATAATTCATCATTCATAATTCACAATTCACCGTGTTGCCTGACGATCGCGGGGAGCGATTCGGGAGGGAACGCGGGAGTGCAGGCGGACCTCAGGGCGTTCCACGCGTATTCGCTGCATGGATGCACCGTGTTCGCCGCGCTGACGGCGCAGAATCCGCACGAGGTTTCGGCGATCCATCCAGTTCCCGCCGACTTCGTGAAGGCGCAGCTCGACGCCGTTCTCGGCGTGTACGACATAAGGGCGCTCAAGACGGGAATGCTCGCCGACCCCGCGGCGATCGAGGTCATCGCGGACGCGATAGGCCCGCATTCCGAAATCGCGAAGGTGATCGACCCCGTCATGATCGCGACGAGCGGCGCGCGGCTGATTTCGGAAGTGGCGATGGACGCGGTCAAGGCGCGGCTTCTTCCGCTCGCGACGCTGATGACGCCGAACCTCACGGAGGCGGAGGCGCTGTGCGGAAGGGGAGTTGACGAATCGGCGCGTTCGGGCGATGCGTCCCGCGCGCGCGATCTCGCGAAGGAGCTTTTCGACACATACGGATGCGCGGTGCTCGTGAAGGGCGGTCACGGCGCGGGCTCAAGCGCGGTGGACGTCCTGTACGACGGACATGACGTCTCCGAGTTCTCCATGCCCTGGGTCGCGAACCCCGTCTCCACGCACGGCACGGGCTGCTCGCTCGCGGCGGCGCTAGCGGCGGAGCTTGCGCTCGGACGCGGCATATCCGCCGCGGTCGCGGGTGCCAAGGCGTACGTCCACGATGCGATCGCGGGCTCGTACCTCGTCGGACCCGACTGCGGAGTCCTCGGCTTCGCGCCGCGCGGATAAGGCCGCTTCACGCCGTCTGGCGCGTGGAGGCGCGGACGACGAGGGGGGCGGAAAGCTGTATCTCGCGGGGGGCCAGGTCTGGAGTGCGAATTCGCTGGAAGAGAGATTCGACGGCCGTTTCGGCGATGAGGCGGACGGGCTGGCGAATCGTGGTGAGCGGCGGGTTGAGTAGCCTTGCGATCTTCGCGTCGTCGAATCCCGCGACCATCACATCCTCGGGCACGCTGCGTCCGGACTTCGACAGCACCTGCAGGAGCCTGGCGGCCAGCGCGTCGTTGCGGCAGACGAAGGCGTCTGCGCAGCGCGCACGGCGGATCGCGGCGTCGAACGACGCCGTGTCCTCCGGGTCGACTTCGATCGCGAAGGACGGTTTCCATCCGAGCCCGAGGTCGATGCATGCCTGCGCGACGCCCTGGATGCGCATGCGGATCGTCGCGGCGTAGTCGCGCTGGGTGAGGAACCGTATGGATTTCGCGCCGCGGCGGACGAGGTGGCGCGTGAGGAGGTATCCGGCCTGGACGTTGCCGATCCCGACGAGATCGTAGCGGCTGCGTTCCGGATACGGCAGGTAGTCGCGGTCGATGAGAATGACGGGGATGCGGCTTTTCGCGAGGACGTCGAGAGCGGCCTCGGTCGCCTCGGTCGCGCCGGGAACGAGGTCTACGGGCTCCATGATGACGCCGGCGGTCCTGCGCGCGGCGAAGGCCTTGGCGACGGCGACGGCCCAGCGGGTGCGGTCGGACGAGTCGGGCACCGCGTCCACGCCGTTGACGACGCTGTACCCTGCCGCGTGCGCGGCCGTGACGATGTGGTCGCAGAGGTCCGTGAAGAAGTCGATGCGGCGGTAGTCCGGCGCGATGACGCCTAGCAGTCCCGTCGCCTTGTGGGCGAGCTGGGTTAGGTACACGCCGGAGCCCGCGCGCGCCTCCAGGAGGCCCGAGCGCTTGAGCTCGCGCACAGCGCGCTCGACCGTCGGGCGGCTGGCGCCGAACCGGCGCGCGAGGGCCTCTCCGCTCGGAAAGCGCTCGGAGTGCTCGAACTTGCCCGACAGTATCTCCTGCCGGAGTTCCTCTGCAATTTCAAGATATTTTCCTGTCTGCGTGCCCATGTCATAAGTATAGCAAAACCTTCGCCGATGCGGAAGGGCTGTAATTTATGATATAATAACAGAAACGAAAGGAGCGGCAGATGACGATCGGTAGCTACGAGACCGTCCGCCTTCTCGGCAAGGGCGGAATGAGCGAGGTGTACGAGGCGGTGAATCCGCGCCTCGGGTCGCGCCACGCGGTGAAGCTTTTCGTCTATGAAAAAGACGACCCTGAGGTTCGGCGCAGGTTCGAGGACGAAGGCCGGCTTCTCGCGAAACTGTCGCATCCGAGGATCGTCAAGGTCACCGACTTCGGCACCGACCAGGCGACAGGCAAGCCGTTCTTTGTGATGGACCTCATTCTCGACGACTCGGGCGAGGCGAAGTCGCTCGCCGACGTCGAGAGCGGGAGCGTCGACGAGGAGACTGTCGGACGCTGGTACGACGACCTTCGCGAAGGGCTCGCGTACATCCACGCGAACGGCGTCATACACCGCGACCTCAAGCTGCAGAACGTGCTTGTCGGTCCGGACGGACATGCGGTGATCGCCGACTTCGGAGTGTCCAAGATATTCGATCCGCAGGGCGAGGGCAAGCCCGTGGTGGACGTCGTGAAGACGATCGTGAAGATGCGCGAGGGACGTTCGCTCGTGATGGGGTCGATAGGCTACATGGCGCCCGAGCTGGAGATGGGCGTCGCGGCGAGTCCGCAGAGCGACTGGTACGCGCTCGGCGTCATAACGTACAAGCTCCTCACCGGCACGTGGTGCGACGCGCGCACCGATGTCGTCGCCGCGCTGGAGACGTACGATCCAGTATGGCGCCGGATTCTTCCGAAGCTTCTGCACGCGAACCCGCAGGGGCGCGAGTGCCTCTCGTACGCGGAGGAGAAGCGAGCGGACCGCGAGTCGTTCGAGTTCGAGTCCGAGGAGCGCTGGCTCAAGGCGAAGTCGCGCGGACACGTCGCGCGCCATGTCGCGCGCTATGTGAGCGTGGTGGCGGTCCTTCTCGCGGTCGCGTGCGCGTGGCAGTCGCGCGAGCTCAGCGTGCAGCGCGAGGTGTGGAGGCTCAAGCTGGAGAACGCGGGCGCGCGTCCGGACGTCCCGTCCTTCGACGAGCTGTTCAGGATCCCGGCCGAGGCGCGCAGCGAGGACCAGACGGACGACAGCGGCGAGATCGTGATGCCCTCGCGCGGTTCGTTTGAGGCGGCGCGTCTCGACGCGCTCGTGCTGACGCATCCCGTGCTTTCCGCGCTGGCCTCTGGCGGGATAACGATCGAGAAGGCGATCGCCGATCTGGAGCAGATGCGCGACAAGCTCTCGGAGGACTCGATGGATTCGCCGTTCGACAACCTCCGCTTCGGCGATGCGGACTACATGCAGGCCGGCGACAGCGAGCCGCTGAGGATGCTGCTCGACGCCGCGATAGAGAAGCTTCAGGAGGCGGCGGAGCGATGAGCGCGTTCCCGGTCACGTCCGCCACGCTGATCGCCAAGATCAAGAACCTCGCGCCCGGCGAGGATTCCGCCGCGTGGGTGAGGTTCTGGAACTCCTACTCCTCGGCGATACGCCAGTTCGCGGCGATGAAGGGCGGCGAGGAGAACGCGGACGACATAGTCATGACGGTCCTCGGCAAGCTTGTCGAAGTGCTGCGGAGCGGACAGTACACGCCCGAGAAGGGCAAGTTCCACTCGTACCTCGCGACGATGATCGTCAACGAGGTCCACATGTCGCACAGGAAGGAGATCGCGCGCGCCTCGGACAGGAAGGTGTCGATAGACTCCTCTCTGGGCGGCGGAGACGCGGAGGCTTCGGACCGCACGATAGCCGACACCCTGGCCGCGCCGGACGCCTCGCCCGAGCAGCTCGACGCGGACTGGCGCGAGGCGGTCCTCAAGTCGGCGGTCGAGCATGTTCTCACGAAAACCGCGCTCTCGGAGCGCGACAGGAACGTCTACCGGGAGTACGCGCTCGAAGGGCGCGACATAGGCGAGGTTGCCGCGAAGTACAGGATCACGCGCAACTACGTGAGCCAGATCCGCGTGCGCATCGACAAGCGCATCGTCGCCTTCGGCAAGACCCTCGTCGCCGGCGCGTGACCGCTGCTACTTCTTGTCCCAGCTTGCCTTTGGCGGGGCCTTGTCGCGCCACTCGGGGAGGGAAATCATGTTTCCTGCGTCGGCGTTGCCGGCGAGATAGGCCTCTGCGACGTATTCGCGCTGCACCTTCATTTCTGCTAGAAGGGACTTTATCTCGATGACTGCGTCGTGGCACATGTCAAGCACCTGCTTCTTCGTCTCCTCGTCGACGCCATCCATTTGGAGCAACTCGATAGAGCTCATGAGGACGGTCGCCGGCTGGCCGAGCGCGTGGCAGAAGCCGGCGAGCGACTCCATGACCACCTTCGAGCGCGCGGCCTGCATCTCCGCGATGGCGAGCCGGCGGCTTGCGGGATCCGTCTTCGCCTCTTCTGTGATCGTGATTTCTTCTTCTGTTTCTGTAGTCATTTTCAAGCCCCCCGGATTGTCAGCTCGCGAGCGAGCCCATGTTGAAGATCGGCATGAACATCGCAAGGACGATCGTTCCGATGATGGCGCCGAGGAAGACCATCAGGAACGGCTCCATAAGCGCGGTCAGCGTGCTGAGAAGCGCCTCCACCTCCTCGTCGTAGCTGTCCGCCACCGAGTCGAGCATGTCCTCCACCTTGCCCGCCTTCTCTCCGGCGGCGATCATTCGCACCATGATGAGGGGCATGTACGGCTTTCCGTCGAGCGCGACGTTCAGCTGGTTGCCCTGCTCGACCTCCTTGCGCGCGTCTAGGATGGACTTCTCGAGCACCCTGTTGCCGATGGACCTCGCCACGACGTCGAGCGACTTGAGGATCGGAACGCCCGCGTTCGTCATCTGCGCGAGAAGGCGGCAGAAGCGTCCGATGCTGCTCTTGAGGTTGAGCTGCCCGAATACCGGCATCTTCAGCTTGAACTCGTCGAACTGATAGTGGCCGTGCTCCGTCGACTTCCATTTCCTGAACAGCAGTATGACGACGGTGACTCCGCCAAGCACGTAGTACCAGTTGCCCTTTACGAAGTCCGCGATGTCGACGAGAGTCTGCGTCAGCGCCGGGAGGGGCTTGCCGAAGCCGGAGAACATCTCGGCGAAGATAGGCACCACGAACTGTATGAGTCCGCCCGCGAGGAGAAGGGCGATCGAGACGATGACCGTCGGATACGTCATCGCGCTCTTCACCTTGCCCCTGAGCCTGGCGGTGGACTGGATGATCGCGGCTAGTCGCTTCAGGATGCCGGCGAACTCGCCCGACTGCTCGCCCGCCACCACCATGTTGACGTACATGTCGTCGAATATCGCCGGGAAGGCGGCGAGTCCGCGCGAGACCGGGTCGCCGCTCTCGATCGTCTCTAGCAGATGCCCGAGCACCTTCTTGAACTCGGGGTTCGTGCATTGCTCCTCGAGCGTCTGCACCGTGGCGAGAATCGGCATTCCGGCGCCGATCATCGAGGCTAGCTGGCGGGTGAACGGAACGAGCTCCGTCTTTACGATCTTCTTCGCGCCCTTTATCTTCGGTATGTTGGCCATCGGCTTACTCTCCTCCTGTCACTTCGAACGCGGCCTCCAGCGAGGTGAGCCCCTGGCGCACCTTCATCATTCCGGCCTCCTTCAGCGTAACCATCCCCTCCTCGAGAGCGAGCGTCCTCAGGAGGTCCGCATCGCCGCCTTTCTCGATGAGCGCCCTTATCTTCGGCGAGATGGGCAGCACCTCCATCATGGCGCCGCGTCCCTTGTAGCCCGAGCCGTGGCATTTCGCGCAGCCGACCGGACCGTAGATCGTGACGCCCTCGAAGGGCTTGGGGTCCACCTTGTTGAGCGCGAGCATCTCGAGATCCACCTCCACCTGCTTCTTGCAGTTCGGGCAGAGCTTCCTGTAGAGTCGCTGCGCCTGCGCGAGGATGAGCGAGCTCGCGAGCATGAACGGCTGGATGCCCATGTCGAACAGTCGCGCGACGACGCCGCACGCGTCGTTCGTGTGCAGCGTCGACAAGACGAGGTGTCCCGTAAGAGCGGCCTTCACGGCGATGTCCGCCGTCTCTCCGTCGCGGATTTCGCCGACGAGCACGATGTCGGGGTCCTGTCGCAGCACGGACCTCAGGATGCCGGCGAACGTAAGGCCCTGCGCGACGTTGACGTGGCACTGGTTGACGCCGGCGAGCTCGTATTCGACGGGGTCCTCGGCCGTGACGATGTTGACGTTCGGCTTGTTGAGGTCCTGAAGGCAGGAGTACAGCGTCGTCGTCTTTCCGGATCCCGTAGGGCCCGTCACCAGGATGATGCCGTGTGGCTGGTCGATCGCGAACTTCATCGCCTTGTAGGCGTATTCGTCGAGGCCGAGCGACGCGAGGCCGGGGGCGAGGTTCGCCTTGTCGAGGATTCGCATTACGACCTTCTCGCCGTGGACCGTCGGCAGGATCGACACGCGCACGTCGACCTCCTTCTTCAGCGCCTTCACCTTGAAGCGTCCGTCCTGCGGACGCCGCCTCTCGGCGATGTCGAGGTTGGAGAGAATCTTGATTCGAGAGACGACGGCGTTGTGCAGCGCCTTCGGCGGCGCCGGGCGGTCCACCAGCTCGCCGTCGATGCGGTACCTGAGGCGCGAGGTCTTCTCCATCGCCTCGAAGTGGATGTCGGACGCCTTCGTCTTGAGGGCCTCGATCATGATCGTGTTGACCATCCTGATGACGGGCGCCTCGCCTGCGGCGTCCGCAGTGGCGTCGATCGCGTCGGCCGCCGCGTCCTGCCCGGCGGTCATCTCGATGTCGCCGTCGTCGCCCTTCATGATGTTCTCCATCGCGAGGGCGGGGTTCGACGCGTCCTCCTGCGCCTTCAGCCTCTGGAGGGCTTCGTTAAGCTCGGGCGCAGGCGCGACGAGCGGCCATATCTTGCCGCGCGTCCAGCGCGCGACCTCCTCCTGCGCCGGAAGGTCGAAGGGATCCGCAAACGCCACTGAAAGGCGGTTCGCGACCTTGACGAGCGGAATCGCCTTGGCCCTGCTCCACGCCTCGAAGTTCATCCCGCACAGAAGCTCGGATGAAGGCGTGAAGCCCGCCGGAATCGAAATCGGCTGCTGCGAAAGGAAGTCCGCCGCCGCGGCCGCGAACTCGTACGGATCGGTGATGTTCTTGATCTCCGCAAGCCCGCCGCGCCGGACGTGGAAACGCTTCGATGTCTGGGTAGTCTCTGCCATACGGACACATTTATGCACGAATCGTGCCATCCGTCTGGCATGCTTCGTGCTAGATGGAATCCGTATGGCAGAGGAACATAAATTTGACACGCGCCTCGCTGAGGGCGTCGCATATTTCGAGCAGATGCTCCAGATCATGCCGGAGGACCGCACGACTCTGGAGTTCCTTGCCGTTGCCTACGACCAGCTCGGGAGGAGCGACGACTGTCAGAAGACGCTTATATCGCTTGCGAGGATTCTCGTCAAGGAACGCGATGTCGCGGCTCTGGAGGGGCTCCTGCCGCGTCTTGAGTCCTGCAACAGCCCAGAGGCGCGCGCACTTGTGCTCAAGGTGCACACGCTTATCGCCCCGGCGCCGGACCTTACCCCGGAGCGTCCCGCCGCCGTCACGGTGGAGGAACAGGCGGCAGAGATATCGGCCGTGGCAATAGAGTCCGAGGTCGCGCTTGTCGGCTCCCTCGCCTCGGCGGGGCTCCTCAGCGCCGAGGAGGCGAAGCGCGCGGAGGAGCTTGTCCGCGCGTCGCCGACGGACGGACGGGTGTTTCTCATTTCGGCACTCCAGATTCTCGAAAAAGAGAATCTTACGCTTGCGGAGAAGTGCGCCGCGCACCTTGCGGACACCTTGGGCGCGCCGCCGATTCCGCTCTCGGCCTTTCCTCCTCCCCGCGACCTCGTCGCGAAGTTCCCCGAGCTGCTGCTTCGCATAAGGGGCGTGGTTCCGTTCGCGTCCTTCGGCAAGCACGCGCTCGTTGCCACGCTGAATCCCGCCGACGACCGGCTCAGGACCGAGCTTGGCGCCATCATGCCGTGCAGGTTCTACCTGGCCGACCCGTCGGCTGTGGAGTCTGCGCTTGCCGCGCTGTTTACGGAAGGCGAGGTGCAGGCATGAAGGCGCGTCCGGGAGTCACGCTCGTCGAGGTGATGCTGGCCGGCTCGATTGCCGCGATTTCCACCCTTGCGCTAATGGGGAGCCTTGTCGTTATTGCACGCGTGAGCCGCGAGAATACTCAGATGTTGGCTGCCGAGGCGTACGCTTGGGACACAGCCTGGACGTGGCTCAACAAGTCGTATGAGAACCTGAGTTACTCTGACGAATGGCATCCAAGCGCACAGGGGGCGGAAACGACGATATCGGATGCCGATTGCCATGCTTTGAATGTTTGGCCCGGCTCGCCGGCAAAATGTTATGTCCGAGTCAAAGCACTTACAGGGGAAGATGTGGCTTCTCCCCCACATGGGGTGGCGGGGACAACTTGGAAGGAGATACAGGTCGATGTCGAATGGGGTCCATCTGGGGCCAGAAAGCGCCTTAATGCGTTCGCCACGGACGCCAGAATTCCTATATACGTCACAAAATGCTCGATTGAGCGGGGGGGGGACTGATGAGAAAGGGATTCACTTTGGCAGAAGTGATGATTGCGAGTAGTGTGATGGTTATTGCGCTTACGGCAATAGTCTCGGCGTTTATAACAACCCACCGAATGCTTAAGACCGCAATGGTCGATGCCGAGCTCTCGCTTTCCGCGCGTGAATTGCGCGAGAAGCTGTTGTTCCATGCTTCTCCGTCGGTCAACGGCATCCATTACGCAGGGCTTCTTAGCGGAACGAACGCCGGGTCTGTGGTCGAGAGCTCAGGTGCGATTTCTATGTCGGCAGATGCGGTAGGAAGTTCGCTTGACAGTATAGAGGCCCAAGCGATGCGGATTTTGTTGTCCAGCGAAACCGTAACTGGCGAGGATGGTACGGAGGAGACCCGCTACTTCCTCTTCAATGACGGAACGCCTAACAAGAACAACTACAAGAGGTGGCTTTGGCCAGGATACATGACGCTTTGCGAAGAGGATATTTCGGATGTGGTCTCCAACTGCTATGATTCGGCGGTGCTGAATTCGTCGGGGCCGTATGCCTTGTGCTTCAACATTGAGCTCAAGGCAAATGTGAAGAACCTAGACGGCTCACAGACAACGCATAGAGAGCGCGTGTACGTGCCGTTATTCCGCAGGATCCAGCCAGAATAAGCTAAGGGAGGTGCGAAATGAACAAGTTCAAACGCGGTTCCGCGCTGCTCACTGTGATGGTCCTGACCGGGGTCATGGCACTAATAATTGGCTCCACCATGACATATGTCTACACAACGTCACGGATGACTGCAATGGCTATCGGGCGTGATGTTTGCCGACTCGCAGCTCAGAGCGAGATTGAGCTGGCCAAGTCGGCAATAAATTTCCAATTTCAGAATTCGCTTAATCGCACGGCAGTTATGCTGGGAACGACCATAGGTGGCAATCCCTTTGACAAATGGTTTAAGCCGTTTTCTGGTGCCACTGCCAAACGAACGATTGGAGAGGTGATCGGGTCAAAAGACGCAACGGTGACGTTTGCAGAGACCGTGACGCGCAATGGTTGCACGGTGAAGGTTCGAATCGGGCGCGTTGATCACACGCAGGGCAGGCAAAATGCCGATGTGACGATTGTAGCCGAGGCTACGCGAACTAATCCAGGGGGGGGCGTTTCTAAGGTTGTCATTGCCGAGAAGGTTCGTTTTGCGCAGCAGCGTTCAGCTGTATTCAACAATGCCTATTTCGTGAACAACTACGGCTGGTTTAAGGGAGGCGGAGTTATAGCAAATGGCGATGTGCGTTCAAATGCCGACTTGTACATTGACTCCGAGTGCGTCGTCAATGGCAAACTTTACGCAGCGAAGAACGAAGAGTTGGGTGTGGATGGTGATTTTATTAGTGACGGCGACGGTGCCCCCGACATGATGTCAAGAAGTGAATACTTGAATGCGCAGTTTAGTAGCTATGGTAAGAATGCTGTTCGCCCGCTCTACAGGAATCCGACTACAGGAGAGGTGAATCCTGGTGGGTATGACGCACCGAATCGTGATCCAACGACAAAGGATCGTAATGATCGGTTGCATGCTAACGGGGCGTTTCCGTTGGAGATGCCGTATATTGGGGATTTGACCTCTGAAAGCTGCGAATATCGACAGTGGATTCAGGAAATTCAGGCTATAGATCCCGGCATGTGCAAAATCAAGCAGGGGGGCAAGACGCTAGTGGACGGGTACTATTACGGTAAAGGGCCTTCGGGAGAGGAGACGGTTACTCTTGCGAATGGAAAGACGGTAACGGCACCGGACTATGGTGCGAAGGTGTTAATTGGTACAGATGCTAACCCTATAGAGATCAATGGACCTGTTATTATTCCGAGCGACGTG